>RPQH01000001.1 GCA_003820375.1 Ignavibacteriota bacterium
ACAGGAAGGAGTTTGAAAGTTGTTGATCAATATATTAAATTGTATAATAACTTCCATCCTCCAAAAAAGAATAAAAAACCTAAAAAATAGCCAGGTGACATATGGCACTATTGTAAATAGTGAGATGGTGAAATAGTGAAATGGTTCTAATCACACTTTCACAAGAGATATTTTGAGAGGTAATAAGGCGTTTACTAAGATTATGATGGAATGAATGATGTAATTATTCATAACCCCGTTGAATGCGTTAATACCTCAACTGTATTTAATTAAATTCTTATCCAGGTGTTACTCCAGTCTTTTCCGGTACTGCCATTTTTTTCATATTTAGGTTAAGTTATATTAACATAAGCAGTTACAGCCAACTTTTTAGTTAAAATTCAGCTTAAAAATGGCGATTTTGAGCTGAAATCGCAATAAATCGAAATTCTACAATACAGTTAGCGGGAATCGTTATTACGACCAAAATAGTCCGTGAAGATTGTCGCTTTAGTTGGAAAGTTTCAGTGATGTTTTAGGGTTTTCCGGCTTATTTAAGGACACACCCCTGTCCAAATAGAGAAATGGTGAAATAGTGAGATAGTGGTTTATCAATCTGATAAATGTGATAAATCTGATGAATTTGATTAATTATTCTACGCACTCTATACTATTTTCAATAAAAACTTGACAAGCGGCTATTTCGATATTAAATTTATAATAGTGATGCTTTTTATAAGCATAAGAAGCATTGCCTGTCGTTCTTTGTCAATATAGTTATCATTTAAGTGAGTCGTAAATTTGTATAAGTGACGGCATAATGTAAAAGGGTGAGTTTGGGAAATGCTTGTGTAAAAAATTCCCCCAAAATCCCACAGGGCACCAGGGAAATTTGGGAATAAGGTTAGGGGGATTGAGAACTTAAAGAACTTAAAGAACTTAAAGAACTCTCTAGTTTGCTAACGGGAACACTTGTCCGGTTTTATTCAGAAATGTTACTTCATATGTTCCATCAGGGTAAATAACAATGTGTTCTGCATCAGGGTCGGTATTGTGAAATTTGCTTCCCGGGTAATACTCCCACCAATCCATATTAAGCCAAACAGAGCCGTCAGCATCTTTATGGTAGTGAGCAGTTGTCATCATATTTTCATGTCCTGATGTTTTTGCATAATGAGCGTTAATCATTACGGGCAGACTATCAAGATAACCATGCGAAAGATTCTTGCCAAGGTAAACTTCGGGGAATGCATGGTCAATAACGCAGACAACTCTTCCGTTACCGCCAAGTGCGACCATCAGTGAAACCATTGCTATTGCATAGTCATCACAATCGCCTTTAAATGTCTTTAGTGAAGTGCTTGCTTTGTAAAATTTTTCTTTTCCGTCGGGGTCAGACCTGTATTTCCAGTTGAGGTAAAGCATATCAAAAGCTTCACATAGCTGGTCTATTTTGTTATCAGGATATTTTTGTAAAATAACATTAGCTTTTGCTATAACAATTGAGTCAGTATAATTCATAGCTTTTTTCATGTATTCGGCAGTTCTTTCAGGGCTCATGCTTGCAAAGGAAAAAGAACCCGGGAATAACATTAAAATAAATATTGATAAAACAGTAAGCTTCAGTATCTTCATTTAGTATAACTTGTAGTTCTTAAATGCCATGATTTCAATTGTCTGTATAAAATACTAACCTTATTAATTAGTGAAATATACAATGCAATATTAGATTAATACTAACGAATTTACAATGGCTAAGGGTAACGCTATTCAGGTATTTTATAGCGTCATATAGGCTAAGTAATTATACGGTTATAATAAGCGACCGGTTAAGCAAATAAATACTGTTTATTATATACAGATACTAACTCTAAGTATTTATTAAATATATAATTATATGCGACTAATATTTCTTCCAGACCCTGCCTATATAATCTAAAAATGGCGGCGGAATCTCCTGCTCTCTGAGCAGTGTTGCAATCTGTGCCCGGTGATGTATAGAATGATAGTTCAGCTGTAAAGCCATATCATTTATCTTTACTCCGAATTTACTACCATCCTGGCGGGAGAATACAACTTCGCATTCAAGCAATTCCTCAGAATTGTTCTCTAAAAAGCTCAGCCACGTGTTTATGCTTTCATTCCATTTGTCTTCAAGTTCATTAATGCCATAGACTGGTGGAAACCATTTCATATTTGGTTCATCAGGATTACCGTTAATGCCTGCAATCCACTTATTCTGTGAATTTATCAGGTGACTGAAAAGGCTAACAGCTTTTTCAGGATCAGGCATTTTCTTTATTGATTCCAATAGCTGTTTATTCGCCCAGTCATTGAATTTGAATGTATCGATAAGATATTGTTTCATTGTTCCATTAGTTAGTTGTTAGAGTTACAAAATAGTGATATTTTTGCAACATAAAAATAAACAAAGCAAATCATGAATATAGCATTTATTGGTCTTGGAATTATGGGAAGCAGGATGGCTTCCAACCTGATAAAATCAGGCAGAAGGTTAAATGTTTACAACAGGACGAAGAGCAAAGCTAACGGGCTTGGAAGTAATGCACTTGTAAAAGATACACCGGCAGATGCAGTAAAAGATGCCGGGGTAGTATTCACAATGCTTTCAACTCCTCAGGCAGTTAAGGAAACAGCTTTAGGTGAAAACGGTTTTTTAAATGCGATGGAATCCGGTTCAATTTGGGTAGATTCAAGTACGGTCAATCCATCATTTACAAAGCTCATGGCAGAAGAAGCAAAGAAAAGAAATGTCAGGTTTATAGATGCACCTGTTGCAGGCTCTAAGATACCTGCTGAAAACGCTCAGCTTGTTTTTTTTGCAGGCGGTGATAAGAAGGATGTTGATGAAGTTATGCATTTGCTTGAAGTAATGGGGAAGAAAGTAGTTTATACAGGAGCGAACGGTACAGGGGCTTCAATGAAAATGATTGCAAATACTTTGCTTGGACAGTGCATGCTTGCATTTGCAGAAGCTGTATTGTTTGGTGAAGCACTCGGCTTTGATAAAAACTTCCTGTTTGAAAACCTTACATCTTTGCCCGTGACAGCTCCTTTTTGTGCAGCTAAGACTGAAAAGATAGATAAAGAAGATTTCTCGCCTGAGTTTCCTTTGCAGTGGATGCAAAAGGACCTTGAGCTTGCTTCTGAAACTGCATACGAGTGCAATACAGCATTACCTTCTCTTAGTAATACAAAGGAATTATATGCTTTAGCAAAGCGTCAGGGAATGGCTGAAATGGATATTTCCGCCATATATAAGTTTCTTAAAAAAAGTGAATGAACAGGTAATAGAAAAAGAATCCTGCCGGGTAAATGAATTAATACATGCTGTTATTATAAATAAGAATAGGAGTGTTACTGAAATTTTTAAATTGTAAACTCTCATTTTGTATTTACAAAATAACCTAATATATCAGTAAATAAAAGCAACAGAATTATGTATGTAAAATTATAATAATTTTATGTTTCGGAATATAATATCTGAAAGTAGAGTATATTAAAGGCAACCGTTAATAACTAATTCTAAGCTTTTGCCAGAACCTTATTCCGTATGGACAGCTTACCTCTCAATAAAAGAAATAATATATTTATTATAAATCCTGATATTGCCACACCATTTAACAGTCCTCCGATTTGTTTGGAAAATATAACCGGGTCAAGCACACTGGCAATCCGCATTATTAAAGATAACTGTAAAAGTATAAACCATAAATATAGCGAACGGTTGAATATATTAATCTGTAATTTCAATATGCCCGGTAGAATTATAGGGGCATGTGCAAATATCATCGAAAATGCAAAACCAAGGAAGAAAGAATGAAGCACGGCATCATAAAATAAACCCGAGTAAGCTCCCCATGCCATTAAAACTCCGGTAATAATTAACCAGGCATATCCCGCTAGTAAAACAATACCTGAATAAAAGTGTTGTCCTTCTTTTATTAAAGATTTTTTTGCCATATCATATTTATAAAGCCAAAGACCTGACCCTATCAAAGAGATTGCTGTTAAATACCCGCCGCTTCCATGGAAGGGCATTAATATTCCGGTAACATATAGTGCAAGAAAAATTATCAATAATATCTTTTGCCAAAATTTGATCATCAGGTAACGCGATAGTTCAAGACGCTCGCCAAGTATAGTGAAGAACAGAAAAGCAATCCACCACATAACAGCATTGGGGTAAAAATGAGTTTGGATTAAAAATATATTTCCAATCAGCCATGTAAAAGCACCTGCCGTCATTATGAGTATATAAAGCTCACTGTGTTCGAAATATATTATGAAATATACTACGCATAACCCCAGGCTTGCTGTTAGTAACATCCAATAAGCTATGTCATTATATTTCAGAAGAAAAAACACAATGCTTAATGAACTGATAATTGGTATAATGAGCGCTGCTTTATATTTAAAACTTATAGTTCTCTCTAAACAAATTAAAGTACCGACAAATCCGCCGGTCATAATTGCACCGTGTTCAGGCCAGGAAGCTGCAGATGAAAATTCCCAGCCAATCCTGAACCAACCGGTTATGATACCGAAAATTAAGCTCAACGCTATAAAGGGCAGAATATAAACAGGTTTTTTAAATGAAAATGCTATTCCCATACAATTTTTAAACAAAGATATTAAATTAAGACATAAATTCATTTGATTTAAATCAAATGCAATAAAAATTATTTTAAATAATACCGTAAAAACAGTACTTTATTCATGTTTTTAATTATTAAATAATGTTATAATTGGATATACAACTTAGAAAAAAATTAGAAATTAATTATCCCAAACATGAAGCCATTTAATCTTAAATCTTTGTTTCTTTTATTAGCAATAACAATTGCAGCGTTTTATACAGGCTGTGATGACTCGGGAATCGTTGATGATAAAACAGCGACTGATTCAACATTGATAAATTATGATAACCTTATCATCAGCGAAAGAACTATTCCATTTGATTCAGCTTACAGCTCGGTTGACCTGTTGAAAGGTGAAATACTTATGGAGTTAAGCACACTTAAGGATGCAGTTTTAGTGGATTATATGGATACACTGCAATCACTGCAAATGTTTTATTTCAGATCAGGTGATAAAACAATAGATGCAGCGGGTTTTGAAACAAGATTCAAACAATATGTTTATCCGAATTTAACACAAAGTTCATTTGATACATTAACTGTAATACCGGATTCAGATACAACATTAAATGAACAAGATTTTGAAACTGACGGAACCCCCACATTTAATGATCCTCTGCAAAACCATTCGGTTTACGGCTTCTATTTAAAGGGGAAAAGTACTGTAAATATAAAACCTATTTACGGAATGCTTTACCTTGATTCAGCATGGAGAGATAATAATAATTATTTTAAATTGCGTTTTGACGTTAAGTTAAATACGGGTGGGGAAAACAGCTTCAAAGTTCCGACTCAGCAATAATATATAAACCGGGTATTAAATATAAAGAGAATGCGGTTTTTTGCATTCTCTTTTTTATTTCGTACAGAAAAAATTACGCTGATATTTATACATTAATTTACTGAATTTTTAATAAAAAATCGGGTTTTATTGAAATTATCTGTATAAATATATAAAGAATATATTGTTTTTCATTGTTTTTTTTACATTTATTTAATAATAATTTAGTGTTATAATTGAATTGTGGTATTATTCATAAATATCACTAATAATCAAAAACAACAATGAAGCTATCTTCAAACAAGGTATTATTATTTATTCTTGTTATTACATTTGTATTTATATATCAAGGATGTGATGATTCAGGAATTCTCCCGCCTCCGAAAAGGGTAGATAGCACTTACTTTTATTTCAAGAATGTTTGTATTAATGTGAAATCTGCTCTTTATGATTACAGCGCAGCTGATTTGTTTAGAGGAGTAACCGTTCCGGAAGTAAATTCATGGAAGGATGTAATATTAGTTGATTCTGCCTTTTTAGGATACCAATTTTATTTTGTTTCAGGTGATGCATTTAATGATGGATCGGGCTTTAAGACAAAATTCCAGCCTTTCATATATAATAATCTTTCTCAGCAGCAGTTTGATACCATTACTGTAATTCCCGATGCTGATTCTTTATGTGAAAGTGATTTTAATGATGATTGCTCATGTAGTTTTTCAGATTTAAAAGGTGAACATCCGGTTATTGCATTTTATTTAAAAGGTAAATTTGATACTCGTTATACATATAACCGGGTTTATGGAGTGATGTATATAGATAGTACATGGAGAGACAGTACAGGTGCGTTTAAATTAAGGTTTGATGGTAAGTTAAACAGGCAAGGTCAAAACCATTTTATAAGATAAAATTATTTTATTATACAAAATTTTAAAGGGAATACTTTTTTAAGTATTCCCTTTTTATGTATAAATTATCAAATTGATTTTTTATGAAAATTTTCACATTTTTATAATTCTATTGAACTGATAATGTAACAAGGACAGGTAGCTTCCCGAGTACTCGGGAGTAGAGCAATCCCGCTAAAGCGGGATGTGCCGCGGTTCTCAAAAAAAGTAAAGTATCAAGGACAGGTAGCTCAGTTGGTAGAGCAACGGCCTGAAAAGCCGTGTGTCGCCGGTTCAATTCCGGCCCTGTCCACAGATAACCACCTTAAAATAAAGCACTTAACAAAGTGCTTTATCCTTTTATAAGCCCCAAAAACCTTGGGTGACACCCAGGGTGACACCAAAAGTAGGAAATTTAAACTTTTAATACTCATTGTAGAATGCATTTTTAGATATGCGAAAGTATTTTTTATTGAAATTCTCAATTTTTTCTCTTGCTGGTTTTATAGTTTGTATGTTTACTTTTCTTTTGAGACATCTTACTTTTCACACCAGTTTCTATTACATTCTTTATATCAAGTCCTAAATAATCACAGAGATTATAAAGGAGTATCGCCTGAGTCCAGGAATCTTTAGTCTCAAGTACACGTCTGAAAGTACCAATATACATTCCATTTTTTTTGCAAATCACGGCAAGCTTGTCATCACCATTCTGCTTTTTCAGTATAGTGTCATATAACAATTCATTAATTTTATTAGCTGGTTTTATTGGTTTTAGCTTTGGGCGCATAATTATGTAATATTATTTTTTTAAAAGTAAATTTATTAATAACCATAAAGATTATTTTAATGCATATTGCAACAAAATAAACATAAGAAGCTGAAATGTAAAGTGAAAACATAAGGGAAAAGAAAAAAATAAATCTAATGAGCTGATTATTTTTGTTACATTTAAGAATATCTATTGTTAATTGCACTTTTATGTTGTTGACGATATTTTCAATCTCTCTTTGTGAATTTAGATTTAAAACCTCTGTGTCTTTATAAAAACCTATTTAATTTTAGTGATGTTTAATCGTTCAATTATCTTTTTCCTTCTCATCCTTCAATTAATTCTGTACGTATTACTCCAGAAAACTGAATATTCTTATGATTATTAATATTACTTGTGTATAGTTTGATTTATGTATATGTAAGAACCCTCAAGAAATTTTTCTTTCACCCTTTCTTTTCTTTCTTTATTTGTCTGTAAAAAATTCCTATATTAAGTAATGTTTTTCCAGCTATTTCCTGTTATTTATCCTTTTTAACAATTAGCCATGACTCCTGAGCAAAAAGCAAGACAGCAAATCGATAAAATGCTCACCCAGGCAGGTTGGGTAATCCAGGACTTAAAGCAGTTCAGCCCAAATGCCGCATTAGGTGTAGTAGTAAGAGAATATCCCACCGAATCAGGTCCGGCTGACTATGTTATGTTTGTTGACCGCAATCCAATTGGTATTATCGAAGCGAAAGATGAATCAAAAGGGGAAACACTAATAGTAGCGGAAGGACAAACCGAGCGTTACGCTTCAAGCCAACTCAAATGGATTAAGAATAAATCATCGCTTCCTTTTCTTTACCAAAGTACAGGTACATTAACACGATTCACTGATAACAGAGACCCGAAGCCCCGCTCAAGAGAGATATTCCAGTTTCATAAACCTGAAACCCTTCTTAAATGGATAAATGAAACCGATACGTTAAGACATAGGTTAACCACTATTCCTCCGCTGAACATAGAAGGATTAAGAGAATGCCAGGTTAACGCTATTGAAAACCTTGAGTGTTCATTCGCTTTAAATAATCCAAGAGCATTAATACAAATGGCGACCGGTTCAGGGAAAACGTTTACAGCCATCACATCGGTTTACCGTTTGCTGAAATACGCTAAAGCCAAAAGGATTCTGTTCCTCGTTGATACAAGGAATCTCGGTGTGCAGGCAGAGCAGGAATTCCAGGCATTTGAGCCATCTGACGATAAAAGGAAGTTTACAGAGCTTTATAATGTTCAACGGTTAACATCTAAATTCATAGATAAAGACAGCCAGGTTTGTATCAGTACAATACAAAGAATGTACTCAATACTCAGAGGCGAAGAGCTGGATGAATCTGCTGAAACTGAATCATTGTATGAAATAAAACAAGTTGATAGGCCAAAAGACGTTGCTTATAACTCTGATGTTCCAGTTGAAATGTTTGACTTCATTATCATCGATGAATGTCATCGCTCAATCTATAATCTTTGGAAACAGGTTCTTGATTACTTCGATGCTTTCCTCATTGGTTTAACTGCAACACCTGATAAACGTACATTCGGTTTCTTCAACCAAAACGTGGTGAGCGAATATTCACATGAGAAAGCTGTTGCAGATGGTGTGAATGTGAGTTATGATGTTTATAAGATAGATACCAATATCACAAAGCATGGTGCTAAGATAGAAGCTAAGCAATGGATTGATAAAAGAGACCGTTTATCACGCAGAAAAAAATGGGAAATATTAGATGAGGATGTTATTTATTCCAACGTTGAGCTTGATAGAGATGTAGTCAATCCAAGCCAGATAAGAACAATCATCAGGGCATTCAAAGAGAGTGTTCAAACTTCAATTTTTCCCGGAAGAAAAGAAGTACCCAAAACATTAATCTTTGCAAAATCAGACAGCCATGCCGATGACATTATAAAGATTGTCCGTGAAGAATTTGCTGAAGGCAATGCATTTTGCAAAAAGGTAACATATAATAACACTGAAGAGAACTCATCAACAGTACTACAGCAGTTCAGGAATGAATATAATCCGCGTGTTGCAGTAACAGTTGATATGATTGCAACCGGTACTGACGTAAAACCAATTGAGTGCCTTATCTTCATGCGTGATGTGAAATCAAGGAGCTACTTCCAGCAGATGATAGGACGCGGTACAAGAACTATGGATTATGATTCATTGAAGACGATTACCCCGTCAGTTACAGGCAGCAAGACACATTTTGTTGTGATAGATGCCATTGGTGTCTGTGAATCGGTTAAAATAGACAGCAGACCGCTGGAAAGAAAGCCGGGCATATCATTAAAAGATTTGATGATGAATGTTGTATTGGGTACACGTGATGAAGATACTATTACTTCTCTTGCAAACCGCCTGACACGGCTTGAAAGGCAAATAACTCCACAGGAAAAAGAGAAGGCAAAGGAAATTAACGGGGGAAAAACAATTGGCGTTATTGTAGCTGAGTTACTTGGTTCTTTTGACCCGGATAAAGTTGCTGAGAAAGCAAAAACTTTAAGCCCTGTTAAAGATGGTGAGGAAATACCGGAAGAGATTTTGAAGCAGGCAAACGATGAGCTTGCGAAGGAAGCATCTGCAGTGTTTGATGATGCTAAGTTCAGGGAATATATTGAGAATGTGAGAAAGAAGTATGAGCAGATTATTGATACTGTTAATATCGATGAGGTAACAGGTATAGGATGGTCAGGAAAGGTAAAGGAAAAAGCTGTAGAGTTAGTTAACGGTTTTAAGGAATTTATTGAAGCTAATAAAGATGAGATAACAGCACTGCAAATATTTTACAGCCAGCCATACAGACGCAGAGAGCTGACATTTAAAATGATAAAGGAACTTTGCGATGTATTGAAGCAAACAAAACCAAACCTTGCACCGCTGCATGTATGGAATGCTTATGAGCAGATTGAAAGTGTTAACGGCAGCAGACCGCTTGAAGAGCTTACTGCACTTGTAGCACTTGTAAGGCATGCTATTAACATAGATAATGTGCTTACCAATTATGATGTAACAGTAAATAAGAATTTCCAGGAGTGGGTATTTAAGAAGCAGGCAGGGGCACTGAAGTTTACGAAGGAGCAGATGGACTGGCTGAGGATGATAAAAGAGCATGCGGCAAGCTCTGTGCATATTGAGAAAGATGATTTTGATAATACACCATTTGCAGAGCATGGCGGACTTGCCAAAGCGTACATGCTTTTTGGCGATGAGCTTGATAGCATTATTAATGAACTAAACGAGGCATTAGCAGCATAAGATGAAAGAATTACCAAAAGGGTGGAAGTGGGTGCGTTTGGGTGATGTTTCTGATAACGTGTTAAAAGTGAAAAAATTTGAGAAAAAGAAGGGTAATTTTATATATTTAGATATAGGTTCAATTAATAATAAAACTCATAAACTAATATCACATAAAGAGTACGACTGGACACAAGCTCCATCTAGGGCACAACAAATAATTAGAGTTGGGGATATTTTATTTTCTACAGTTAGGACATATCTAAAAAATACAGCAAAAGTTGATAATCCAATTTACAATGACCAAATTGCATCCACAGGTTTTGCAGTAATAAGACCTTTAAAAGAAAGAGTTGTTGATAAATATATCTTCTACTATTCAATTTCCAATATTTTTGTTGAATCACTTAATAAGTTACAAACAGGTTCAAGCTATCCAGCAGTTAGAGATTCTGATGTTTTCAATCAAATGATTCCAATTTGCGAAATAGCTGAACAACGCAGAATAACAGATAAAATAGAAGAGTTATTCAGTGAGCTTGATGAAGGAATTGAAAATCTAAAGAAAGCACAGGCACAGCTTAAGATATTCCGGCAGGCAGTTTTGAAATATGCGTTTGAGGGAAGATTAACGAATAAGAATGTGAAAGATGGTGAGTTGCCGGAAGGATGGAAGTGGGTAAAGGTAAATGATATATCAAATAAGATAACAGATGGAGAACACTTAAGACCTAACATAATTGATGATGGTATTCCTTTTCTATCAGCTAAAGATGTTAGAGATCATGATGTAGTTTTTGATGAATGCTTGTATATTAGCAAAGAGGATAGCATAAAATTTCGTAAAAGATGTAATCCGGAAAAAGGTGATATACTAATTGTAAGCAGAGGGGCTACCGTAGGAAGATCATGTATTGTTAAATCGACACAAGTATTCTGTTTATTGGGCAGTGTAATACTTATTAAACCGAAAGTATGTGTTGAAGCATTATATCTGAGTTATCTAATGAAATCGCCTTTTATTCTTAATAAGTTAATATTGTTATCAGGTTCTACAGCCCAACAAGCTATTTATCTTAGAGATATTAAAAACATTTTAGTACCTATTTGTCCCAAAGAAGAGCAAATAAGAATAGTGAATGAAATTGAGTCTCGTTTATCTGTATGTGACTCAATTGAGAAAGAAATAACCCAAGGATTAAATCAATCAGAACACCTCCGACAGAGTATCCTCAAGCAGGCGTTTGGGGGGAGGCTGTGAGAAATCGTAAACAAATAAATATACAGAAGAAAATGGAATTAATATTCACTTGGATTGAAAATTATAAGGATATCTTAATAAATCAAAATCTAAACTTTTCTTATAAATTCAAAATTAATTACAACTCAGAAAAAAACGAATTGCTCATAAATGATAATAGAAGTTTTATTGCTGATTTTTTTAGTTTAGAAAAAGATAGTAAAATTCACATATCAAACATTACCGCAATCATTGGAGAAAATGGAGCAGGGAAAACTACTACTTTAGAATACATAAGTAACTGTCTGACTGAGGGGCTTTCTGGATTAGGTAAAACTAACAATATAGCTATATTTTATAAGGTTAATGTATTAAGAATTTATTGTCAAAAAGAAATAAATATAATTAACAAATCAGAAAAATGTTCATATGAGTTAAATAAAATTATTAATAATAGAATATCAAAACACACTGTTGAAGAACTTCAAGATATTTCATTTATCTATTTTTCTAATATATTTGATGGGAAAAGGGAATATCAAAATAATTTAGAATATGATAATAGAAACTTTAAAAGTATTTCGACAAACCAGTTGATATATCAAGATTATGAAGATTTCAAAAACCCCAACTATGAAAAAGAAAATGCTTCACAAGATAATTCGGAGCTTGTATCTGGCACTCATCCAGTAATAGCTCATAACAAATACGAATTCAAAAGACAAATATTTTATTTTATAAATAAATATGATAATTATTGCGATATTAAATATCCTGAAGAAGTTGTAATCACTGTGAAGGAAATTAATATAAATAGTATTTTCCCAAAATCAAAAAGAAATATCAATAATAGAAATTACAATACTCTTAAAACCGTTAATGAATTTTTCGATGAGTATCGAAATAATATAAAAGAGAATAAACAACCATTAATAAAGATTATCTTTTATAAAAGCATTTTTTTTAATTTTATAAATAATATACTTGAATCGACTTTGTTTTCTAGTTTATTCGGTAATGTAAACTTTATAATAAATGATAAATTATCACCTATTAAGAATATTGAATCATTTTTCAAGAAAATAACCAAGGAAATACCAGGGATTGATGAAAAAACTGGTATAAGGAAAATGATTAAAAATAATATAGAATTTATTAAATTATTTGAAAGGTTAGTTAATAAAGCTGATACTAGGATATTTGGAAATATAATATATTTTAACACCAACGTGGAAAAATTAGAAATTTTGAAAAACTTTATAGATAAATATTTAGAAACTTATCCAAAATTAGATTTTTTTGAATTTTCGTGGCGAGATTTAAGTTCTGGAGAAAAAGCTATATTGAATTTATATTCCAGATTCTATGAGATAATTAATAAGAAAGTAAATAAACCAACTCTAAAGGTATCAGATTCTATAATTATCATGATCGATGAAGGTGATATATATTTACACCCCCAATGGCAAAAAATGTTTATAAAAAATATTCTAAAATTTTTAACAAATCTTTTCGAATCGAAATTTAAAAATATTGATATTCAATTAATTATCACTTCTCATTCACCAATTGTTTTATCGGACTTGCCTTCAGATTGTGTAATATTTTTATCTAAAAATGAAAATGACGAAATTATACAATCAAATTTGGACGATTTTAGGCAAACCTTTGCCTCCAATATTTATTCACTATATCAAGATTCATTTTTTGTAAAAGGTGGATTAATTGGAGACTTTTCAAAAGAACAGATTGATGGGTTATTAAGAATTCTTAGTAACGAAGATTTTATAAATTCCTCAGAAGAAAGAAATAACGAAATAAAGAATAGAATAAAAATTATAGGAGAGCCAATTATCAGGAATAAATTATTAACCTTATTTAACGAGAAAATAAATTTGGATATGGTATCAATTTATAAACGTTTAGATAATTTGGAGAAATCAAGAAATAAATGATCAAGATAGTAGCTGGGAAAAGCAAGTTCCTTAGAGAAATTGCTGAAGAATATTTTAAATTATTGAATCCACAAAATAAAAATGGTGCATTTCACAAAAGAAATTCAATTTATGGGCGAATTGAAACTCAATTTAAAATAAAATCTAACAGAAGTAATTATTCACATTATGGAAGACACTTATATAATAATTTAAAAACTCTTATCACAGGTATCCCAAGTGAGATTTATCAAATACAAAAACAACTTGATGGAATATCTAATTTATACTCATTAAAAAGAAATATATTATTAAAACGAATTAATAAGATATTTTATTATGATACATTTAGAGAAAGTGATACTGCTATATGGCTTGCAAAAGAAATAAATTTAGGTGTTTGTGTTTACTGCAATAGACAGTATATTTCCATTATTAAACATAAAAAATCCCATATGTATCTTGCAGATTTTGATCATTACTTTTTAAGATCAAAGTATCCTTGTTTATCATTATCTTTTTATAATTTAATACTTTCTTGCCATGGATGTAATAGTAAACTAAAATTTACCGCTAAATTCATTTTAAAAAATTATCTTCATCCTTATATGGATTCATTTAATGATATATTAAGATTCTCTACAAATGTTTTAAATACAAATTTTTTCTTTAATAAGGGTGATGACTTTGAGATTAAACTAAAAAAGAACTGGTTTAAAAATCCAACAAAAAAAGATATCAATAGAGCATTTAAAACGGCTGAGATCTTTAGAATTAAAGATTTATATAATTTGCACAAAGATGTAATAATTGAATTAATACAAAAACATATTATTTATAGTCCACAGTATATAGATAATTTATATAGTGAATTTAGCATATTGTTTAGTACAAAAGCAGATGTTTACAGAATGTTATTGGGAGCTTATGTTATAGATTCTGAGATTAATAAACGTCCACTATCAAAATTCATAAAAGATATTTCAGAAGAATTCGGTTTTTTGAAATTACACTAATAAAAAATGTCCACCTCAACAATTGGAAACAAAATCTGGTCATACTGCCACACACTCCGCGATGATGGCGTAAGTTATGGAGATTGTTTTTAAAAGATTGGAATTTGTTCTTTTAACAGTAAATATTATTAAGTTATAACTTAATAGACAGTATTATTCATTAACTTATAGCTTAACATTTTGCAATATTTATTAACTTTTATCTTAATAAATATAATAGTATTATTAACCTATAACTTAATATATTTATTATTAAACTTATAAGTTAATAAGTGTTATGAGAAAAAAATATCAAAATCTGAAAATAAAGCAACTGGATTCGAAGTTGAAATCAAAGGATTTAAAAGGATTGCAGATACCTGCACGGGGCTGGATATGGGAAATTAGGAATACAATTGGAATGGGTCACAGACAACTTGCCAAACGTTTAAACATTTCTCCGCCTGCAGTTGCCGGATTGGAAAAAAGCGAAGCTGAAGGCAATATTACTTTGAATTCATTGAAAAAAGTTGCTAAGGCAATGAAGTGTAATTTAGTTTATGCTCTTGTTCCTGAAACCTCGTTTGAAAAGATAGTTGCAGACCAATCTGCTATAGTTGCAGGTGCAATGTTTAAAAGAATTAATCATTCAATGAAATTGGAAGAGCAGGATTTAAACAGTAAAGAAGGGAAAAAAATAATGGAAGACATTATGGAAGAAATAAACAGAGAAAAGAGAGGGAAAATCTGGGATTATGAAGTTTGAATATCCCAAAGGTGCAACACCTATCGATGCTGATGAAGCCGAAGGATTAATCCCTTCTCACATAACCTTACAAAAAGAATTGAATGAATGGGAAGAACACAATATAGCTGATGCTGCTTTAAAATATTATAGTAAGGAATATAAAGCAGATAAAATACTTGATATTTATTTTTTACAGGATATTCATAAGGATATGTTTGATGAGACATGGAAGTGGGCGGGGCAATTAAGAAAAACAGAAAAGAACATTGGAGTAGCACCTGAGAAAATCCGTGAAGAGACAAGGAATTTGCTTGATGATATTAAATATTGGATTGAACATAATACTTATGGAAAAGATGAAATATGTGCACGATTTCATCATAGGTTAGTATGGATACATCTATTTCCAAACGGAAACGGTAGGCACGCCAGATTTGCAGCAGATTTACTTGCCATATCATTAGGAATACAACTTTTTACCTGGGGAGCAAAGGAACTGTATAATGATGGCGAAGAAAGAACTAAATATTTGGAAGCTCTGCAGGAAGCCGATAAATTTAATTACATACCATTATTAAAGTTTGTTAAATCATAAAAAATGACAACCTCAACAATTGGAAACAAAATTTGGTCATACTGCCATACTCTTCGTGATGATGGTGTAAGCTATGGTGATTATCTTGAACAGCTTACGTATCTGCTCTTTCTAAAAATGGCAGATGAATACTCTAAGCCGCCTTATAGCAGGGATACTCATATCCCCCTAAAATATAACTGGCAAAGTCTGATTAATAAAACCGGTGCAGAATTAGAAGCACATTATATCGATATACTAAATAATCTTGGAGCTAACTCAAAAGGTATGCTCGGGCAGATATTCTTCAAAGCACAGAATAAAATCCAGGACCCTGCCAAGCTGTATAAGGTAATCCAGATGATTGATTCGGAAAAGTGGATAAGCATTGAAATAGATGTTAAAGGAAATATATATGAAGACCTGCTCGAAAGAAATGCTGAAGACGTGAAGAGTGGTGCAGGACAGTATTTCACACCACGTGCTCTTATTAAGGCGATGGTTGAGTGTATACACCCTGAACCTACGAAATCCTTAGCTGACCCTGCCTGCGGTACAGGAGGCTTCTTCCTGGGCTCGTATGACTTTATTACAAGCCATTACAAGCTAAACAAGGAACAGAAAGAGTTTCTTAAGTACAAAGCATTCACCGGCTGGGAGATTGTACAGGGTGCTATGAGATTATGCCTTATGAACCTATTCCTCCATAACATCGGTGATATGGACAGCGAACCGCCGGTGCTTAGGTCGGATAGTCTTATATCATCTCCATCAGAGAAATTTGATTATGTACTTGCAAATCCTCCATTTGGCAAAAAAAGCAGCGTCACAATTACAAATGAAATGGGTGAGCAGGAAAAGGAAACTCTTACATATAACAGGCAGGATTTCTGGGTAACAACAAGCAATAAGCAGTTGAACTTTGTTCAGCATATCCGCACAATGCTTAAAGTAGATGGCAAAGCTGCTGTAGTAGTGCCCGATAACGTGTTGTTTGAAGGCGGTGCAGGGGAAACACTCCGCAAACGTCTGCTTGAAAATACTGATTTGCATACAATACTAAGATTGCCAACTGGTGTGTTTTATGCACAGGGAGTAAAAGCAAATGTAATATTCTTCGATAACAGACCTGCAAGTAAAGACCCATGGACAAAAGAGATCTGGTATTATGACCTGCGCACAAATAAGCATTTCACACTTAAGACAAATCCACTGAAATATGATGACCTAAAGGAGTTCATCAACTGCTTCAATCCCGATAACAGGTTCAAGCGTAAGGAATCAGAGCGGTTCAAGAAATTCACCTATGATGAAATAATTGCACGAGATAAAACCAGCTTGGATATATTCTGGCTCAAAGATGAAAGTCTCGGTGATTTGGAAAACTTACCTGACCCTGATATAATCGCACTTGAGATCATTGAAAATCTCGAAGCCGGATTGAATAATTTTAAAGAGATAATTGAAGAATTGAATGGGAAGAAGAAGTAATTACAAATAACATTAACTAAAATAATAAACAAAATGGGTAGAAAACAATTAGTTGCAAAATTGGAAACCCAAACTGCTGCGTACTTCAAAAGTAAAGGTTTCAGAACACATCAAAAATCAAAATACATTTTATCTTCACATGATAATTGGACTAACAATATTATATTACCGGATGTTGCCAATTATGTCAAAAAGCAAAATGTAAAACCTCTTCACAAATATATCCATCATGGTTTAAGCTCACAAGCATGTTTGTTTAATCTGCTTGGACCCTTAGTAGCAAGAGATGATCTTGACACATTAAAGGAAATAATAGGATTATCAGGCATACCACTTATAGGCGCAATTTCAGAAACTAAATTTGAGAAATCATTTGCTGAAGTATTCAAAGAGAACTCAGGCCAGCCAACATCAATAGATTTATTTGTAAATACGGATAAAGATGCAAAGGTATTGATAGAGTTTAAATTTACAGAGAAAGAATTTGGTACATGTTCAGTCTACGAAGAAGGAGAATGTGATGGCTCGAATCCAGCGTCAGATCCTACTATTTGCTATCTGCATGCTGAGAAGAAGAGAGAATATATAAATTTAATGAAAAAATATGGATTGTTAAGCACAGTGGAATATTGCCCATTTACTGAGTTTTACCAGGCATATCGCATGCTATTAACAGCACTTGAGTTAAAAGGTAAATTCCTTTTGATTCATGATGAAAGAAATTCTACGTTCAAATACAAAATTAATGGCATTGAAAGAGGAAGATATTTAAGGTTTATTAAGTTACTTCCTCCTGATATCCAAAAAAGTGTTTCAATTTTATCAATCCAGGAGATTGTAAATTTTCTGGATAGGAAACCAGGTTATCGCTGGCTGAAAGAATTCAGAGATAAGTATATGTAAGATACAATTACTGCAATAAGTAAAAAAACAATTAAATTATTAATATATTATGATTCCTTCCAATATAAACAAAGACCATATCCTTTCTGCAATTGAAGAAATAAAAATCAACAGTATTCCTGATAATAGAGCCTCAATAGATTATGACCTTGAATATGAAGGGGGTAAATATCCACCGAAATACATTATTACAATAGCCCATAAGTTTGCATACGGAGAAGAATTAGGACCTGATAATTTCAATGCACAGGAAGCCTTTCGATACCTTAAAAATTTAGGATTTAATATCATTCCAAAATCTAAGGAAGCAAATTTAGAACAGAAACTTTATGAGTTTTCTCAAATTGCCGATGACCTTTTTGCTAATAAAGTTAAGTGGCTGCAAGAAAGATATGACTACATGAAAGATTTTTTTGTAAAGGAAAACCTGGAAAAATTGGAATGGAATGATATACAGAAGTTAGGTGATAAAATACACGCTTTCAAAGCTATGGCAATTGCAAAGGGAAACGCCTTGGGAAATATTAATATGCCTATTGAAGAATACAGGAAAAAATTTGAATACCTTGCTTATGGAGAAGATCCTATTGATGTGAAAATAGATAGCTTGTTAACTGGAGATTATAAGATTAAATACTTCGGTTCTTCTGTGATTACTGAAATCATAGCTTACGTATATGCAGAAGAATATGTTATGTACAATTTAAGGGATAAAGAGGCAGTTGAATTTTTAGGAATTGATTTATGCTTTTCAAGAGGTGATTCAACCGGGCAGAAGTTTCTAAAATACAATTTAGCTTTAAAGCCATTACTCGAGAAATATGAGCAAATTGTAGGCAAAAGAACTAAGACGTCTCTTCCCTTAGAATTAGACCAGTTCTTTAGCTGGTTATATGAAAACTATTTAGGAAAAGAGGAGCCGACAGGGGATAAAATAGAAAAAATCCAGGATGTGATTGATGAAGATAAGATAAATGAATTAATCCCAGCTTACAAGAAACTTATTTTCACACCCCGCTATAATGAGTTATATAAGTGGAAAGCATTAAAGACTTTTCAGGATAATTGGGATATAGACGCAGTTGATTTTGCAGTTATGTATGAAAAGAGCTTTGCGGGTAATAATAACCTTTGGACAGGACAAAATTACTTTCCTAAGAAAATGATACTCTTCTTCTGTACTATAAACCAAGAAGAAGTACGAAACTTATTTAAGAACCTATTTGATGAAACTATAGCTTTAAATGAAAGAGTATCAAATTTTAAAGATGGCTGTGATAAGTTTATTTTAGAAATTAATAAACCAAATATAAAACAACATTACCAGAACAATACAGCAGTATCACTCTACTTAAGTTTTAGGTATCCTGAAAAGTATTATTTATATAAATCAACAGATTTTAAAAACTTTACTCGGTTGATAAATTTTGAAATAAGCACATTAAAAAAGAAAGATAGACTGGATGAATATTTTAAATTTTGTGAGCAATTGAAAATTATATTGGAAAATAATATAGACTTAGTGGAACATCATAGAATTAGATTATCAGAGGATTGTTTCAATGATGAATATAATACAATGCTTACTCAGGATTTTCTCAGAAGCATAGTGAATTATCTCCAAATTGATTCAAAAACTGATTCGATCGTGAGTGAAAAATCAAATAATGAAAAATATAGTGACCAGAAAAAGTATTGGCTTATAAATGTAGATAATATGCTTTGGAAAGAATGGCTTGACAAGGGAATTGCTACTATTGGGTGGGACAAATTAGGCAGCCTTAATAAGTATTCAGATAGAGAAGCATTGAAGACAGCGCTTGAATCTGAATATCCTATTGATTCAGATCAAAGTCACAGATCGCTTGCTTGTTTTGAATTTGCCAATGTAATTAAAACAGGTGATGTGATTATAGCAAAAACAGGTAAAACTAACTATATAGGCTATGGGTTCATAGATTCGGATTATATTTTTGATGATATAAGAGAAAGCAACAAAAATGTAAGAAAAGTAAATTGGGTAAAGCATGGAGAGTGGGTTGTGTATAGAGGATCTATTGTTACAAAGACTTTAACCGATATTACTAAATATCCTGATTATGTAAAAAGACTAAAGATTATGATGGGAATTGAATTTCAATCAGATTCCAAAGCAAAAATTACTGACGGTAAAAGAAACTACTGGTGGCTCAATGCCAATCCTAATATATGGAAGATTGAAGATTTTCCAATTGGAAGCGAACAATCATATACATCATACAATCAAAATGGCAACAAAAGAAGAATTTATGAATATTTTACCAATGTGAAATGTGGTGATTTGGTAATAGGATATGAATCAACCCCAGTTAAGAAAATTAAGGCAGTCTTCGAAATTACTGAAGGTTTGCATCAGGATGATGATTTAGGTGAAATAATTACTTTTAAGATAAAGGAGTTTGTAACTAAACAAATCGATTGGAATACCCTTTCTAACTTAAAGGAATTGAATGATGTTGAGGTTATGAAAAATAATCAGGGCAGTTTATTTAAACTGACAGAAAGTGAATTCAATGCTATATTGAATATCACAAAGAATCCTGTAATTGAAGAGATTGAAAGATATAATATTAGTAAAGCTTTAGTAGAATTGTTTATTCCGGAAATGAAAATTGCTTCTATCATTGATGGATTAAAGTTCAAGAAAAATATAATACTCCAGGGACCTCCGGGAACAGGTAAAACTTATATAGCGAAAAAAATTGCATATTTGATGATGGGAAAGAAGGATGAATCAAAAATACAAGTTATACAATTCCACCAATCATACTCATATGAGGATTTTATCCAGGGATTTAGACCTTCTGAAAACGGAAATTTTGTGCTAAAGAATGGTGTTTTCTATGAATTTTGTTTAAAAGCACAAAGAGATCCCCACAATGATTATTTCTTTGTAATTGATGAGATAAACAGGGGTAATTTAAGTAAGGTGTTTGGTGAACTTATGATGTTAATTGAATACGATAAAAGAGGTAAAGAGTTTGCAATACCTTTGACATATTCAAAAGATTATCAAATTCCGTTTTACATTCCTGAAAATTTGTATTTAATTGGTACAATGAATACTGCAGACAGATCATTAGCTTTAGTTGATTATGCCCTCAGAAGAAGATTTTGTTTTGTGGACTTGCAGCCGGTATATGATGATAGATTTTCGGATTTTTTAAGAAAGAATAATGTAGATGAAACTATAATTAAAAAGATAGTAAACCGTATGAACTCTCTTAATGGGACCATCTCAGGAGATAGCAATCTTGGTAAAGGATTTATGGTTGGTCATAGTTATTTCTGTAATATCCCTCCTAATCCGGATATTGGTTGGTATAATAAAATTATCGAAAATGAAATCTCATCTTTACTATATGAATACTGGTTTGACAATGAAGACAAAGCAAAACAATCCGTTGAAAACCTATTAAATTAAATGGATATTCCAATTCAAAATATTTATTATTTGCTTTGTTATGCCTGGGATAAGCTCGATGAAAAAGAAATAGTTAATGTTGATAAGATTGACAGTAAAGATATTATGGATTTATTTGCAAGAGTTTTGATTAATGGATGTTTGCATCTTTTTAAAAGAGGTGTTGACAGAAACTATATTCAGTTTACACAGGAATTAAAAGGTATAAAGAGTAAGCCAATATTTGGAGAGTATATAAAAAGAAATCTGAAACTAAAAGCCAGTATGGTATGTGAATATGATGAATTCCATCATAATATTTTGCATAATCAAATAATAAAATCAACACTTCGAACTCTTATATTATTTAAAGGTTTAGATAAAAAGCTAAAAGTACTTCTGGTTAGAATTTATAGACGATTTCACGAAACAGATGATATCAAAATAAATTCTAAAAATTTCAAATCAGTAAGATTAAATCGAAATAATTATTTCTACGATTTTCTTATAAAAATATGCCAAATAATTCATGAAAATGTATTGATTAATGAAGATAAAGGGATATACAAATTCATGGATTTTATCAGGGATGAGAATAAAATGGATGTATTGTTTGAAAATTTTGTGAGAAATTTTTATAAGAAAGAACAAAATGTATATAAGGTAGGAGTAGAAATCATAAATTGGGATATAGAAGTCCAACCCGAAGGCACTACAGGATTGTTACCCGTAATGAAAACGGATATTTCTCTTGAATCACCTATTAGAAAAATAATTATCGATACAAAATATTATAAGGAAACCCTTACAGAACATTATAATAAAGAAAGAATCCATTCAACTAATTTATACCAAATCTTTGCTTATTTGAAAAACGTTGAAGCTAAGGGTGGAGTTAACAAAAACTGCGATGGTATGCTGTTATATCCAACTGTTTCAAGAGAATTGGATGAGTATACAGTTATACAAGGTCATAAAATAATGTTTAAAACTGTTAATTTATTAAATGATTGGAAAACTATTGAAAAAAGATTGTTGAGTTTAATATGATAGAATATCGATTTATTTCATGATAATTAATACATACAAAATCCCTGTTTTTGTTGCTTTCAACTTACTTAGTACTTAACTTTTAGCTAAAAATAAATTTATAATCCTTTAAAATTCAATCGAATTCCCGCAATAGTAGCAACAGGCACTGAGCATACTCCTCAAAAAAATATATTATTTAAATTTTGAATTAGTATAGGACAACAGCTAACCAAGCTGTTGTCCTATTGAATTTTATCCTAATTATAGTCAGATATTTTTTATATTTATAAAAGTGTCAACAAAGGTGTAAGCAGTTTAATTCGGTATTGCCAAAGTCACAATGAAATGTTTTTCAAGCGAAGATGATTTATTAAATCGATTGATAACAACAATATAAGCAAATAAAAATTATTAACGTATTGGAATATGATCAGAAAGTAATTAAATTGCATTGTGCAACAATATGATTTATCAATTTTAATTCAATATAAGTTCTTAGGTAAATTGGAGATAAAGATAAACTCTCTTGAAATATTTAATTTCAGTGGATTGATATTTGATTATTTGGAAGATTCGGGTGATTCATCAACAGAATATTGCATACAACTCAAAAAATTCTTTAATTTGACACACCCTCGAAAATGAGTTTTTATATAATAAACTATCTACCAATAAATAACCATTTAATAAATGAAGAAAAATGAAAAACCAGTAACAAAGAAACCGGTAACAGATAAGAAATCCAAAATCAAACTGAAAGAGCAGTTCAATGAGTCAGGTTCTAAGTTTGATGAAGCAAAACTTCAAAACGAAGAGAAGCTTTACGAATCAGCTTCTAACTTCAAGGAAAAGAACTTGCAGCAGTATTATACTCCTGTGGATTTTGCATCATTCTTAGCAAGATGCTTACCTGTTAATTTATCGCCTCAATCACGTACAGGAAGCTTGATTATTGACCCTATGTGCGGCAGTGGTAATCTTCTCTTACCATTCTCCGTTAATCCGGCTAATGTATGTATAGGATTTGAGATTGATAAGAACAATATTCCCGAGACATCACCGGTTAATATGAAGTTCTACAATGCAGACTTTGTAAAGATATCAAAGTACTTAAAGGACATTAATGTTCAGTTCCCGGTCTTAGTTCTCAATCCGCCATTCTCTTTGAAATGGACAGATGAAGAGATTGAATCGCAGATGTGGACCATGAATTATGCAATGACCAATTTGTTTGGTATGGGATGCGGTTACATGATTTGCTTAAAGTCTTTTGCAGATAAGATGTGTGATTCAGGCAAGTTTGAAGATATCAAGGAGAAGATAATTTACAGATTAAATGTCAAAAACCTGTTTAAGAAATCCAATGCTTTAGCTGAGGTATCTGTATTATTCTTTTCAAGACAGAACATAACACCCGATATTACGGTTGTTGATTTGGATAATGATAATCTGGATATGAGTGAAATGAACCGTATTGCATCATCCATCAAGTTCTTATTATCAGACAGCTGTTACATACTGCATGATAAAGATTCACTGGATAAAATGAGTTACTTAGTAGAGGGCTGTTATGCTGAATACAAAAAAGACGGTAACAGGAATAAATTCGATATTATATTTAAGCATGGTGAACTGCATCTCAGCTTAACCAATTACAAATGGCACAAGATAGAAACAGACTTTGAAGATAAACTTCATTCAGTAAAAGAGATACATCAGAAGATACCTAACTACTTAGCTTTAAATGGCAGAGTGAAAAATGATGTAATGGTACTTATCAATGATGGAGTACTTACCATATCCCCGGATGCTTTAGAGAGAATTGAAAGAGCTTGTGAGAAATCAGACCTTGTAATAACACCTTTTAAAGCATTACCTCCACAGCAAAGACTTGGTTATTTAACAGACCATACAAAAATTAAATGTATCAAGTCATTCAAAACTCAATCAGTTGAATCAGGTGAGTTTGTTAAGGTTGAATTTGAAGCCGGCAGGTTATACAGCATTGATACAAATACAGAAGTTAACCAGGTAGATTATGAAAAGACTATAACGGTAAAAGATAATTCTAAATATGCAGACGAATCAGCTTACAAAGAAGAAGTAAGAAACTTCTTCAAAGAAGTTAAAGCATTAAGAATAGCTGTATATACCGAGGCAGGTATTCCGTTAATACTGCATGAGTCAACTGATGATATCAAATTCTTGATAGAGCATTTTGATATTCCTAATCCGCAGGATGTAGCAATGAAATTCCCAAGACTTCATAAACAGCTTGATGCAAGATTGAGAAGTGATGAATTCAGTAAATATACACTCAAAGAATACCAGATATATGATTTAGCAAGAGCCGGGTTAAAAGATTCATTGATATTAAGCTGGGACCAGGGCGGTGGCAAATCTAGAGGAGCTTTAGCTTGGAAATAATATAAATGTGTTATAAAATACTTTGTAAAATTATCAATATTTGATAATAAATATACATTAATAAAAGAAGCCATGTATGATTATGTAATATTGGTAAAGGATACTGATGTCAATATAAATGAAAAAGTTTTAGTGAATGTCAAAGAAGAGTTTGACAGGACAACAAAAGAAGAATCTATATCTGGAGAAATTGGAAATCTAGATATAAAAAAATTCGGCAACCGAAAGATCCGTGTTAAAGGAAGCTTAGCGAAATATTATTATGGTACAAACTTATATACTCTCACCAGACCTGATGTGGTTCTTGCAATTGAAAAGCTCAATGATGAGTTAATTATAGATTTATCTGATGCAAAAGTATTCAGCATGGAAATTGGAACAAACCTTATAATGAAGGAAAATATCCAAATGTATTTAAATTGTTTAGGCGATAAACCTTATTGTGAAAAGTGGTCATTTCCGGGTTCTGATTATTTCGGGAATAAACAAAAACAATTTATTATATATGACAAATGTAAAGAGATTGGGAAAAATAAAGTTGTTATTCCTTCTGAATTCAAAAAATATCAGGGCAAAATCTTACGACTAGAATACCGGATAAAAAGAAGGGTTAAATATGAATTTAACAAGGTTGTATATGTTAAAGATTTATGTCAAAGAGACTTTTATAATAAATCAGTGAATATGCTGAAGGATAACTATTTCTCGGTTATGAAATTAAACTCGTTAAACCCACATAAGAAAAATTCATACACACCTAGTGAGTTTATGGATTTCATGATTGCTGCGCTTGTCAATAAGGCAGGGTATGATAATGCTATCAAAATATTCATTGCTAACAAGAATAGGATCAAGACGAACGTTTACAAGTCCAGGTTTAAAAGTTCTTTTAATGATATCATAAACAATAACTCATTTTCCGATACTAATGAGTTAATAAGGGAACTGGATGAAAAAGTTAGCATAGTGTTAGAACAGTATAAGCAGTAGGGAAGCTTTTTAAGAAAGCACTTTTAAGTACTGCACCTATTTTGTTAATAAGTAGGTCTTATTCTATCACAATTAAACGAATACGGCAATATTCATTTTGCTTATATATCTGAAATAAAAAAACCCCTGTTTTATATTAAAGGGGTTTTATCAACTAATTTTACCAAAAAAATGCTGCTCTGTGCTTTACCGCACAAGCACCATTTTTTTGGTTTCAGCAAAATTCTTTGTAATCAAGCGGTAGAAATATATTCCGCTTGGCAATTAGGCGTCATTGAAATCTATATTGTAGCTTCCTGCTTTAAGTTCTTCATTGACATTACTGCAACTTTCTGGCCACAAGATCAATATCAGGAGCCCTAAAAACATGCTTAATGCTTTATAATTATTTACTCCCAAGCTTTTCGCAGCCCAATTAAATTTATATGATTTTTTGAAAAACTTTCTGTAATTATAAGTAAAGTTCGGAAAAGTTCTTTCACTATTTAATTATATTGAATGATTTTGTAAATAAACCTATATTAATCATAATTTTCCACGATATATTTTATGCCGACAAAGTTTTTTACTAATACTGCTGATAATACACTTTTCAAGAAATTTACTGGTGTTTTTGAGAACATGGTAAACCTTCATGCTTTCTATGCAATAGTTGGTTTTTTCAGAGCATCCGGATATTTTGCAATAAGAGAATACTTAAGAAAAGTACCGGAAGTAAAGATATTAGTTGGTATAAACGTAGATAAAATTATAGCTGAAGCAAACCGAAGAGGAGTGACATTATTCGGATATAGCGAGAAAACCAGAGAAGGGTTTATTAAGTGGATGCAGCAAGATATTAAAGAAGCACGCTATGAAAGAGCAATTGAGCAAGGAATATTAGACTTTATGCAGGATATTATTGATGGAAATATAAAAATACGTGT
Source organism: Ignavibacteriota bacterium (assembly GCA_003820375.1). Classification (GTDB taxonomy): domain Bacteria; phylum Bacteroidota; class Ignavibacteria; order Tepidaquicellales; family OLB5; genus RPQH01. The sequence goes on from RPQH01000001.1 coordinate 27,066, forward strand.
TCATAACTCAAAAACTTTACATGCTAAAGTATATCTGTTCCTTCCAGAAAACTTTAATGAACATTCAAATGGAATTGTTATCACCGGTTCTTCCAATCTATCGGCAGCAGGACTTGGCTGTAAATCAGAATCATCTAATTACGAGTTGAATGTTGAATTAAGAGATTATGATGATTTAAAATTTGCCAGAGATGAATTTAATAAGTTATGGAATGAATCAACTGATATACTACCGGAAGATTTTAAAGCAGTCAAAGAAAAAACTCATCTTGATAAATTATATACTCCTTATGAGATTTATATCAAATTCTTAATTGAATATTTTGATAAAAATATAGATTATGATCCTGAAACAATAGGGGATGTACCTACAAGTTTCTTCAAGAAACTAAGTTATCAGGTTGATGCAGTAAATCAAGGATTCAACATGCTGAATGAATATGATGGCTTTTTCCTGGCGGATGTTGTAGGTACTGGTAAAACGGTTGTAGCTGCAATGCTGGCAAAGAAATTTATTATAACTAACGGACCTGCTAACACCAAAATACTGATTGTTTATCCACCGGCAGTAGAAAAGAACTGGAAAAGAACATTTAATTTATTTGGCATCGATAAATATACAAAATTTATCAGCAATGGAAGTCTTGAGAAGATAATTAAACAGGATGGTGATGATTACTGGGCTAAAGAAGAATATGATTTGATTCTGGTTGATGAAGCGCATAAATTCAGAAATCACCGTTCTCAGATGTTTAATAATTTACAATTAATATGTAAATCCGGAAGAAGAAATGGTGGTTTAGTTCAAGGTAATAAGAAAAAAGTAGTACTGATTTCTGCTACTCCATTAAATAATAAACCTGAAGATATATATTATCAATTATTGCTTTTCCAAAATGCCCGGAAATCAAATTTGCCTATTACAAATTTACAATCATTCTTCGGCAAAATAGTTGAAAGGTACAGGATAATAAAAAGACAGGATGAACCGGATATCAAAGCCCTTCAAAGGATATATTCTGAAATAAGGGAAAAGATTCTAAAATATATTACTATACGCCGCACAAGAAGAGACCTGGAAAGTGTTCCGCTTTATAAGGAAGATTTAAAAACTCAGGGAATATCATTTCCCAAAATTGCTCCTCCAAAAGCTATAGAATATAAACTTGATAAGAAGTTAAATGACTTATTCTATAAAACAATTGGATATTTGGTTGAAGACGATAAATTGAATTATTTCAGATATCAAGCCATAATGTATCTTAAAGATGATGTTAGAAATAATTACTATGAAAATGCAGAAACTGTATCAATGGCTCTTGCTTACATTATGAAGACAATGCTTGTGAAGAGACTTGAAAGCAGTTTCTTTGCATTTAAAACATCTCTTGGTAGGTTTAAAACTGCAAATGAGAGAATGATAAACATGTTCGATAAAGGGAAAATATTTATTGCGCCTGACCTGGATATTAATAAACTCCTTGATGAAGGTTGTACGGAAGAAGAAATTGAAGCAAAGATTCTGGAAATAATGGATGAAAAACCGGGTAACAGAATATTTGGTGTTGAAGATTTTGACAAAGATTTTCTTAATGGACTTAAGCATGATCAGCAGCTGTTAGATGAATTATGTTCAGAGTGGGATGACATAAAAGATGAAAATGATGTAAAATTCGATGAATTTTTAAATGTATTTAAGAATAAATTATTTGATAAGAAAATCAATCCAACAGGTAAACTTGTTATATTTACGGAGTCAAAAGATACTTCTAATTATTTAACTAAACGGTTGAATGAGGAAAAGATAAAGGATATACTAACAATTTCTTCGGATAACCGCAAATCGAAATTCGATACAATACTTGCTAATTTTGATGCTAACTATGAAAAAGAGCACAAGAATGATTATAACATAATAATATCAACAGAAGTATTATCTGAGGGTATTAACCTTCACAGAGCTAATGTAATAGTCAATTATGATACACCATGGAACTCTACAAGGCTTATGCAGCGGCTTGGCAGGGTTAACAGGATAGGTTCTGTAGCAGGAATGATATACAATTTCAATTTTTACCCGTCTGCGCAGAGTGAAGCAGAGATTAAGTTGAAAAAAACCGCTTATATTAAATTACAAGGATTTCATACTGCGTATGGCGAGGATGCTCAAGTATATACGATTGAGGAAATAATACAGCAGTTTCAGATGTACGAATACGGCTTACCTGAAGACCAGGATATCCGTCTGCAGTATTTGCAAATTATAAGAGATTTTAAAGATAAAAATCCAAAAGAGTTTAAGCGTATTAAGCATATTTCTTTAAAAGCAAGAACCGGTAGAGAGAAACGGGATATTGAAATAAATGAAAATGAAAAGATAAGCACTGAAGGTTCTTCTATTTGTTTCTTGAAGACAAATGTAAAGAAAGAAATTTATAAAATTAACAAAGAAGGCAAAGCAGGGCTTGTAGTTTTTGAAGAAGCTGCAAAGATTTTTGGAGCAGATGCAAATGAAAAACCGGTGCCTTTACCGGATTACCATTATAAACAGATAAGCGAAGCAGTTAAAACGTTTGAAAACGAATTTATTAATTATTCTGATGATTTCACTACTGGTGACAAAGCTGATGCAAGAACAAATAATGTAAAAAAGTTTTTAAGAGAATTAAGAGGCGGTGCTGAGATTGAAGAGTTTGATGAAATTTATGACTCTCTTGTAAAACAGCTTGATGAAGGGACTTATGTAAACCTTGTAATTGACTTGGAAAGATTGAGGAAGAAGAATATTAAACCTTCTGAAGCCGAAAAACAAGTAGTGAAAATTGCAAAGAAATATTTATCATCTCCTGATGCGCAAGCAGAAGAGGAAGATATTTATATTACAGAACCTGAAATAATAATATCCGAAACTTTTAATACCTAATGAATAAAGAGCAAATTGCAGAAATACTGTCTAATCCTTATAATAGAGATAACTGGGTTGACCTTTTGAAAAAAGTGTTTATTAAGGGACAGCTTAAGCTGGTGCCACAGAAACTTCCTATTAACTCGGATTATGTTAATACAGCATATGAGCTTGGAAGTTTTGAAACTGCTGACAAACGGATAATAGGAGTATATGAAGTTAATATTAATGATAATGTAAAACTTGAAAGAAACCGGGTTGGTTTGCGGAATTTATTAAAACCGCATTACAAACAAATTGATGGTGCATTTGCAGTATATAACCAGGATTCTAATTGGAGGTTCAGCTTTATTTCTGAAATTAAGAAGAGAGACGAACATGGAAATTGGATAGAAGAAAAAACTGAACCAAAACGTTATACATATGTATTGGGAAAAGGTGAAACAGTAAGAACAGCGGTTGATAGGTTTGATGAATTATTCAGAAGCGATAAGCAACTTGTTGACATTAAGGAAGCATTTAGCGTAGAAAAAGTAACAAAAGAATTCTTTACAAAAATTGCTGTATTATTTAGTGAACTAACTGGTGGTGATAGGAAAATTGGAAGCAAAGTTCAAAGTTTTAAGCCTTTACTTAAACTACCACGAACAACAGATAAGAAAGTTTTGCAGGAATTTTCTGTTAGGTTAATTGGCAGGATAGTATTTTGCTGGTTTTTGAATAAGAAGGTTTCAAATAATGGGGTTTCGTTAATTCCATCAGAGCTGCTTTCCAGAGATGCAGTTGTAAAGAACAAAAACTACTATCATAATATTCTTGAACAATTATTTTTTGAGGCTTTAAATACAAAAATTGAAGAGCGTAAGAAAGAATATCAAAAAGAATATTACAAAGATGTACCATTCCTAAACGGTGGCTTATTTGAACCAAATGAAGATGATTTTTATAATCCATCATTAATTAACTCTTTAGTTGTACCTGATAAATGGTTGCTTGAATTATTCACTATTTTAGAAAATTTTAATTTTACCATTGATGAAAATACATCTTTAGATATAGAACTTTCAGTAGACCCGGAAATGCTCGGTAGAATATTTGAGAATCTACTGGCTGAAATCAATCCAGAAACAGGTGAAACAGCTAGAAAAGCAACAGGTAGTTATTATACCCCAAGAGCAATCGTGGAATATATGGTTGATGAATCGTTGAAATTATTTCTTAAGACTAAAACGGAGATTAATGAGGATAAGCTATCATTGCTTGTATCATATTCGGACGAAGGAACTGAGTTAACTAATTCCGAAAGGATAAAAATATTAAATGCTATAGATAATGCAAAGATTCTTGATCCCGCATGTGGAAGCGGCGCTTATCCTATAGGAATTTTACAGAAGATGCTTTTGGTTTTACAAAAAATAGATCCAAAATCCGAGTTATGGTTCAAGAAGATGGTTGATTCAATAGACGACCAAACATTAAAAGAGCAGATAAGACAAAAATTCAAGAATGAAAACCTAAATTTTATAAGAAAATTTGGTTTAATACAGAAATGTGTTTATGGTGTTGACTTACAAACAATAGCTGTTGAGTTAAGTAAACTTAGATGCTTCTTAACGTTAGTAGTTGATGAGGAGATAGATGATGAAAAATATAATAGGGGTATCATCCCTTTACCAAATCTTGAATTTAAATTTGTTGCCGCTAATACTTTGATAGGTTTAGAAGATATGAAGCAAAGGCAGGGTTCAATATTTGATGAGAGTGATTATTTAATAACTTTAGAAAAACTGAGAGATGAATATTTTGCTGCCTATGGTAAAAACAAAGAATTTATTGAATTAGCTTTTATTAAGACTCAACAAGAGATATCCAATATTTTAGAAAAACAAGAGAGATATAATAAGGAAAGATCTAAGAGATCAATTCAGTTAGCAAATTGGAAACCTTTTAGTAATGAATCAGCTAACTGGTTTGATAGCAAATGGATGTTTGGAATATCCAACGGTTTTGATATTATTATAGGTAATCCACCCTATGGTATTTTAAATAAAAGACAGAATAAGACTAATAGTATTGTTGTTTCTGATGATGAACTCTTCTTTTATAAGAATAGTAGTTATTATAAACCAGCAGCGGGTGGTATGTTGAACATCTTTAGACTATTTATCTTAAAAAGTATTTATTTATTATCAAGTGATGGAGTATTTATCGAAATATTTCCTTTAGCTTTTACTGGCGATTTAAGCTGTGCAAATTTAAGAGAACATATTTTGGAGCATTGTGAGATAGTATCAATTGAATGTTTCCCTGAAAGAGATAATCCCCAAAAGCGTATATTTGAACCAGTGAAGATGTCTGTTTGCATACTTAATCTCATAAATAGACCTTCAAAAAAGGATTTCTTTATTAGAATTAATAATGATAGGTTTGTTAATGAAAATTATGAAAAAAACTTTATCAATAAAGATATAATTGAACTTTTTGATGATAAATCATTAGTTTTTCCTCTTGTAACTTCTAGAGAGAAAGATGTATTAATTAAAATGTTTAAAAATTCTATAAAACTTAGTGAAATATGTAATTGTAGTACTGGTGAAGTAGATATGACATTTTGTAAAGAATTTTTTACAAAAAACAAAAAAGATGCTGTATTGCTAAAAGGTGCTATTATTGATAGATATTTATTACGTGAAAAAATGAGTCAAGGTGAAATTGTATATATTAATGAAAAAAAATTCTTAGAGTATAAGAAGAATATTAACTGTAATTTTAAAAAAAACGAAAGAATTGTGTTGCAAGGAATTACAGGGGTTAATGAAAATATTAGGATAAAGGGAATGATAATAAAAGATGCCTATTGCGCAAACTCACTAAATTACTTAACATTATATAACACTGAAAAACTTAAATATATCCTTGGAATAATCAATAGTAAATTAATTAATTTCGTTTTCAAAAAGTTTAGTACTAATAGTAATGTGAATGGTTATGAAGTTGATAATTTGCCAATTGTAATGAGTGACAAATCTGATATGTTGAGGATATCACAATTAGTTGAATGTGTAATTGAAAAGAAAGCTAAGAGTTCAAATAGAAACGCAGAAAAATTAGAAGAACAAATTGATTTTTTAATTTATAAGCTATTTAAACTAAATTATGATGATATTATTGTAGTTGATCCGGAAATACAAAAGAAAATAAATAGAAGAGATTTCGAGTATGTAAATAATATTTGATATGGCAATTAATAAAAATAACGAAATATTTGATACCATTATTGTTCCTGCACAAGAATGGGGTTTTCAATATGTTTTGCTTGAAAAAAACATGTGGTTTATACAAAGAATTAATGAAAAAAATTTAAAGAAATTAAAATTTATTGCCTTTTATCAAACTTCTCCCATATGTGCAATTACATATTACAGCTATATAAAGGGAATAAAATACAATCGAGATGAAAGACATTATGATATATTTTTAAAAGGTAAACCAATTAAAATAAAACCCATAGAGTTAGATAAATATAAAAGATACCTTGCACCTCAAAGTATAAAGTATATTAAATTTTCAAAACTCAAGAAGGCAAAAAAATTAAGTGATATTTATGGAGTTAAAAAATTAAACATCAATGCAAGATAGTTTCATTAGGCAAGAAGTATAAAAAAATACCCTAAATTAATTACAACAGTATTAGCCATGTCAAATAATCTTTTATACTTTCCATATATAAATATGCAGAAGTCCAAATGGACTATTCGAACTCTGTTATATTACGATAAAGTATATTCAATAGTTCCAATTGAATTTTTTGAAAAGCCAGATGATTTATTTGACCCCTTCATGCTAGAACTGGTGAGACAAGAACTAGTTACACCTCTAAATCCATTTTCAGTGATTCATGATGTACAAAATAGGATCAATCCTTTAATTCACGAATTAGAGCTTGATAAGAATGAAATTATTGCAAGAAGAGAGAGATTTCAAGAATTTCAAAGCGTACATTCTTTAAAATTCAGAGAGTCTAATAGGAAAATTCACTATGAGAAAATGGGAGAAGAAATATTTTATAATCTTCAATGTTTAGGATTAGCAACAAAATGCAAAGGCTACTGGTATAAAGTAGAACCAAAGACAGCAACACAACTTATGACACACTTGGCATATGAGTTAAGTAAAGAAATGAATTTAAATCCGGCAACAGATAGAACAGAAAATATTTTGTTTTTTGATTTTGAGAATCAAGAAAATAATTCTAATGCATTATCTGTAGAGGTAACAATTAACAATCTTGTCCCTCGTCCGGAAGATATTCCAATGGATACTTTATCAGTCATTAAATCAAATCATCGGGATTTATTTCTTGAATTTAGACAATTAGTTGATGATTTAACTATGTTAAAACAATTTGATGAAAACGAGTATTTTTCAAAAATACAAGAATTAGAAAGTAAGAAGATTGAACTAACTGAAATATTTAGAAAATATAATATTAAAAAAATATTTAAAGGCTCAGTTATTTCCATTATATTATCTTTGGTGAGCGAGCTAATTTTTCAAATACCTACCGGAAAAAGTGTAGCTGCAAGTGCCATATCATGTGTTATCAAGCCAACTTATTATTTTATTAAATCTCAAGTATTACAAGACAATTTACATAAGGGCATTAGATTTTTAGCTCTTTTAGATAGATAGTTCATTATGGTAAAATTTGATGTAGAGTTTTATCAAGAAGTAAAAACTGTTAATGGAACCATTACACCAATCGACCATGAACAGGAATTGACAAACCAAATATCACAAAAAGGTTTTTCTCCTGTTTTATCATTACAAATGTTAAAAACGAATGGCTTAACTGTTGATGAATTAGATTTTATCATTTATGCAATGTATACTGAACAAGATGATAGAATCCCCGGTTTTCGGTTTTATAGCGATATGGCTAAATTAGCATACAAGAGAAAAGAGGCATTTGATAAACGATTTGTCTTTTCATCAACGGTCCAACATGTTTTGAGTTCTTTACAAAAAAATCCAGATAGAAGGTATACTGAACATTATGGTGTAGCTGCAACATTATTACTGAACAATGAATTGTTTGGTTTAACTAGAGCTGATTACAGTGCTATCCCATCTTCAAAAAAATCAAAATCTTTAGATTATAAGTATACCTTTTCTTCAACTGGTTCTAAATTTATTATCACTGAAGCAAAAGGTGTCTCTGATATTAATGCAAATATTAATAAACAAGCAAAGGATATTATTGAAAAGAAAAATCAGAGTAATTATAAAAGTGTAACAACTACTTTGTTTTATGGTGTAATTGCAAGAATCCCATATTCTGATCAAATAAGTAATGGGATATTAACAGTTGTTGACCCCGAAACACCTTTTAATTTTAGCTTAGATCCACTAAAATATAAAGTTGAGTCAAGACTAAATTACTATGTAAGCAGAATCAAAAGGCTTGCTAATACCTCACAAAATAAAAAACTATGCAAATTACTCGACCATTCCGTAAAGTTTATTAAAAATAACTGGAAGGATGGATATACCGAGTTTGAACGATCTATTGAAATAGAATATAAAATCTATCCATTTAACTATCTATGCACTTATATTAACTATGAAAATAATAATATTATGGGTAGACTTTATAAAAATGAGTTATCAGATAATGAATATTTTTTTTATGGATTCTTTGAATCTTTGTTGAAGAAATTAGAAAATCCAACTATAGAAAGAGTAATAGAAATAAAATATAAATTACAACGAAATATAGAATTAAAAGAAATAGAATTACATTACAAATACTATGATAAAAAGATGAAAAAGGAAGAATTTTATGCGAATGGTTTCATAAATATTTATGAAACAGGAGAAGTAATAGGGCTATTTAAAAAATTATAAAACATAGCTTTGAATATTATAGAAACATTTCATCCGTTTTTTCAAAAAGAACATTATGAAACATTTTGTGGCAATAAACCCTCCGATGATAATGCAGATAATGAGAGATTAGCCATTGCTGACCGGTTGCTTGAACTTGATAATCTTCTATGGCCTGAAATATTAAAACATGGCTGGAACATAAGCAGACATCCGCAAATAAACCACAGGTCATCAACCTGGCAATTATCACAAGCCAGAGTATTTTTTGAGCAAAGAATAGATGCAATTTGGCTTCATTATGGAAAATCTGATATTGAGCTAGAAACATATAGACCATACCACTCTGATGCAAATCCGCAAACATTCATTCATCATATTCGCTTCCAGTTAGTTGTAAGAAGAGATCATTTCGAGATTGCACTAATCCTGGGGAAAGAAAAAGGCGGTGCATGGGATAGAGGAAAATACCATGATTTAATGGAAAATAAATCCTCCAGGGAAACATTATTCGGTTTAATCACAGTATTGGATTCAGAATACTGGATTGATTTTAAGTCACACAGTGAATATTTAAATACATTTAAAACACCGGAAGAGCTATGGAGATATACACGTAACGATAATATTAATCATTACTTCACATTCGGCAAAAGCATATCACCCCTTGATGAAAGAATAAGCGAAAATAACATTGTAAACACAATCATCGCAGAGTTTAAGAAGCTGTACCCTTTATATAATTTAATAAAACATAGGTTCTAAATTATCCTAAAAAGTATTGTTTAAATCAGAAAAAAGGAGTAACAAATGAGTAAACTTAATCCGGAAACATGCAGAATATTGCTGGATGAATTTTTACAAAAATGGAGTTATGAAGATGTAAGGAAAATGACAATTAACGATTATGTTCTTGGAGGGAAAAATACCAAAGAATCATTTTCATATTGGATTGAAGACCGTACACACATGCTTGGTGGCATAGGTGGTTGGGGTGGCGGTGGTTCGTTTAAACATGGTATATTTATTCAAAAGAATTTTCATAAGTTTTCAAAAGATTCAGTTTATACAACTGATGGAAAATATGCATGGCGAAAAAAGTTAGGTAATACTCCAGCGGAGGCATTTAAAAAGATTAAAGATGGCATTTTAAAGATAATAGCTTATACCCAGAACGCGAAGTTTGATAAAATTGACGAGGTAGAAGATATTTTTGCAGGTGTTAGATGGAAAATAGCATATTTATATTCAAATAGAAGGTTATCTCCAATGTTCCAACTCGCTTTACTAAGAAAAATTGCAAAACATTATGGAATGAAGAAATATGAAAAAGCTATGCATAGTGAATTGCAGATTTATATAATGAGACATAGACCAAACAATGTTAATGTATATGAATGGAGCGATGAAATGTGGACGAAATTCGGACCCAAGAAAAGGATAGGAATTTCTGATGCTGAAGCAGTGATAGAGGGATTTGAAGGTAATAAGAAAAAGGGCAAAGCTCATATATATAAAGAACGAGATAATAAATTCAGAACAAAATATAGGAAAACTTACTCTGGTACTGTAAAATGTCCCGCATGCAATTTTGATCCGCAAAAAAAATACAGTTTAAAAGATCCTAATAGGTTTTTAGAATTACATCATATTATTCCATTAAAATTTGTTGAGACAAAGACTAAAATTTCAGCAGATGATGTAACCCTGCTTTGCCCAAATTGTCATAGAGCAATTCATAAAATGATGTCAAAAGAAAACCTAAAAAAAATCACTTTATTAGATTTTAAGAAAAGGTTGAAAAAGAAAGCAGCGTAGAAAAATGTCGGAAAGTGACTCTAATAAAATGTTCATTTCGGAATTTACAGTTATAATAAATGATATAAAATTATTAATATCCAAAGGTCATCAAATGGATAGTAAAGATAAACACTTCTTAATGCAATCATTATATCTGCTTGAGACGAATATTGATAAAATTAAAAATGATTACAAATTACACAAATTAAATAATTCGGTTTCATCGGTATCTATTAAGAAAAGTTTTTTACGCAATTTACCGACCTTAAATGTTAATGATGAAAATACTTATCAATTTAAGGAATATTTTAATTCAGTTGAATATCAGTATTGGTTTTTGGTTTTTCTGTTACTAAATAATCAAAAAATTAGAGAAAACAACACTGATCTCCACAAAGTCATAGATGATTTTATAGAACGAATAAAGGATGAAAGTTTTAATTATGAAGATATAGTAATGACGAAATCAGGAGCTACGAGATGCAAAACAAATTTAAGATTTACAGTTAATTCTCTCAGAGACGCAGGACTATTAAGCCGGCACGATAGAAATAATAAACGAAGTTGGTCTTTATCTTATATTGGCTTATTTGTTGCTCTGTCTATTTGTTTACATCCGGACCAAAGGCGAAACAATCCATTTGCAAAAAAAATACATAAACTGAATATTGATAACTGGATATTTGATGTCGACCCAGAATTGAATTGCAGAATACAAAAGCTAAGTAGTATAGAATACTTTAATAGTCTTGTAATACAACTTGAACTAGATTCATTAGAATTACCAAATCTAAAGAAGGGACCTGAAATATTTAAAGATGTATTTAAAATTTATCAAAGGACTGAAAATGATTTAAAAAAACGAATAAAAAATGAAGATGATATTAGAATAGAATTGGAACAATATTTTAAAAATTTAGATGAGAAATATGAATTGCAAGGCTTTATGGATGATGTATCACTGAAATTCAATGCCGAAGATTGGTTTAGAGATATTATTAATGTTTCTTAATTTTTTAAAATTATTACTAATAAAAAAACTTTTATTTGAATAAATATAAACTCCCAAAATTAAAACCTGAATATACTGAGCTAGTTGATAGTATTATAAAGGATTTAGAAAACAACATAATACCTTGGCGAAAACCATGGTTTAGCAAACTCCCAGTAAATTTCAAAACCAAGAAGCAATATAGAGGAATTAATATTTTATTACTTCTTTCAGCTGCCCATAAAAAAGGTTTTGAATCACATTATTGGTTAACAGCAAACCAGGCATTTCACCTTGGTGGTAAGATAAAAAGCATTGAAGTAAATAAAAATTCCAATATAATTTTAGCAAAGTGGAAACATAAGATAGTTAAAGATGAGCGAGGAAGACCCCAAAAGAAGATGTGGTTGATGATGCGATCTCATAAAATTTATAATTTAGAGCAAACAACTGGGGTAAGAAATAAGTATTATGATGGAAACACTCTATCATTATTTAACATAAATCAACAAGCTGAAGATGTTATAAAATCATACAGAAATCCGCCTGTTTTTTCTTATTCACCAGATAGAGCATATTACATGCCATGTTTAGACCTTATAGGAATTCCAAAACTCGATCAATTCTATAGTCCAGAAGAGTATTATAGTACTTATTTTCATGAACTTATTCACTCTACTGGACATAAAAAAAGGTTAAATAGAAGTCTTTTTGCTAAAGTAATTAAGTTTGGAGATGAAGAGTATGCTAAAGAAGAATTAGTAGCGGAACTTGGGGCTGCATTTTTATCCAGTCATTGTGATTTTTTCAGTAAGACATGTAAAAATTCTGGAGCATATTTAAAATCCTGGTTAAAAGTATTAAAAAGTGATAAAACATTTTTATTAAGTGCTACAAAGCATGCACAATTTGCTTGTGACTACATAATTGAAGGGAAACCTCAAGAACAAGAAGATGTCAAAGATGAAGAGGAACAAAAAGGTTTGAAAGATGTAAAATTTACACAAGATATTGTCTTTAAGTAATAAAATAAGCTATAATTATGGAAAGGCATATTTTAATTTATTTATCATCTTTACTAATAATATATATACACGTGTTTATTTTCTTTTTTAAGAAAAATATATTAATATCTTTAATAGCAAATCAACATATTTTATTTCTTCCTGGATCTTTCTGGTTATAAACAGATTGAAATAATACTAATCATATGCCTGAAAAAAATATTCTAATAACAATGTGCGGTTTGACCCCGCAAGTGGTTTCTGAAACCTTGTATGCTTTTTCTGTAAGGGAAAATATTTCTATTGATGAGCTTTATATTCTTACTACAATAGAAGGGAAAAAATATGTTGATGGAGGTGAATTGTATGTCAGAGGCGACATTACTAAAATACCTTCGTTGGAAGATGAAATTAATAGGATGTGCCAATTATATAATGTAAGATTGCCAAATATAAAAGTTTTAACCGTAAAAGATGAAAACTTTGAAATTAATGATATCGATTCACCGGAGGCAAATGAGTTATTTCCTAATTTTATAATGAATTTAATTGGAGATTTATCAGCTCAAAAGAATGTGCGTCTCCACTGTTCATTATCAGGCGGCAGAAAAACTATGAGTGTAGCTATTGGTTTTGCAATATCTATGTTTGGGGGAGAAAATGACACTCTGACTCACGTACTGACAAGCAGAGAGTTTGAATTATCAAGCAAGTATTTTCCGGAAAACAAAGAAGAAGATGAGCAGTTAAAGATAAACTATTTTCCTTTTTTAAAGCTGAGAGACTGGATAGGGCAGGATGTATTAGAGAGGAACTACTCTAGTATTATTAAAAAAGCACAGAATAACATTGATATTATTTCCGGCAATTATGGAAAAAAATATGGATTGATTGGTGAATCAATGGCAATTAAAAAAGTTTATAGACAGATAGAAATATATTCCAGGTTAACTAGTAATGTACTGATTACAGGTGAGAAAGGAACAGGGAAAAAAATTATTGCTAAAGCTTTACATAACTCTGCAAATAAAACAGAAGATTCTTTTATCCACATTAAATGCATTGATATAAAGGATACAGAAATTTCTGAACTGTTATGCAGTAGATTAACTAACACAACATTGTTTTTTGAGGAAGTAGATTTATTATCTATAGGCTCACAAAATTATCTTTTAAATTTTATAAAAGCCAACGAAAATAATAACATAAGAATAATAACAGCTTGCAGCGCTGGAATTGAAAATGAATACAGTTGGGGTGGTTTTAATGCCGAGTTGCATAGATTATTAAATCAGTTGAACATATATATTCCACCATTAAATGATAGAAGAGAAGATGTCTTACAAATTATAAAATATTACACTGAAAGGTATAATACAGAATTAAACCAACATATTAAATTTATTGGCATCGAATTATTGAGAATGCTTTTAGTTGCTAATTATAGAGGCGGTAATGTGCTTAACATAAGAAAATGGCTTAAAAAAATGATTGATGGGACAGGAAAGAGTAAATTAACAGTTATTGATCTAGATAAACTGGATTATGTTGAAAAAACTCACGTAATGTGGGGATTTCAAAAAATGGATAAAGATGTATCTAGTGAAGAAAAACTACTTCCAATAAACGAGCTTGAGAGATTATTTTTTAGCCATGTAATTAGGAAGTTTGATAATGATTTCAGAGTTATTGCTAAAATTTTAAAACTATCAGATGAAAGTGTGAAAAATATTAGAGGTAGATTTTCAAATTCATAAAAAAACAATAAATTTATTAACAATTACCGCATAATTATGCTGACACTAATTAATTACAATTCTACAGCATCAGAAAACTTAAAACTAGAAGAAAATTTAGGTGAAAAAGTTACTCTGATTAACTATGAGAGTCTTTTTGAGTTTATTAATGCTGCCAAAGAATATTCAGGCGTTGTGGAAGGTGTTATGTTTAACAGTAAAGATTTTATACTGAATGAAAGGGATGTAAAAATAATATTTGAAAATACACCTGCATTTTCATACGATTTTATAAATGATGATAGTATAAATTTGAAACCTGTTCTAAATACAGGTATAATGCGAGAGCCCGTTGATATAGAATTAAATAAAATTGTTGATAAACTGGAGTTCATTCTAGTTAAAAATAAAATAACAAATACATATAGCAGCTCAGAATTCAGAGATGATTCATCAATAGTAATAAAAACATTAAAATCTCAGTTTGGAATATATTATACAGCGCAATTTGCTATTGAATTAATTTCTGTCTTTTTACCGGACCAAACTTTGGGAGTTAATGATTTATCAGACAGGAACTGGCATTTATCGCTTCTGAAATTCTTTTACAAGTTGTATCCTGAAGCTATTATAAGCATAAAATATGAAACTATAACTATAAACAACCTAAAGCAGGTAAAAGTATTTATTATAATATCATTATCTGGAAAGATAAAGGAAAAAACTATTTTGGAAGCCGGAAAAATAAAAGAATCTTTATTGGAGTTTTTCTATTCTTCCGGTGTATATTTGGTATATGATTTAAGAATTGTAAAATCTAAAGAAGAGCTTGAAGCAGCAGTATATTTTATTGATTTACCTTTAAATATTACATCATATAAGTTAAAAATAAAAGAGAGTGTAAGTTTATTTTACAATGATATTATTAGTTCTGATAAAAAAGTTGAAAAAGAATTGTTAAATGCGCTATTTTTTACTAACCAATTACTATATAGCTATGATAAATTGTTATCCATATTAACTGAACAACATGATGGCTCTGCATTTGTAATACATCTAAAGCCATTTACTCCGGAAAGTTATATAAAATCTCTGTCAAACGAGATTAAATATTTGAATAATCCTGAAATTAGAGAAACAGACAAAATAAATATTCTCGATAAACTTGAGTCTTCAATGTTTTTCAAAACAGTAGTTTTAATTTACAATAAACAGAATGAAGTGAGCAATACTTTAAAACATAATATAAATTCTGACTTATTCAATGCTGATCCTGGTTTTGAAATAAATGAAGGTATAAATAACCCTGCTGATATTTTCAATTGTTTAATAAACAATTCAGAAATACCTGAAGAATTTGCAAATATATTTACAGCAGTAGAAGCCGCTTCATGTTTCCATTTACCATTCAGAACAAACTTTAAGCTTTCCGGTGTACAAAGTGAATTCAGCCGCTTTTCTTTTGTTCCGGCAGAACTTAGTACTGAAGGTACATTACTTGGCATCAAAAGAAGAGGGGAGCTTGTTATGGACATTAGGATAAAAGATAAAGATTTAAACAGTCACACATATATTATTGGACAGACCGGTACCGGGAAATCAACGATGCTATATACAATGATTATGGACCAGATTGAAAATGATAAAGGAGTTCTAATTATTGATCCCAATCTGGATCTTTGTAATAAAATTGCTGAGAATTTACCAGCACATAGGAAAAACGATATAATAATATTTGACCCGACTGAGGAAAAGTATCAACATAGAATAAACTTGCTTGAATATGACATCAATTACCCTGCACAAAAATCCTTTATAATAAATGAACAGCTAAAAATTATAAATGATATTTATAATTTGAATATAACTGGCGGTCCTGTTTTCGAGCTTTATTTTACAAATGCGCTTCTTGCAGTTATGGAGAACAAGGGCAGTATTTTTGATGTTGTAAATTTCTTTTTATACACTGATAAACGAAAAGAAATACTTGAAAACTGCAGCAATGTTGATGTTATAAACTTCTTTAACAATGCAAATCAAACAACAGGGGAGATATCATTTACAAACATTCTGTTTTATATAATCAGCAAGTTTACTCCTTATACTTTAAATGAATTTTTCAAGAATGTGTTTAACACATGTACAAGTGATATTAATTTCAGAGATATAATTGATAATAAAAAGATATTTTTAGCCAGGCTTCCTAAAGGCATTTTAGGTGATAAAGCAGCTCACTTCATGGGTATTATACTGGTAAACCGGTTTGTAATGGCAGCTCTTTCAAGAGCTAATATTCATGAGAAGGACAGACGGCAATTCTTTATGTATATAGATGAGTTTCAAAATTTTGTTTCTACCGATTCAGCAAATGCTTTAGCTGAAGCTAGAAAATATGGTTTAAGTATGATTCTTGCAAATCAAACAACTGCTCAAATTCCAAAAGAATTAAAAGAAATTATTATTGGAAATGTTGGCAATACTATATTCTTCAGAGCAGGAAGCCATGAGCTTTCAACAATTATGCCTTATATATTTACGGATTTTAAGGAAGATGATGTGTTGTATTTGCCCAATTACCAATGCATAGCCAAGCTGTTAGTTGATGGTAAACCTACAAAGCCATTTGTGTTTGAGACAGCAGTTATGTGAATTATAAAGAAATTATTATTATCAATCTTCTATTAATTGTTGATGTTTTTGTCTCAGAGTTTTAGCTAATTCATTTGCTGACTCTAGTGTTTTTGAAATTTTTTTACCTTCTAAACCTGCAAATATAGCAAAAGGCAAAAATACAACAATACCTAAAATTAATGCTAATGCATCATCTGATTGTCCTAATAGTGGTATAACATCTGGTATAAGATCTAATGGGCTTATAATATATAAAACTGAAATACCGGTTAAAGCAAATAAAGATTTACTGAAAACTTTATATAAAAAAGCTTTAATACCGCTGTCTTTCAAATTAAACAATATTAGCAGAGTAATTATGATAATAGTAAAACAAATTAATATCCATTTACTAAATTCCCAAAAAGATTCCATTTTTTAACCTCCAAAAATAAATTAAGAATATTCTTTTAGATAATGATCAATTAATTCAACCTTCTTAAATTTTCTTATCTCCAAATAGCTTCAGTAATCAGTTTCTCCAAAGACTTGCTTTGACGATAAGCTGTATTTTACTGTGGGTATTCGAAATCATTAAAGGATTATACTCTTTTTCACTTCAAAATTTGTAAAAAATTCTTTATTTGGTAACTATTTACCTCTAAGTTATAATAAAATAAGGCATCTGTCAAAACAGGCACTAAAAAAAGTTAAGTCTTAATAGAATAATGTATTTAACCAAAAAAGTCATTTTCACTTAAAATCGTCACCAAACATAATCCACAATTATACATCTGTTGGTTTAGGAAGAATTGATCTGTTCTTAAACTCATTAATCTTTTTTCCTTTTGAATCTTTAACAACCTTTCCTTTTTCATCTTTAAGCTCAATTTGCATATACCTTGTCTTTTCATTTTCTGGTCTATGATCGAAATCAAGTATTCTTCTTAGCTGCTTCATTCTTTCTACTTCCCATAAATCATCGAAGTTATGCGTAGTGTTATCTTGTTCTAAAGTATTTAAAATAAATGTTGCAAATTCATCTTTATATTCATTTACTTTTTTCTGTGATAAGTGTTCTGTTTCATTTCCCCATTCAGCAAATAAATCATTATATCTATTTACTCTATTAGAGAGAAATAATATTGGAGTTATCCTAATAGATCCAAGTCCAAGTGGCTTTCCCATGCCAATTTTGTGACAGCATTCTGGTGGTAAATCCAGTGCGAAAAGCAATGCTCCTAGTTCTACGTTTGTTAAGTTTTCGAATCTAATTCTGCCTTTAAATGTTGCATTTTTAATAGGAGATATTTTTTGGGGATATTGAGTGCTGTGTTTTAATACTTCATCTTTCTTATCCTGTATCCATTGATTGTCTTCTTTGTGCCAATAGAGCTTATATCCTCTGATATTAGTATTATCATTATAAGTATTTCTCAGAAAAAGATCACCATATGGAGGAAATTTTTTTTGATCTGCTGTTTTATAGATTTGTTCTAAATAATGTTGAAATGTAGTTGGTTTCGGACTTGATAAAATTTGATGAAAATCCATTTCACTTTTTTGATTATTTCCAGAAAGTAGCGGAGCATCTTCAAAAAACACTCTACCTGCAAAATCTGCATCATTTCCAAACATCATTTCTGCAATATCAAATTTTTTAATATTATCTTTTTTGTTACTTTCTTCATCAACTTCAATTTCAAAATTACGAAGTTCATCAGGGATATGTTCTTTTAACGTCTTATTATATCCTAATCTAAAAAATCCATTATGACCAAAACTAAATATATTGTTATCTTTTGTAATAAAAAAACATGGTACATCTTTAGATGTGTCTAATAAATCTAGAATATTTCCTTTTCTATTTATATCATGATTGTGATTTCTTATTACTTCGTCTGGGATTTTATAATATGTTCCCTCTTCAGAAGTATCAGGGATATCTATTACCCATTGATATTTTTTGTCATTCATTTTACCACTTGCTATCAAATATCCTGGTGTCTGATAATTACCTTGTCGGTTTTGCCTTAGACCATCAAGTTCTGCAAATCTTAGAGTTACTGTTCTCTTCCCCCCGTGAGGAAGATGGTCAGTTTCTGTTGAAGGATTGAAAAAAACTTTTATGAATTTATCATCTTCAATCTCAATAGGCGGAGTCCCTGAATTAGTTATTTTATGTTTCCATCCATTATATATTGAAGGTGCTCTATATATTTTTTGAGAAGGATAAATTCTATAATCTTTATAACCAATTTTTTTCAATATACCTGCTTGAAACATATAAGTATGATTATTATTAACATCAACCATATGTTCAGTATATTGCTTTCTTAATACGCTCATATCTGCCAATGCTCTATAATACAATCTGTCATTTGAAAAATTTTTGAAATAACCATAAGAAATAATTTCTATTGTAGTTCTTATCATACCCCTTAAACTGCTGCCTGGGATTACTGGTTTAATACCTAATGGAGAATAAAACTTTGATGTTTTTTCAAAATATTTAATTAGCTCTTTGCTATTTAATAATTCTATCAAAGATTCATATTTTTCTTTTAATTCTTTTTTATTTTGATTTATTTTATTAGTTATTTCATCAATTTTAGTATTGATTACGTCAATCTCGTTTTTTTTATTACTTTTACTTTTTTCATTCTTCAACTTTTCGTTTTTATTTAGATCTTTTTCGAGCCTGTAAATAATTTTTTCAAGATGGTTAAATTTGCTTAAATTTATTTTAATCTTTTCAAATACTTCAAACCATTTTTTGTTATCATGGTTTCCCATAATGAAAATATTGCCTTTTGTATCAATATTTATGTCAATATAACCTGTTTTAAAATTTTCATTACAGTAATATTTATCAAACTTATCATTACCAAAATAATAATTAGTAAAAACTACTTTTTCATTAAGTGGAATAAAATTATAAGGGGCACCGCAATAATTTTTATCATCTTTTACATCTTTTTGTGTTTCTATAGGATTCATTTGTGCTTTAAATAAATGGAAATCAACTGGTTTTTTTGACATATAAATTTCTCCTTTATTTCAATATTTTATTATTTTCATCAACAAATTCAACAAATCTGCAATCTACATACTCCGCCTGGTTATTCTCGTTATAGTCAATGTAATTATGTGTTTTAATTTTTATTCTCTTTTTTCTATCTTCTATAGATTTGTACTCATTAATTTCAAATTCAAACGGCAGCTTTAAATTTGTTCCTCTTGAATCTTCTAATGTTGAGTATCCAGCACATTTAGTTGCTCTTGTACCAAATAATACTTGATCAGCCACAACAATATCACATTCCTCACCTTCTTCATCAGTCCTTACTCTCCCTTTCCATTTCCCATCAGTTCTCCAGACTAAAAGCTCTTTATTCTTATTAAATATTCTCATTTTTTGTATGTATTTCAAATCTAATTGTTCATTATCGTAATTAATAAATTTACCACTTTCATATTTCCCAATAATTACTTTATAATCTAAGTAGGTAATAAAATATCCCGTTTCATTATTACCAAATTCCTTTTTAATATCTTCAAGGTTTGCTACTTTTATGGCTTTTGCTTCACTTTTTTTAGTGGTCAGATTTAAACCATTATATTCCATTCTTATTCCTCCTTATAAACATTTAAAGCATCTAATAACGATTGAAGATAATTTATATCCTCTTTCTCTAAATCGAGCTTTTTATTAATTATAATTTCTTTTATACCATCCGAAATTGTTGCTTCAATACCTTCCAATACACCTCTTCCAATGTTTTTTTCTCCTCCTATAGGAAGATCACCTGTCCACAAATCTTTTAGAATTAGTAACATTAATCCAGCTTCATAAGCTTTATCTCTTTTATAATTGCTTATCTTAATTGATACACGAATTGACTTTTCTTTTTCAGTCCCTTCTTCATTAAAAAGAGGCATTGATTCCATAAGGGCTCCTTTTATTGTTCCCCCAGTAAATCTGTCAATTTTTATTCTTGTCTGAATTTCTGCCTGACAATTATCTATCAAGTTTTCTTCAATTATGATTCTGCTCTTTGCTGAATTATCCTTTTCTTTTCCGTCTTTATCATATTGTTTTCCTTCTTTTACAAAACCAAACAAATTATCAATTATCTTTTCTGATTTACCATTAAATTTAGTATTTAAAATCTTTATGGCTCTGCTTCGTATTGCACCTCTTAAGCTTGTTCCAGGAAGTACATCTTTCCCACATGATTGAATATGGATAGCATCAGGCATCGTGGGGTCTGATGGGTAACTTTTCACTATTAATGATGTTTTAACCTTAAACCACGCATCTATAGAAAACATATTTGTGTTCAAATTAAACTTTTCATTATAATCTTTTGTTATGCCCTTTCCATTTTCATTTTTTAGCCACTTTATCACATCATTTTTTATTGAAAAATCATATACCTCAAGAAATGGGTCTATTAATTTAATTTTTCCTAACCCGCTGGTTGTTTTACTTCCAATAGAAATATTACCTGCTTCTAACTCTGATTTAATTGTATTCATCAATTTAAGAAGAAATTTATAATTTTCTTCTTTATAATCCACTATCATATTCAGATCAAATTTTATTCCTCTTTCAGCAATTTCAAAGTCAAACTTGGCTTCTTTAACAGTCATTCCGGTTTTAATGTCAATCTTAACACCTTCCCTAACAGATGTTAACTCATCAACAGGTACGGCGATTTCATCTATCACAAATAAATCACTGCATTTAATGCTGCTCTGTATTGAAGTTGATTTGGTATTTACACCTTGGATTTTATGATATCCCCAGAACTTCGTTAATTCTTCCTTCTCCTTTTCGTCAGCATCATTAAAATTAATAAAGTAATGCCTTAAGACTCCAATAAAAGATGTTGCAGGTATAAAGGGTTTACCCGAACTATCTTTTAATATGTCTATATCAGTATTATTATCTTCACCGCTGCCAATGCGTAATGGTGATAAAAGTTCAATCTTACCTGTTAGTTTTATTTTTCCCTTTTTCATGATGTTAATTAATTTTCTGTTTGCTCTTCTTTATTGCTTTTCTTAAATTAGCAAAAAATGTAAGGAAATATGTCTTATATAAAGTAAATTTAAATTCATTATCATTTTCAGGTTCATAATAATTATACAAAGTTTCATTTTCAGCTTTCAAAACCTCTATTTCTTTACTCATTATAAAATCCCACAGATTGGATTTATCTGTTTTGCATTCTTTTAATTGCTCCATAGCTATATCTTTAAGTTCTTTTATATAATTTTCCCTGAAGTTACTTTCACTATTTGCCGATTTAATAAATGATTCCAATCTTGAAACTAAAGATCCTTTTATTCTTTGATTCAGTTTCCCATTATTTTTTCCTTCTATTGTTCTTACATCTTCAAGTGCTTTTAACTTTATTGTTCTGAGTGAATATTCCCGAATAGATTTTTTTATAATTTTTTGAGTGATTTCAGGTATAACTTCTTTTTTTAATTCCTGTTCTGAAATCTTTGTTTCAGATGGTGAAAAAGGCTTCACAGTTGATATATCATTTTTTTGTAGTCCAAATATCACTTGACCAAATCCTTCAGCGCGTCGTTCTCCTATTCCATTTAACTGAAGTTCCTGAAGTTTATGCATATTCAATTCATTATCGGGTTTTAAGAGGAAACAAGATCCTGCTTTAAAACAGGTTTCTGATGGCTTCTTTAATCTCCATACTGACACATAATTTTCAATAAAATCTTTCTTTAAGTATGCTTTTTCAATTTTTATATTTAAACCAATTTCTTCTAAATATTCTCTTAATGATTTTATATCTGTAGTTGAAAAGCCATTTTTATTGTATATAATTACATCTGATAAAAAAGTTAATGAAATCTCAGCTCTATCTTCTATATTTGTTTTTAATTCTTCAATAATATCACAAATTGAAAACTCAATTTCACCATACTGAGAATTTCTTGATCTGCCAATATAAAAATTGCTTTCATTTAAAAATATTTTTGCTATTTCTTCCAGGTTTCCTTTTTCATCTGAACTAATTTCACCTTTGAAAACCTGATCTTTATCAATTGATTCATAGTTAAATATAATACCTTTTTTACTGCTGCCTGTGTCTTTATCTCTTTCATGATGGAAATTTATGCTTTTACTCACAGATGTCTTTTTGAAGGTCGTACTTTCTATAACTCCAAATCCTCTAATCATTTTTAATGGAACAACTGGTGTCGAATATAGTAATTCAATTGTTTCAGATTGTTTATTCTTTTTTTCTTTTATGGAAAAGGGAATAGGAATAAATTCTATATCTTCATTATATTCATTTTTTTGTGTAATGTAAGCATTCGAAAATCTCAACTTGCCTTTTAGAAACCAATCAAAGAAAATATCATTTTCATGTGCTTTACTATTTAGTTTGTTTTTTGCAATATATCTTCCTGCAAGCATACCAAGAACAGATGTGCCGGGAATATATTCATATGTAGTTACTGTGTTTCTTTCTCCGGATGACTTTGCAATTAGTAAAGGAGCTTTAGCTTTAATTTGATACTTCAGTTTGTACATTTTTTTTCAATATTTTTTAGATAATGATCATTTAAATTTATTTTTCCAAATAATATACATTCAATTTCACCAAATCCTCTGTTCCTTTTGGTGCCCATACTTCTCAAATTTGCACATGCTAATGATAATAATTCTATATAATCTTCTTCATTATTTTCAATACTAATTTCACAATAGAACTTATTATTCTTATTACAAACTCTGATTGTTCTTAATGAATTATTTTTTGCCTTACTATCTTCTATTGCTGTTTGATGCCTGATTGTTGTGAAATATTTCTCTACTTCTTCTCTTGGGATAATTTCCGGATATTCTTTAATAAAGTACTTTAGGTATTTAAAATTTTCCTTGTAATCTTGGATATATAAGTTAGAAAAATAAACATAAGCTGGTTCTTTCTGTCCGGGACTGCCGAAAATTTTGTCGATTATTCCTGCATTATAAGTTATCTTGATGCCTGCTGAAATTAGCATATCAACTACCTCTTCAGCAGAATCCTTCAGTAATCCTTTTATCCTTTTTGCAGGTATATATGGTATTCCAGCTTCATCGAAATGGATATCACTGTCTATTATAGCGCCGCCTGTTTCACCGGAACCAATTAATGTATCAGATTTTAGTGTGATTTCAAGTTTATATTTTTCCATTTTATTCAAGTTCAAATTTTGGGTAAAGTTCTGTGAGTTCTATCATGTCAAAATATGGAGTTACATTATTTTGAAATAATGATTTAGAGTAATTATAATCTATATGGTAATTTGGTAGAGTTATACCTTTTGATTTTAACTGATTTAAAAATTCATTCCCAATTTCTTTTTCACAGGTTAATACCTCTCTTAATTCTTTTATCTTAGATGAAGATAGAATTTGTTTTTCACTGGAGTCTTTCTTTATAAGTAAGCGAGTATTTTCTATTATTTTATCAAAATCATATATATCATTTTTATTCCTGCTCAATCTATAAGGTCTTATTAGCAAACATTTATCTTTAATCTTAAAATATTTGTCTCTTATATCTTCAATAGGTGCAGATATCCCGGCATAGGCAATATGGAAATCTATCCAGGAACCTTCACTTCTACCTATATTCTTTCTAACAGATTTAGCATTACCACATAACTCTTCTGCCAGGATGTAACCTTTATAGAAGGGGTATTTTTGTTTTATTATTGCTACGCCTGCACAAGCTGTTAATTTGCTTTCAATTTCAAATTTTTCAATAAATTTTTTTGCAAAATATATTCCTAACCTTCCATCGCAAACAAAGGTAATATCATCTCCACCAAGAATTATAGGTCTTATTGGAATGAGTTTTTTATTATCCCAGCTTATTTCTTTTTCAATTTTCTCTTTTTCCTGTATTATAGTCTCTAATAAAAACTTAAAGGATTCTGTAACAGAATCTTCTAAAATCTTAGATAGGTCTTTTATTTCTTTAAGGGTTTTACGTTTACCAAATTCTTCGCCAACTCCATTCCCATCAATATGCACAATAGCTATATGGCTGTCTTCACCTTTGCTGCTGCCTAAATCCTCAAATTCCAGAGGAAAATCTAATTTACCTAAAACATCGTTAAAATCTCCAATAAATTTCAAATTAGCAGGTTCATAATAATTCAATTTTGTCTTTGCAATGGATGATATATAGTCTCCTTCTTCGCCTTCATCATGCTTTTCTTCGTACCATGATTCAGCGGAATAACCGGTTCTTGGGCATTCTTCATTTATTCCATGAGAGGGGAGGGTAATAACCGGAACATATTTACCTTTATTCTCATCTAGTTTATTAAAAAGAGCTTCTTTAAACTCATTAAACTTTTCAGTATCATCTAAATCAATTGTTCCATCACTAATTGCACAAGCAATTGATACTCCGGGTGCTTTTATTAATAAGTCTCTTGTAAAGTTTTTTATAAATTTAATCGCTTCGCTTTTATCTTCAAAAAAAAGTAAAGCGTTCCCTCCACCTATATAACCAACTTTATCACAAATATATGTTCCATCTTTATCAGCTTCTGTGATTTCTTCATATATATTGCTGATTATATAAGATGCACCTAGATTTTCCTTCAGCTTACTGCTCCCAAATACATATTGCTGAATGGAGGTTGTGTCAAGTAATACGCCGTAATATTTTTTCATTTTATTTGATAAATTCTTTAATTTTTTTTAAGAAAATTTCTTTTCTTAGATCTTTTCTACCCAAAACTAATATTTTTTTGCCCACACCAAGATCTGTTTCAAGTTCTTCTCCTAATAACTTTATATCAGATACACCTGATTCATGATGAGATATTTCTTCTTCCATAGTAGTTATTAAAATACTTTTTGCTTCTGAACCGCCAATTTGCTGGACTCTATGAATAACTTCAAAAGCCTTGCTCTTACATTCCGACTTATTTGAACTTGTTGTACAAGAAATTCCTATTAATTGGTATCCATTAATCCAAGCGACATCTAGTTGGAATCGTTCTGTGATGCCCTCTTTCTTCATTTTCCAATCATGATAAACGTTCTTTGAGTTATCTTTTAGTAATTTATAAATAAACATTTCCAGCATAACTCCAGAAAAGAATTCTATTATTTCCTGTAACCTGGGATTATATTCTAAACCTGTATTGAATTCTCCATTTGTTTTGAAAAAACGAATGTTGGGAGGTAATGTATTATTAATTTCTAATAGCTTTCCTTCTATTGTATAAAACTTAAATATTTCTTTTTTACTATTGAATGTTTCTTCACATACTAATTTAGAGTTTGCCATAAATGAATAAAAAAAATATTTTAAACTTTTATTTTCTTTTTTGTCACTTATTATAAAAAGTTTATCGGTATTATAACTTACCCACTCGCCATATAAATTTGCTGCTTTAAAAAAAATTTCTCGGTCATTATTTAGTCTTTTATAACTATGCAAAGAAATTAAATCTTTTAGTTCTATATCAATTTCTTTTCTTAAATCAATATAATCTAAATCTTTATCAGGATTAATTAATGCAAATGTTCTTGCAGACAGATATGAGTAGCTTTTTTCTTTTACTTCCAAACTATTTATCCATTCATAAACAAAAATACCCATAACCTTTGTACCGCCGGTATAATTGAGATGAATTCTATTTCCTAATTCTCTCTTTAAGTTATCGTTTAAATCATTTTTTAAAGTTTGTGCATTTTCTACATCTGTTAGGGGAATTAAATTAATCTCACCTTTAAAATTTTTTGCAGTTTCATTTAGCACGCATTTAATGTTATCTGCATAATCTTTAGTGGATCTTTGATGATCTTCGGCTGAATACAACAGCCAAACATTTTTCAATTCGGGATTATTATCTATAATATACTTCGCTGTTACATAGTTGGGCAGGGGATTGGTGCCGATTAATAAGATTAGGTCAGTAAAGTTAAATCCCATAAAATAAAAAATATTATTTGAATTTATGAATTGAAATTAATTACTTGGATGACTCTTTTGTAGTGTGCAGTTTATTTGTACATAATCAGATTGATTTGCACTTTAGCTTCGGTTGTCATGTATTCCGGATTAATAACGAGTCTTCTTGTTGCTGATTTTTGAAAGTTATGGAATACAAAATGAGGGATATAACTTTCGGCTATGACGCAATATATTATATAAATAAAGGAAAATCAACAACATATTTATGGTTATGGGTGAATTTTTTGATACGCAAATAAAATAAAGAAGTTTAAAAATCCCGTCTCTGAGTTTTAATAAAATAAAATTATTTCGAAAAATTGAATTAAGTTTTTCCGTAAGGGGGAGCTTCGTTTCGACAATCGGCTTACGCCTCATTCATATTTTAACGCCGAAGTGATTTATAACAATTCAGAGGTCGCTGAGTTTCAATCGGCTTTCGCCTCATTCATATTTTAACCGTATCAAAGATACTCAAGGACAATGGCATAATGTTTCAATCGGCCTAAGCCTCATTCATATTTTAACGACTAACACCCCCAATTGTTATTAAATTAAATGAAGTTTCAATCGGCCTAAGCCTCATTCATATTTTAACAACACGTCTATCGGATTACGAGATGTAGCGTTCGAGTTTCAATCGGCCTAAGCCTCATTTATATTTTAACAGTACCCCTATTAACAGCTATATTTTAAAGGGGTTATAAGGGTATTTGCGAGCCTCGTTCTTTTTTACTGTCAAACATATGTAATTTAACCTGTTTTTTTAGTTTTGTCAATACTTTTTAAGAGCTAAGTATATTAAAAATAAGGTGCCCCGAGGCATAAAGACTTACAAAAAAAGTTAAGTACCTTTATTTTTTAACACTTAGTCATAATTGGCTCCTTTTCTAAAATCTGGTTAGTAAACTTCATATCCTTTGTTTCCAGGTATCTCTATTTTTGCACCTAATCCTATCGCCTTATCATAACAAGCATTGCAAATTGGGTAAATTCTAACTAAATCAGAATTCTTAGCAATCTTAACCAGACCTGAAATTATCGTTTTTAGTTTCTTTTTTACTAAACTTAATATTCCCTTTTATAGAAAATTGGATATAAATATAAAAAATACAAAGGTTTAACTTTAGTTAATCATTGGATATTACTTAATAATATATTAATTTTATAAGAACTTAATCCTAATAATTTCAAAAATGACAGTATATTCTTATTAAGTAATTCCTAAATGTAATCAAAAAAATGGAAAATAAATCAAAAAAGAAAATCTTAATATTTGATTATTATGAAAATATATTAAGATATTTAATGAAAAAATTAGGAGATATAAGGATACGATATGAGGTAATTTTTATAAAAATGAATAACGGAAAATCTGTATTAAAACAATTACAGGATCATGTACCCTCATTTGTTTTTTATCAGCCTTTTGATTTTTCTAGTATACTTGAACCCGATATGCAATTTCTTGAGAAATATATTCTTCCTTTTTTAAAAAATAAAAATTGTAATGTCTTATTTTACTATTATATTTATAATAAAAGTAATACGAGTGATATTGCGAATAATGTTTATAATAAATTTCAATCTTTCATTCAGCAAAATGTTCATAAAAAAAACAATTCTAATATAAATTTTATTAATACGGCAGATTTCTACGTAAAGCCAAATAAATCCAGCTCCAATTTAAAAACCGGGGAAAGTTATTTGGACTATCAACTTAAACGATTAGACTATCTCTATAAACCACTTAAAGAGAAGAATGATAATGATAGACAAATAAATGATGAAGATTTGGTTGATGATATACACAATCCAATTAAAAATGATTATGCAGCTAATTTAGATAATGAATTACTTGATGAGTATACATCATTTATTTCAGATTTAATAACTGATTATATTTTACACTGTGATTATATAGATAATAAAGTAGAAGGATATTTCAATTTAGATAATTTAAAGTTTTTAAAATTTAAAAATCTTTATATTGATAAACTTAAAGACATACAAGTATTTAATGGTGATGAATATAATACTATAAAGTTATCTTTAGGGAAACTAACATTTTATGACCAAATGGGAAATCTATTGTTAGATATACCATATAAGAAATATTATAATAATTTAAATGCTTATGTAAAAGAACATAAATTATTAAAATATTTATTTTCGGAAAATATAAATAGATATGAAAAAGGTAAAAATTATATATTTTATGAATTTTATTACTACAATGATGCAAATAAAATCACTTTAAAAATTAATAATTGTTTTTATCGGATAAATTCTAAGACAAAAAATTTAGAAAATGCCGATGATATATTAAAAAAATGGCTGCGAATCTTATTTTCAGAAGTATATTACTTAAACTTCTATAACAAAGATCAAAATATATGGAATGAAATAAATATAAATGGAAATATAGTCAATAGCATTATTCAGCAAAGCAGTTCATTATATGGTGAATCCCCATTTTATTTTGTTTTCTTTTTTGAAGAACTAGATATTGCCGGACAAAAAGGTACTGTAAACTATTGTTTATATAGTGATTCAGTACAAATTAATGCTCTACGTGGGAATCGTATTCCAATTAATGAAAATAATATCGAAGAATTTACAGATAGAATATATTCAGATATTCGTCCATTGATAATTTCAAGAGCTCAAGAATCGATATTCCCATTAATTAACAATCAAATCAGAAAATTAGCTGTTCAATCAGCAGTTTCATCAATCTTTGCTAGAAATTATTCTCACAACATTGGAGCTCACGTAGATAATAGAACTTATTATAATGATATAATTTTCAACTTAAATAATCTATATGGTGCAAAAGCAATAAATGATAACAGAAAACTAATTGATGTATGGATTCATTTAATGAAAGATTTAATGAAAAATTATTCAATTAAAAGGAATGAATTCCTTGCAGATTATCAGCACCCACCTAAAAATCTATTGCTCTACGAAGATATTATACTTCCCTTTGTTGAAAATATGCTATTAATGAATAATATAGCATCAAGTGAAGATATAATGTATTTTAAAAATGGAAATTGCATTGAAAATAAGTTAAAAATAAAAGTAAATATAAACGGCAATGAGTTAAGTGCGCAATATCCTGATATGAGATGTATAGTAGATTGTGATGAATTGATAGAATATCCTGATCATTTTCCATATGTGTATTGTTATAAAGGGCTAAGTAATCCAAACAATTGCGAAATTGAAGATTTAACTAATATTTTAAAAACCAAAATCATACTGGGTAATGATATTGAAATAAGTATTACTAATGAACATGCTTTTTTCTCTATCTTAGAAAATATTATTAGAAACAGCTCAAAACATAATAAGAAAATATTAGAAGATGAATCAGAGTTACTAATCCAGATAAATGTTTATGATACAGATTTAGTAGATAATAAAAAGGATAATAATTTTTATCACGTAATTGTATATGATAATATATCTGAAGCAAAATTATGTGATATATGGGAATTTAAAAGAACTATAGAAAGCTCAATAATTAATATTGAAACTGCCCAACTTGAACGAAAACAGCTTGGTATTAAAGATATGAAAATTAATGCTCATTTATTATGCTCCTCAGAAGAAATAAATGATGATATTTTAAAAAAATCTTTAGAAGTTGTTATTATAGATAGATCAATCAAAGGTCCTGCAGAAATAATTTTTAATCCACTTCAATATCGAAATTATGATGAATTATTGAAAGATATAAAAGAACATTACTACGGAGATTTTGATATAGATAATTATAAATTTAGTTTTGGATACAAATTTAAACTACAGAAATCTAAAAAAATAATGTGGGTAGTTGGGAATGATTTAAAAATAGATGGAAAAGTAATAGACGAATTTCAGGAAAAAGGTGTTACCATTTTCTCCTATCAGGAAGATTTATCCAGTAACTTATCCAAAACAATAGCTTCGTATCAATTTATTGTTTTCGAGAGAGAATATTTTAAGAATTTCAGCGATGAAGATTATATATCATTTGAAAGATGTTTAACTAAGCTGCCTTTCAGATTACTATTGAATAGTGAAGATGATGATTTTAATGAATATTTGAGTAAACTAATAAATTCAAGAAGAATACAACTGGTCAAAAATAAAATTCATTTTTTGGATTCTAACAATGAGCCTTATGATGTTTTTAGTATTTTAAAAGCATGTTGGATTAATTGGTTAGATAGATGGGATAATGGTAAAAGAATAAACTTAATCATCAGTGATAAAGATAAGAGTAGTTATTTTAACCAGACTATCGGGAACGAGAAGTATAGTATTTTTCATGGAGATTATTCCAGCAAGGCTTTAAAACTAAATTATAATGAAAGATATGTAATATTTGACAGGCATGGTGATACACACTTTGATATTAAAAGTCAGTTGAAATGTTTCGAATTTGGTAATCTTTTTTATCAGACATATGAAAAAAACAATGATGATTTTAATATTCTTAATCAATGTCAATTAAATGAGTTAAGTTATTATCAATTAATTGAAGCAGCATTGGTTAAAATTTTAATAGCTGATGAAAGATTATGTGCCTATATGAATGATAAACTTAATTCAATTAATACAAATTACAATATCATCAACGAGAACTATGAATTAAACTCACATGGGGCGGCTCTCACTAATATTTTCTTTGTAAACTCATTAGAAAATAACATTATAAGCAAAACAAATGCTTCATATGCATGCTATATCAATAATGATAAAGTTACTTTTAATTTTTTAAATAAAGAAATCAAAACATATTTTGATTGTATTATAGTTCATAGAACATTTATTAATGAACATCTATTAAGAAATTTGAGAACAATAATTCCAAATATTATTATTACCTCCGGCGGGGGCTCAATTCAGAGAGATGAAAAGTATAAGTTTAAACCTTTAAGTCTTTTCCAGGGATTAACATCAAATCATTTCTCGAAAATAACATTAACAAAAAATGCTTTAACATAATATATATGAGAAATATAATTTTCATTACAAGAGATTACGAAAATCAATACACTATTAAAGATGAATATACACACTTATGGAAAGCTGACGGTGAATCCAGTTTCTTTTCAATTGATTTAAACGATGATAAGATTTTAGTAATAAATGGACCAAAATTGTTTAAAACTTTGGATATTATGAAGAAAATTGAAACTTTATCTCACTATATTCCTAGGAATGAGGAAACAGGATTATTATATCATAGCCACACGCTTAATAATAGTCATTTAAATTTATCTTTGAAATTCTTAATGAAATTTGGTCATAGTGATGAATACTTTTATAATGGAATATATATACCTTTAGCTGAAAATAAAAACAATAAAGAAGTTGTTGTAAACTATTTTAATCAAATATGGGATATGTTTGACCCTGCATCTGAAATGGAATGTAAATTGAATGTACTATATAAATGTCTTGTTCCAGTGAAAGATACAAAGGAAATTGAGAGACTACCTGGCTGGAAAAAAATAAAAAATATTAAAATATCAAATAATGAAGAAGAAATATCAATAATTGATTACTTAAGAATCAATTTTACAAAAGATTCATTGGAATACGATGTTTTACTTACAAAACTTAGAGATATTGTTTTAAAGAATTAAAATCTAACAAATGAGCTAAATTTAAAAAGTAATAAAATTGCTAGTTTTTGAACCCATTCGAAATTCATGAATAATAATATATATTAATAGAAAAGCTATTTTTAAATATTTAAATCAATCGAAAATGAAAATATTAATAGTCGATGACAATGAAAATTTTGTGCGAAATGTTATTTATAAAATCAAAGAAACAGAATATTATAAAAATGCATCAAAGATATTTGATGTAGATATTAATTATGAACATATTTATGTAAATACATTTTACGAGTTGAAGAACCGAATAACGTATGCAATTGAAAATGATAATACAATTATTCTAATAAATGCGAATGTTATATTGAAAGATTATAGAAGACAGGATATGGCTGGAATTGAAATATTATATTATTTAAGGCTTGAACGAAGATTAAATTCTATTTTAATATACTCTTTTGAGAGCATTAAAGATATAATTCGTAAATCCCCATACAATATTATTGCTTTAACAAAGTATACTTATCATTTAAGATTACCTATAAAAACAGAAGAATTAAACAATTTATTCAATCAAATATCTAATGAACCTCAAATAAAATTATTTGAAGATTATAGACCATTTTTATTAATAGATACTATCAAACAAAAATTTGAAACACAAGATAAACATGAATTAGCCAATAAATTAGGTGCTTTAAATTGGGCAAATGCTTTTTTTGAAACTAAAGACATAGTAGAATTAGAAAGCATGAAAATACTGTTAAAATCAAAGCAGAAAAATATCCTTGAGAAAGATTTTCACAAATATATGTTACTCCTTAGTTTAACAAACAGTGAAAATCAATACATGTTAAATTATATAGGGGAAAGAGATAAGATTAGCAGTTTGTTTGAAAGCTTCAGTAAAGAGAGTAAGAGAAACTTTAAAATTTTATTTGTTGATGACCATTGCGAAGACGGGGGATGGAGTTGCTTGTTAGAAAAAGTATTTGGAAAAAGCTGTGATTTAACATCTGTACCATCAGCTTTTGAAGCATACGAAAAAATGGGATTAAAGGAAAATAAAAAACTTTTAATTGATTATGATCTCGTAATTCTTGACTTGAATTTGGATAAAGACCCATCGTCAACACCAATAAAACAAAGATCGGGCTATAAAGTATTAGAGTTTATTAGAGATTGTGATAAGAGTATACCGGTAATAATATTTACAGCATCTGAAAAAGCGAATAACATTTTGGAATTAGAGAATATTGGTATAAACGGATATTTATGCAAAACAATTTATGGTGACAAAACCCTTGATGAAGTTGAAAAACTTTATAATATTATTAATATAACCATTGAAAATATCTACATAAGAAATATTTGGAAATGTTTTATTGACTTTGAAAATAAAACGCGTTTCGTAAATAATAATTGGGAAGGTAACGAACTTGCATTTAACTCGACTGTTAATATGTTATTCAAGTTATTTGAACTTTTGCTTTTGAAAACAAGGAATTTTAGAAAATCTGATAAAATATTTGACCAATTCATTATAAACGCATTTATGATATTTGATAATATATTTTTAAAAGAATTATATGATATAGATGTTAGTACCATAGGGAGAAAAAAAGAAAAATTGTTTACAAAAGACGATAGATATGGACCTTTCGGTAATTATATAAATTATATAAATGTTATTAGAAACAATATTGTACATAACAATTATGAGGCAAATATATATGATATGTTATTAGATGCAGCTGTTTTAATGTATATACTTACATTAAATCCGGAATATTATTTTCGTGTTTTTCTTAATTATAAAGATGGACAAAATAGCTTGGATGGACTATATAATAGCTCCCTCATTAAATCAATAAACCTATATCATAAGGAAAACGAAAAAGTAAAATTAAATACATCTTTAAGCAATGATAAGAGACGTATGTACATTAACTTCTTATGCGGATACCGAAATTCTATATACATTGATGTGAAAAATGAAAATTGGAAATATAAATGGATATTTGAGACAGAGTTATTTAGGGCAAATAACCCTCTTAAATATATATGGCATGATTATATTATTAAAAAAATAACAAATTGCGAAATTGTGTTAGAACCTGTAAGTATTATGGAATAGGCTATTTATTATTTAAAAATATAGTATTTTTCCGGTCTTTAGCTGCATATCTTATTAGGCACTTCTATTATAACAACAGATGTTTGTTATCTACTTCAAAAATGACATTATCAGTATAAAATAATTGTTAAGCTCAATTAAGTTGTTAAATTGCTTAAGATACATTCATTAAAAGGAAGGATGGGTAGGATTTTTAAAACATCTACAATAAATTTCAATCTGCATTCGTCTCATTCATTTTAAAGCCAACATCATTTTCACAAACTAGCGGCTCCACTAACAAGTTTCAATCGGCATTCGCCTCATTCATGTAAAAAGGCAGATAAGACCACCGAAATCACAACAAAGAGAAGAGTTTCAATCGGCTATCGCCTCATTCATGTAAAAAGTTCAGCTTCAAAGATTGCTATCACTTCCAACAAGGAGTTTCAATCGGCCTAAGCCTCATTCATATTTTAACTAAAAATAAACCCGAAAACGTAAAGGTTCATACTTACGGTTTCAATCGGCTTTCGCCTCATTCATGTAAAAAGCGAAAAGTCATCGTATCAAAGGGGTCAACCAAAGAGTTTCAATCGGCTTTCGCCTCATTCATGTAAAAAGACTTTGCAATGACAAATGTTCAGGGAAGCTTCTATAAAGGTTTCAATCGGCTTTCGCCTCATTCATGTAAAAAGTCACCATATTCGGTGAATTCTGGGGAAATCGTAAATTGAGTTTCAATCGGCTTTCGCCTCATTCATGTAAAAAGCCTTCAAGACTTCATAAACGATAACACCACAGTTTCAATCGGCTTTCGCCTCATTCATGTAAAAAGAAAGAATGCTGTTATCTCAGTAATAAATCCTGAGTTTCAATCGGCTTTCGCCTCATTCATGTAAAAAGACAAAACGTGTAATTGCCAATAAGTCCAAATCCAGGTTTCAATCGGCTTTCGCCTCATTCATGTAAAAAGGATGACCCATGAAGAAAAGATGAAAGAAATTGAGTTTCAATCGGCTTTCGCCTCATTCATGTAAAAAGATATATTCTGAAAAGGTACAACCTATCATTAAAGTAGAGTTTCAATCGGCTTTCGCCTCATTCATGTAAAAAGGTTATTTCGCAATCAACATATATTTTAATTAAGCGTTTCAATCGGCTTTCGCCTCATTCATGTAAAAAGTATCATTACTTATAATTGAACCAACTCCAAATTTTCTTAGGTTTCAATCGGCTATCGCCTCATTCATGTAAAAAGAAATAGATACTGCTTATGTGAAAACCGGATACGTTTCAATCGGCTTTCGCCTCATTCATGTAAAAAGAATGAAGCTCAGCCACCTATTGTGGTTGAAAAAGAGTTTCAATCGGCTTTCGCCTCATTCATGTAAAAAGAACAGTTTCAACAGCCCGTGACTTATAACTACGGAGTTTCAATCGGCTTTCGCCTCATTCATGTAAAAAGTCATTTGGACAAGGCTGGACCACAGAGTTCAATTGCGGTACGTTTCAATCGGCTTTCGCCTCATTCATGTAAAAAGGGGAGAGCAAAAGAATCGCAATCTCACTCGAGCGTTTCAATCGGCTTTCGCCTCATTCATGTAAAAAGGGGACAGAACCTGAAAAGGTTGATTTCATTCACTGGAGTTTCAATCGGCTATCGCCTCATTCATGTAAAAAGGGTAGTAAAACTGTCAACGCAGTTTGCCACAAAGGGGCAGTTTCAATCGGCTTTCGCCTCATTCATGTAAAAAGTCTTACTGATTACGCTACAAAAACGTATGTTGATGAGTTTCAATCGGCTTTCGCCTCATTCATGTAAAAAGGAGAAAAGGACAAGATTGAACGGAAAATTCGGATAATGAGTTTCAATCGGCTTTCGCCTCATTCATGTAAAAAGCTTTGAACTGGTATAACTTCAAATACATTTCACAAGAGTTTCAATCGGCCTTAGCCTCATTCATGTAAAAAGATATCAATTCCGAAACCCAGAGAAACCGTTGAACAGGGGGTTTCAATCGGCCTTAGCCTCATTCATGTAAAAAGCTGCACATAAAGGAGTATTTAATGAAATCAATTACGTTTCAATCGGCTTTCGCCTCATTCATGTAAAAAGTCTGATTTCGAATACGGCATGGTTACAATACACAGCGTTTCAATCGGCTTTCGCCTCATTCATGTAAAAAGATACAGAGATTGCGAAACATTCGGTTCGTACGCGGAGTTTCAATCGGCCTTAGCCTCATGCATGTTTTAACTACGACTTTGTCGTAAACTTAAGCACCGATGAATACCGAGTTTCAATCGGCTTTCGCCTCATTCATGTTTTAACAACAGACCTGGTGCAAGCGGTAAGATAAATGCGTTTCAATCGGCTTTTCCTTAGATTCCGTCTTCAGCGGGAAGCCTCATTCAGTTTTCTGATAATAAATTAATGTAAATTTCTGTTTTTATCAATGATATATAAATCTTCACCATCCTTTATCAGCTTGCAGTTACCTGGCAGCATTTCATCAAGCCGGTCAAGGTAAAGATTTATGAGCATAGGATTTAGCATTCTATTATATGGAATACCTTCATATGATGTGACCATATTTCCTTCTATACAAACCGGCTGTGTTATCCATACCCTTATCAGGTCACTTACCGGATCACCACCGAATAATGTTTCTATTCGCTCGTATAATACATCCTTATTAATATAGCTGTAGAAAGAGTCTATATCAATTTTATTATATTCGTAACCATTTTTTTCTGCTTCATCAAGCATCTTTAATGCTCCCTCTTTCGAAAACCCATTCCTGTAAAAAAATGAGCTTTCTCCTATATACTTATTTATCACGGGTTCAGCAATTTGTTTTACTGCCAGCTGAAGTGTTCTTTCTTCAAGATTAAATTCAGTATGAATGTTAATTCCATCATGTTCTTCAGTTATAGTACCGGTAAACGGTTTAGCTTCATATTTGCCTGTAATTACTTCATTGATTAAATTATCTAAATTCTCATTAATTTTTGAATTAAATTTCTTTACTTTTAGTTTATCGCTAATTGTTAAGCTATTATCCGATGCCAATACTTTATAGGCATTCAAAACATTTTCTTTTTTGACTGCTTTTGCAAGAAATGTTTCATAAGGAGATAACTCGCTAACATTGTACCCGGGAATATTTGTAACTGAATTTTTTCCAAATCCAAAGGATGTATTATTTCCATTATTAATAAACTGTCCGAACCATAAAAGCAATTTTAAGTCTGCTGAAAGCTCAGCAGTAAATTTTACTTTGCCTGAAACTCCTCCAAGTGTTTTGGATGTATATGGCATATCAAGCCACATAAGGTTAATATAATTAACTGCACAGTGAAGAAATTCTAAAGAAGGGTCACATTCATCAACTGAATTGCCGCATAATATTGATAAGCGTT
Organism: Ignavibacteriota bacterium; assembly: GCA_003820375.1. Taxonomy (GTDB): domain Bacteria; phylum Bacteroidota; class Ignavibacteria; order Tepidaquicellales; family OLB5; genus RPQH01. The sequence continues at coordinate 65,168 of RPQH01000001.1, forward strand.
TTACTCTATAATATAATAGTTTTAAAAATTGTCTTATATCAAAATATTCCCGGTCAAAATATTTATGCCCGGGTACAGGATATTCTCTTACCATTCTTAATGGTGACCTAAGCCATAGCTCATATTCTTCTTCACCTCCATCTGTAAAATCCGGTATAATTTCCGTTTTAATTTCAGTTATATCTTCTAATGTAAATATTCCTTCTATGCTGTTCTCTTTCGGTATATAAGAAGAAATTGATTTTAGCTTGCTTTCAAGATGGTCAATAAAATAATCACCTGCATTTATTGCGGTAATTCCGAAGTTATAGCAATCTCCTGATTGGTAAGATGTTCTTCCTGATTCTACCGCATTAATGATAATATCCTCACCAAGCTTGTTAACGCCTCTTTTCATGGTTTTACAAATAAGGTCATAGAGCTTTGAGCCATGGAAGAAAAGAAAATTTACATCATTGTTAAATTTAATTGTGACTTTAAATCTTTTATATGAAATAGATTTAATTAGTTCTTTAACAGGAAAATTGAAGTGATTCATTTTGACAGTTATTGATTTTGAAATAATAACTTTGCTGGTTCAGATATGTTGCAGCTAAAAATTTCCTTCAAAAGCAGAAACGAAAAAGAAATTAGTTCAAGCAACTTCACAAATATAATCAAAGAAGATAAAAGTTTGTAACCGTTTTATTTTTCAATAATAATAAAACCACAGATGAGAGGAAAAAGGGAGTATATAATTATCGGTTTACGCTTACCTAAATTTAGAATTGTCGATTGTCAATTGCGAATTAAGAATTAATAAATAATCAGCCGTTGCATAAGAATAAATAGAAAAACATAAACACACCATATCACACACCCCTTCTTCGGAGGGGATGGGGGAGGCTGCTCCTAATCGGCCTTAGCCTCATTCATATTTTAACATTATGAACGCTGGTTTTGCCAAAGTTTATGAGGAGTTTCAATCGGCTTTCGCCTCATTCATGTAAAAAGTCCAATACGGAGTATCTGAATTAGCTCAAGAGGTTTCAATCGGCTTTCGCCTCATTCATGTAAAAAGTCCAATACGGAGTATCTGAATTAGCTCAAGAGGTTTCAATCGGCTTTCGCCTCATTCATGTAAAAAGAAAACACCAAGTTGAATAACAAACCCACATTACTGAGTTTCAATCGGCTTTCGCCTCATTCATGTAAAAAGACCTTCCATGAAGATTATGGTTATATTCTCAGGAGTTTCAATCGGCTTTCGCCTCATTCATGTAAAAAGAATTATTGGACTTTTGTTGTTTATAGCAATTCGTTTCAATCGGCTTTCGCCTCATTCATATTTTAACGCGGAAAATACGATGAGCATCCTACAGGCAATGAGGGAGTTTCAATCGGCCTTAGCCTCATTCATATCTTAACGACCTTGTCGCAGGTATCACAGTTTCAGGATGGCAGGAGTTTCAATCGGCCTTAGCCTCATTTTATACAAATATAATAAATTGAAAAACAACTTTACATCACAGTAATCGTTTTCCCGCTAAAAGCGGGATCTTCGCTTTGCTTCGACAATCGGCTTTCGCCTCATTCATGTAAAAGTCACCCATCAATTGCTTTCTACACCTTCAGGAAATCAGTTTCAATCGGCTTTCGCCTCATTCATGTAAAAAGCGGGCTGCTCTGTGGCAAAGATTCAATGTGGTCGCCGTTTCAATCGGTTTTCGCCTCATTTTCTCAATTGCGAATTTCGAATTGTGAATCTCGAATTGAGTATAAATAAAATAACGAGTCGGAGAAAAAGAATAAATAGAAAAATATAAATACACCATATCACACACCCCTCCTTCGGAGGGGAAGGGGGAGGCTGTTCCTAATCGGCCTTAGCCTCATTCATGTAAAAAGTGCTGGCTGTTTCGATATAGCTAGTAATAATAGTGTTTCAATCGGCTTTCGCCTCATTCATGTAAAAAGAATGAGCAGTGACCAGGGGAATACCTTCTTTTCGGTGTTTCAATCGGCTTTCGCCTCATTAATGGTCAGATCTTAGTTACAAGTTTTACAGGTTTCAATCGGCTTTCGCCTCATTCATGTAAAAAGTTTGAGCACACAGGCACAGGAACTTCAAAATCTGAGCGTTTCAATCGACTTTCGCCTCATTCATGTAAAAAGCATCATCAGCCATCATATTCGTTAAATGACTTTTTCACAGAGTTTCAATCGGCTTTAGCCTCATTCATGTAAAAGGGTTTACCCTTAAACGCCAATGTCAATGTGTCAGAGTTTCAATCGGCTTTCGCCTCATTCATATTTTAACATGGTTACGGGTGCGACAGCGGATAACTTTGCGTTTCAATCGGCCTTAGCCTCATTCATATTTTAACTGACGATTCATCCTTCATCAAGGATGACTTCTGTTTCAATCGGCCTTTCCTTAGATCCCGTCTTCAGCGGGAAGCCTCATTCATATTTTAACGTGGAAGAAAAACAGACACCACCTCCAGTTACTTTGTTTCAATCGGCCTTAGCCTCATTCATATTTTAACTGATTCAATAAACTTTATGTCTCTTGGCAAACCGACTATTGGAGTTTCAATCGGCCTTAGCCTCATTCATATTTTAATTAATGTTCCAATTCCAGTTTGCTTCGATATTAATGAGTTTCAATCGGCTTTCGCCTCATTCATGTAAAAAGAAGAAATTGCTAAAAAGTTGGACCTGGCCCGGTGTTTCAATCGGCTTTCGCCTCATTCATGTAAAAAGTTTGACAAGAAGTTTGCCAAAGGTACTGAGATAGATAAGTTTCAATCGGCTTTCGCCTCATTCATGTTTTAACTGAATATGTAGTGATTACCAATACTGCCACCGGCGCAGTTTCAATCGGAGTTAGCCTCATTCATGTTTTAACGCAAAGAGACAGCCTGTGGTGGATATTTGATTCAAAGAGGTTTCAATCGGCCTTAACCTCATTCATATTTTAACTTTGGGCCGAAGTTGTAGGGTTACCATAGGATCAATGTTTCAATCAGCCTTAGCCTCATTCATATTTTAACATAAACTTTGACACACGTAAGCCAAGCGAAAAGCAGATGTTTCAATCGGCCTTAGCCTCAATCTATGCAAATATAACAAATTGAAAAACAATTTTACATCACAGTAATCATTTTCCCGCCAAGGGCGGGATCTCTGCTTCGCTACGACAATCGGCTTTCGCCTCATTCAATCAAAAATATGGAAATGTTTTATTAATTAAAATTATAAAATCTATTTTATTAAAGCATCTGCCAAATTATAAGGAATTTTGCATGCCGGTATTCTTTTCCCTTTATTAAAACGTATTAATGGTCCTAACTCATATTCTGTTTTACTAATCCTTTTGTAAGATTTAGTTAAGACTGAATTAATTACATATAGCAGTTCAAGATTACTTGAGCTAATTGCACCCATCCATTTAAGTGTCTCGCTTTTATCACGTGATACAATAATTACACAGTTACACTCATTCAATATTCTTTGGTTTTTCTTATCTATTTTGCCGCCGCAGTCAATAAATAAAATCTTCTTATTTTCAGAAGCAGTCTTTATACCTAAAACCGTTTCAGAGACAAATCCTTCGTCAAAAGCAGTTTTATATCTAAGAGTAGTGCCTAACTGTTCCGGTACATCATGGTACCAGTCACCTTCACCATCTGGACAAGCCCTTATTATATAGAAATATTTCTGAAAATTCTTCCACCCCCACCTTTTACTAAGCTTCAGAGAAAGAAGGTTAAGAAAAACGGATTTGCCGCTATGAGGCGGGCCCACAAAGGCAATTATTTTATTTTTTCTTTTCCCGGGCTTTTTTTTTATCTTGTTTGTCGACTCATGAATTCCAAAATAATGTTTAATATCATCCAATGGAATTACATCTCCTGCTTGAGGGGATTTTGAATCATGCGATTGTACTACTATTGCTCCTTTACGCGGGTCAAACGTTGCAACCCACTTTGATATATGAAGAAGATGAACTAAATATGAAAACAGCCAAACGGGAGATTTACCGGAAATAATTACACCTTTTGTATAATCAATTCCCTTTGGTAATTGGAGATTTCTTATATCCTCCGGGTCTAATAAGCCGTTCATTGTAATATCCAGAACCTGGAAATCTTTATTACCTTTAATTACTTTAAGTAAAATTTTTTTATTCAATTATTCTTTACTTCTTCCTGTTAGAGTTTTTTCCAAAATAGAAGTACCCCCGCTTGTATATTCGAGTAAATTAATATTATACTTTTTAAAATACTCTGTCCAGTAAGTTTTTAATGCTGAATACTGGTCAGGGGGGAAATCCTGTATTACACCGGTATAAACAAACACTTTAGTTTTGGGAATCTCCATTGCTTCAGTTTTTTCTAAGAATCTTTCTGCATCCTTTGTATTTCTAAGAGAGGTAAAATTGTACTTATCGGATTCCTGCACCATATCTGAAAAAAGAATAATGAGGTTTTCACAATCTTCGTTTTTATCATCAAGATATCTCCGGGTTTCTTTTAATGCTCCAATAATATCAGTTTTTTTACTAAGCTTTTCTCTGGAACTCAAGGCAGCATAATATAAGCTGTCAAAAGTCTTTATGAGGCTGTCTTTGCTTTCGTCAAATCTCCTTTTTTTAATTCTATCTTTTTGAGCAGGGGAATCCATATCTTTTTCATAACTATTTAAAGCAAAATCAATATGGTAAATTTCTGTAGCATTTGTCTGGCTGCCGTAATCGATCGGAAGAACAATCATTCTGTCAGTAAAACTCATTGATTTTACCACGTTGTTTTTAATAATATCTTTATATGATTCAATTACATTTTGAGGGATGCTTTTAGAAAAATCTACGAGGCAAATTATATTATATGTTTTTTCTTTTTTTCCGCATGAAAAGAAAAGAAACATTATTGAAATCAAAAACAATACTATTTTCTTCATAATGATATAGGTTGTGCTGTTATTAAATTATGCAGTTTGCAATTCTTTTTCCGGTATTTTTTCATCTGATTTATTTCCTGATTTTAAATCTTTTATTTCTTCTACGAGCTGTATTATAATTTCCTCATTTTTTCTTATTTCTTCCATTTTCTCTTTAATTGCATCTGCATTTAAAATTCCATATTTAAACAATTTTTCATCAACACTTTGGATGGAATCATATTTGATATATACTGAATCATTTATAGAGAAACCCGGTTTTAATCGTTCTTTTTTATATTCTTCATGGAGCTTGTCTTTATTCTGGTCACACTCTAATTTGTATATTCTTCTGACATCAAGTACAAGCTGCCAGAATTTCTCGATAGTCTTTTTAATCTCATTATTAAATGTAGAAAGAAGGTTTTTTCTATTTTCATCATGCTCATGTATTTTAGTGACTGTTTCTCTCCACTTTTTCCAGAGCTTATACTTGAGTTTATTTGTAAATTGATTTCTTTTTACAAGTGCCATAAATATTCCTAAAGCAAAAGTAATTGCCATTGTGAGAATTGAAGCCCAAAACCCAATTCTTTCATTACTTTGTATCTCTTCTGCTGTATATCCTGTAGTATCGGTCTGCTCAAGAAAGTATATCCTGACAAGTCCTGCTGTTATTATAATTAAAAAACTGACAGCAGTTAAAACATATCCAAGATTTCTTGTATCTTTGTAGTTTTTAAGTATGTGTTCAGATATTTTATTTTCTTCTTTCTTTTGCTGCATTTCACGGTATTTAAAATGAGTATCGAAAGAGTAATTAAGAACAACCATTACAACAGTTGCAAGGAATAACGCTAAAACAATTTTTAAAGCCTCTAATTGGGGAGGAACAAAAACGGAAGCAGTCAAGTAATACAATCCGATTTCAGCAATTATAAACAAAGTTACTATAAAATAATAGAAGCGGTTTAAGCTTTTTACTTTCTGAATTTCATATTCAGTAAATTCATAAGTATTTTTTTTATCCTGTTTGGTATTTTCCTCAATTACTTCAGTGCTTTTTAAAATTCCTTTTAGTTTATTATATCTTTTTTGCATTCTTGAATATACATTCTGGAGCTTTTTCATATAAGCATCAGAATAATGAAGAATTTCATTAATAGCGTAAGTTTTCTGTTGTTTAACGGCAAGATCAACTTTGTTGGGGTCATTTTTTTGTCTTTTAAGTCGGAGCCTTCCGAAGAAATTTAATATCCAGTTTATCATGGTTAATTAAAATTAGTTCTTGGAATATATGTGTGAATTTAATTATTAATCTATAAGGAATGTCAGTAAACGTACAGTCGTAATGATATAGCATCTATTTCTGAATAAGCCATATGAACAATAACCTATGAACCAGAATAGAAGCAGTCAGGAAGTGAGAAAATTTGCTTCTTCTAAAGACAGGAAAAACAGTTAATTAAATATACATATTGGTAAAAAAATAAACAATGAAGATTAATGAGGCAGGATAATTTAAATTAATAGAAGAAGATGGATATGATCAAAGATAGTTTTCAATCGGCTTTCGCCTCATTCATGTAAAAAGTACAGTAGATTATCATATATAACGGTATGACGTTTCAATCGGCTTTTCTTTAGATCCCGTTTTTAGCGGGACGCCTCATTCATGTAAAAAGCACTTATAATGATATGCTGACAACTGTGAACTTTTAGTTTCAATCGGCTTTCGCCTCATTCATGTAAAAAGGAGATATGCCCTGGAGTAACACCGAGCTTACCGAGTTTCAATCGGCTTTCGCCTCATTCATTTAAAAAGTTATCAAGTAGAAATAGTTTCTATACTTGGCAAAGAAGAGTTTCAATCGGCTTTCGCCTCATTCATATAAAAAGGCAGTCGCAAAGCCAGGAGATGAAGCAGGAGCAGAAGAATGAGTTTCAATCGGCTTTCGCCTCAATCATGTAAAAAGACACAAAGACAATAAATTCAGGATAAAAGACCCCAAGTTTCAATCGGCTTTTCCTTAGATCCCGTCTTTAGCGGGACACCTCATTCATGTAAAAAGGAAGAAAATATTGAACCAAGCTCTTCATTGCCTGAGTTTCAATCGGCTTTCGCCTCATTCATTTAAAAAGGACAAACTTCGTCCAGTTCGACATTCCAGAGGGAGTTTCAATCGGCTTTCGCCTCATTCATGTAAAAAGTTCGTGTATGAAAAAACATTTAACAGGCCGGTCAACATGTTTCAATCGGCTTTCGCCTCATTCATGTAAAAAGTATAGGCGTATATTATACGAGCACACTAGACGGAGTTTCAATCGGCTTTCGCCTCATTCATGTAAAAAGGAAGAACGAAGCTCAGCCACCTATTGTGATTGAGAGTTTCAATCGGCTTTCGCCTCATTCATGTAAAAAGAGACGAGTTCCACCATTCCGTTACATATAAATGGTTTCAATCGGCTTTCGCCTCATTCATGTAAAAAGGTAAATAGCGAATCTACAACTAGCGCAAAGAGGTTTCAATCGGCTTTCGCCTCATTCATGTAAAAAGATGTTCCATTCAGTGAGAGATGATTTGCGCGAAATTGTTTCAATCGGCTTTCGCCTCATTCATGTAAAAAGTAACTGCAATCCATCCAAATATGATTTGCAAGAGTTTCAATCGGCTTTCGCCTCATTCATGTAAAAAGTTATTTGTAATCGTGAATTCGTATTCTCAAAAAATCAGCGGTTTCAATCGGCTTTCGCCTCATTCATGTAAAAAGGAAGTCTTGGTTCTGACTCAGATTGGAATCTTAAGGGAGTTTCAATCGGCTTTCGCCTCATTCATGTAAAAAGAGCGGGGTTGTAAGTATATTATATTTAGATAGTTTATATACCCATTTTCTGACGGTGTACTTTTCAGGGCTCTTTTTCACCTCAAAATTAGTAATAAATTCTTAATATGTCAACTATTTACCTCTAAGTTATAATAAAATAAGGCATCTGTCAGAACAGGCACTAAAAAAAAGTTAAGTCTCAATAAAATAAAGTACTTAACCAAAAACAGCCTGTTTTACAAAAAACTGTCAGAAAAGCTACCTTTACTATTTAATATATAGCTATATAATTGTAAAAATATCTTTACAAGGTACTATACTTAATATTATTTATCTTCTCTCTCTCAATCTCAATATCCGGATGCAAGTAACCGGATGTAGTTGCTATATCCGCATGACCTGCCATTTTTTGTGCGTTATCGAGAGATATTCCGTTGTGCAGCCAGTTTGTAAAACATGTATGTCTGGTTGAATGAAAAACATATTGCCTCTTTGGAAAGCCAAGTTTCCTGATAACACTATTAAGGTAATGGCTTGCAGATTGCTTGTTATAAAGTTTGCCAAAGATGTAATTGTCTAAATTAAAGTTCTTCGAATTTACCATTTCATTATATAGAGCAAAAATAACTTCAAATACCTCTCGTGTTAGTATTACTTCACGGTTTTCATAGTCCTTAAGTGTAAAGCCAGGTTTATTTTCAACTCTTATGTATCCTTTTATTTCAAATTCATATTTTTGCCATTCTTCGTTTGTAGATGATATATAAATTTTATATATGTCAAAAATCGTATGTCTATTAGAAAAGACAAAATCATTAAATTGAAGATGGAGTATTTCATCGAGTCTCATACCCGTATTGAATGCTATAATTGCCACTGCTTTCATTTTAGGTCTTTTGATAGCATTTATGATTTTAGACGCATCACTGTTATTGAATATTCTTCTTGGCTTTTGTGGAATTGGCAGAGGTTCCAAATTATCGCAAGGATTATTAACCAGATAGTCATAAAATACTGCTTGCCGGAAAATATGATGTAAGTTACGCAAGTCTATATTTACAGAGACAGGGGAGATTGGCTCATTTGCTTGTCTATTTGATGACTCTTTAACATTTCGTCTATTCATGGTCTTACGCATGTTCTTAAATTTATTTATATCATCAAAGCAGTACATGTTAATAGGTTTATTTCCTATGAACTCAAGAAAGTAGTTAATAGTAAGTCTGTAGTTGTTTCTGGTACCTTTACTATGGCTGTTTTGCATTTCCTTTATTATCAGCGATGCAAATTCTTTGAAATTTAATATGCATTTTCTATTATTTAATGAATCTGTTTTTACTTTAAAGGAATTCATGTATTCCCGCAGCTTAGTTTTCGAATTTATCCAGGCAGGCGGCATATGATACTTTCTCACCTTTAGTAGATTTCCATTTAAATCAGTTTTCTCTTCGTACCAATAGAAGCACATCTTTTTGCCAACAACAATATTATTGCCAAAGTCATCTTTTAAATATTTTCCATTATGACCTTTTTTATAAAGATTTCTTTTATATGTATTAAACATTAATTATTAATTGCTTGGTAAAAGTTAAAAGAAATTATTTTGCAATATTCCAAATCATATTGGAATAAATGTTTATTTAAGAATGATAATATATTTAGTTTAAAGTTTACTTGAATATCATATTAAGATACTTTTATAGTATGATAAAATGTAAATCTTAAAGACTACTATATCTAATCTTATTAAACTTTTCTCTTTCAGCTTCAAAATCCGGATGTGCATAACCTACTGTTGTTAGCGGTGAAGCATGTCCTGCGATTGCTTGTACTGTATCTAAGGGAATGCCTGCATGCAGCATATTAGTCAATGCTGTATGTCTTGTACTGTGAAATACATATCTTCCGGCAGGAAACCCAAGTGAACGAATAACTTTATTTAGGTATTGGGATGCAGTATTTTTGTTCAATAAAGAGCCAAGTATGTAACCATTAAGGTTAAATACATTTGCATCAGCCATCTTTATATACTCTTCAAAAACAATTTCAAATACTTCCCAGATTAAAATGACGTTACGATTGTCGTGATCTTTTAGCGTGAAATTGGGCTTGTTTTCAATCTTTATATGGTCTAAAATACTCATGGCAAATTCCTTAAATTCATCAGGTGTACATGCTTTGAATCGTATGTAAATTGTTTGCCAGTGATAATCATCTTTGAATACAAAATCGTCAAACTGTAAATGCAGGATTTCATTTAACCTCATTCCTGTATTTAATGCAATAATTGTAGCAATTTTCAATTTTGGTCTTTTTATAGCATTTAAAATGAGAGGAATATCTCTATTAGAAAAATTACGTCTTGGTTTTTGAGCCACAATTTCATGAGTAACTTTGCTGCAGGGATTCTTCAGCATGTAACCTGAATTTACAGCTTCTTCAAATATATGATGCAAATCCCTGAGCTCTATATTGACCGTGACAGGGGAGATAGGCTTGTAAGGTACATCCTTATTTTTAATGCATAAATTCGACATGACCTTTCTTAAATTTTTAAAATTAACAATGTCATCATATGTGTACATTTTGATCGGTTTATTACCTACCAGACTGATGAAATAACCGCAAGTACGTTGATATATGCTTTTTGTGCTTTTACTGTAACCGTTTTCCATTCCCTTAATCAGGATATCTGTATATGATTTGAAATCCATTACTTCTGCGTTTTTAGGAATTGATGAGTCCGGGATAACATAGGTTTTAAGGTATTTATTTAAATCAGCTTTTGTTTTAACCCAGTCTGGCGGCATATGTGTTTTTTTCTCTTTTTTTAATTTACCGTCAGCAAACTTTTCTTCATACCAGTAAATTGAAAGCTGCTTTCTTAAAACAATATTTTTTCCATTGGCTTCTTTTAAATATTTTCCATCAGTTCCTTTTTTGAATATTTTTCTTATGTAAGTATTAAATACTTTTTGCATAAAAGTTACTCCTCTTGGTAACCGGCTTTATAAAGCCATATACCATTATAATGTTTGAAAAAGTTGGGTGACACCCAGGGTGACACCTGAGACCTAATAAATTGTTAAATATATACTTGCATAATGCAAGTATAAAAATATTTGAGTTTGTAAATTTGTTATTCTATACAAATATATCATATTTTTAATATAAATGCATAATGCAACAAATATTAATTTTCCGTTTTCGTCGTCTGAAAAGCCGTGTGTCGTCGGTTCAATTCCGGCCCTGTCCACAACAAACACTATGGAAATGACATTTTTCTGTGGTGTTTTTTTATTTCCTGCCAAGAGGTTATACCATGGGTCATATCGGGAGGGCACGTTGCTTTACCAACTGAGCTACCTGTCGAATCAATTATCTCCAATCCTACCGCAAACATTCTGCAAAAAAGGAGATAAACAATGTTTTTATCAAAAACGCATTACAAAAAGTATTTTCAACTCCACTACCAAGATGAATACGGTAATATACACAAATATACCAAAATAAGTTTCATAAAGCATTAATAGACTATTTTGGTATTCTTTTCTTTATCAGGTTTATCTGCCCCCTGTGGTTGATTTCATCTTCAAAAACATGAAACCACAGGAAATAGTTATTAACGGGCTGATTGTTCCAAAAGGGAAATTCCTCATATAGCCATTCATCGTTAACTGTTTTTAGCTTATCAAGGGTTTTATCTCTCATTGTTTTCATTTCATTGAGATAATACTCAAGGCTATAGCCTTTATATTTATCCCAACCTTCTTTACCCATAACCGTTGAGGCATGCCACTCAGCATCTTCTTCGGGAGTCAGCTCTCTTTTCTCAAATGAATGCTTTTGAAAATAAAATTCGGTTCCTGTAATGTGCATCAAAAGAGTACCGATAGTATTGGCTTTTTCATCAAGAATAAAATCAAGTTGTTGAGTAGTCAGTCCTTCAATTGCCCAAAGAGTTGTTTGCCTGGCATAATTCATCATTGAAACCAAGCGGCTTATCTCGGTGGTATAACCTTCAATATCAGTAATCAGAAAATCAGATTTTGCCATTTGTCATTATTAATTTGGAATCAAGCTTTACATACCCGTTGTATGCCAAACGGTATTTATTTCAATAAAGTTTTGAATGTTGTACCTTATCACTTAACCCATGCAACTCAGGGAATATATTTAATTCTAAATGTTTGCCCTTTTGTTTTTTATTGGTGGCCCTTGCTATTCTTAACAGATTGGCCAAATAAATAATCTTAAAGCTGGATAAAAATGGCATAATAATTAAAAGAATTCTTACTGCTTGTAATATAGATTATGAAGCTAAATTCGTATATTAAATAATAAATCTTTTTGATATAATTATATAACTCTTAATATACGAATTATGAAAATTATCTGCACTTTACTTCTTGTTCTTTTTTTTTCTGTAAATTCTTATTCACAAACTGGTACTTACACCTGGCTTCACCCTAAGCTTACAGCAGAACGTCTTAATGCTATTAATATTAATGGAGTTAATATATTCGTTGTTGGCAACGCAGGCGTTCTAATGATGAGTACAAACAGCGGCGCAAACTGGGTTTTTAAAAAAGTAAATGATACAACTTTTCATGATGTATTCTCAATTGGAAATGATGTTCATATTGCCGGTGGCAGTTATGATAACAGGTCAATACGCCATTATTCCAAATCAACTAACAACGGGGTAACTTTCACTTCTCTGACCCAAAACACAATTGTAACCCCCGGCGATACCCTGAATTTAAGAGCAGTGTATTTTACAGACGCCAACACCGGTTATATTGCAGGGGCAAGCGGCAAGATGTTCAGAACAACAAACGGTGGCTTGAACTGGGCTTCGGTTATAACGGGAGTTACCACAACCATTAATAAGCTTTATTTCCCGGCTTCAGGCACAGGAATGACAGGCTTTGCAATTGGCGGTTCAGGTGCAACAGCTTTTTTTCTTAAAACAATTAACGCAGGATTAAACTGGACTTCAACTACTTTATCAGCCAATCCCACCGGAAGTAATGCAACAACAATGCACTTCATTGATGCTAACACCGGCTATATTGCAGGCGGCAGTTCTATATCTCCAATTACAACGGCTTTAAAAACTACCGATGGAGGTGCTTCATGGACTGTTTTTGATATAGATGCTCTAAACCCTAATATCAGATATGAACTCTTCGGAGTATATGTGCTTAATGAAAATCTTGTTTATGCTGCTGGAGCCAATGGAAACATCATCCGGACTACCGATGGCGGTGCTTCATGGCAAAAGCTTTTCCCTGAAAGTAACCTTGCTTATCAATCAGCTTACCTGACAGGTATGTCTTTCATAGGAAACACAGGATATATCAGCGGCGCGGGCGGTACAATCATAAAGGTGCAGGATACTTCCATCACGTTTATGTATGGTGAAATTATGAAACATGCTTACGATGTCCGCTTCTCAAAAACAGATTCGCTGCTCGGTTTCGTAGTAGGAGGTGGTCAACGTCAAAGCACAGGACAAACAGTTTATTACGCTTTGCTTGATAAAACCACTAACGGCGGTGCAACTTGGACTCCTCAAATTCTTTCAAGCTCAAATATCATACTCAAAGGTATTGAAATGATTGATAACAATAACATCTGGGTTTGCGGAGATTCAGGAAAAGTTATGCGCACAACCAACAGCGGTAATTCCTGGGAATTAATTAATATAGGGGCAATTGAAAATTTAGAAGATATTCGTTTCAAAAATGCTTCAACCGGTTTCATTGGCGGTAACGGAAGAATTTTCCGTACTACTAACGGCGGTGCAAACTGGACTTTTTCAACTTTCACAGGCGGAACAAACGTGCGTGAAATGGATATTACTCCAAACAGTACTATTGTTGCTGGTGTTAACGGTGCGTTCACCCAACGCTCTACAGATAACGGAGTAACATGGGTTTCAGCAACTGTGCCTAATTCCAATTACCCTCATAACGTTTATTTCTTAAATGATACATTAGGATGGGTTTGCGGATTGATTGCTAATATTGCAAGAACTACAAACGGTGGTATATCATGGACAGCACAAACCTCCGGAATATTTGCCGGTTCTCTTGATGGTGGAATGCATTTCTGGGACGTTAATAACGGCGCAGCCTGGGGTCTTACAGGACTTGTACTTAGAACTACTAACGGGGGTGTTAACTGGTTCAAAACTTATCCATTCACACAAATGGGTGCACGCAATGTTTATTTTGCAAATAACAACCGCGGGTATATAACAACCGATATGGGCGGTTTGATGAGCTTTACTAATCTTATGACTTCGATTATTCAGGTCTCAACTGAAACTCCGAACGAGTTTAAGTTATGCCAGAATTATCCGAACCCGTTTAATCCTGTAACTAAAATTGTCTTTTCCATTCCTCCCTCGGGTGAGGCAAGGGGAGTGACTGATATTACCCTGAAGATTTATGATATCCTTGGAAGAGAAATTACACTCTTGTTAATGAAAAATTAAAGCCCGGTAATTATGAGGTTGAATGGAATGCTTCAAATTACCCAAGCGGAATATATTTTTATAAACTGATAAATGGTGAATACTATGAAACAAGAAAAATGGTTCTAATAAAATGAAGATTTTGTTTTTTTGGATAAGGTAAATATAATATAAAAAGGAGGCACATTGCTTCCTTTTTTATATTATATGGAAATAAAATAGGTGAATGCAAACTGGGCAAAACTGATAAAAATGGTATTTCAGAAACAGATGTAAAGCTTTTACCGCAATATTGGAACAAGGGTTATGGCACAGAAATTAAAGCCGCATTAGTTAAATACCTGTTTGAAAATACTGATTGCAGGGGAGTGAAAGCAACTCCAAATAAGAAAAATATTGCTTCTCAAAAAATTGCAGGAATCAGTTGGAGCAAAAAGAGTGTCTGAAGGGAAATATGTTTTTCCTCAAAGTATGAAATCATTTACTGTCGGCGTGGAATATTACAAATACATTGTATATAAAGATGATTGGGTGAAAAATAATTTAAAGTGAAAAAATCCTAAAAAGCCATGTACCACCATTTCAATTCCGACTCTGTCCTTTCTAACTTCTAACTTCTAACTTCTAACTTCTAACTAAATCCCATAACCGGTAAAATTATTCTCAATCCCAGCCATATCAGAAATCCCCCTGCAATATCAAATATAAATCCTGCTTTAATCATTTTCCGGATTGGTACAAGTCCTGTTCCGTAAACTATTGCATTGGGCGGAGTGGAAACAGGCAGCATAAATCCCCAGCTTGCTCCTAATGTTGCTCCCAATGCGGGAGGTATAGGATTCACACCTGCAGCTATTGCAATTGATATCATCACAGGGATAACCATGTTCGCAGATGCTGTATTGGATGTTGCTTCGCTTACTATTATAGAGATAAATATTGAGGCAAGTGTAATACCCCATAACGATTCTGCTCCGCTAATATCTGTTAAGCTCTTGCCAATTACATCTGCAAGCTTTGTCTCGAACATTAATCCGCCAAGTGATAATCCGCCTCCGAATAGTAATATTGTTCCCCAGTTTATTTTGACTGCATCTTTCCATGTTATTGTAAATTTTCTCCCGCTCCAGTTTACAGGTAATAAAAACAGCAGTATTGCTCCAATCAATGCAGGCACAGCTTCTGGCATATACCTGTTGATTGATTTGAACTGTTCTGAATTTCCGCCGTAAATAACTGCAATTATTCCGGGGAGTATCCAGAGAAATACGGTTATCAGGAAAGCGGCCACTGTATTTACCTGACCCCTTGTCCATTTCCCAAGCTTTTTCTTTTCTACATCAATGAACTCATTGCTTCCTTCTATTACTTTCGCCTCCGGCTTGTTCAGATAATACATCAGCAAAAATAAAAATATGTACATGATTATAAGCATAGGTACTGCTATTGTCATCCACTGGAAAAAAGTAAAGCTGTAACCTGTGAATTTCTGTATCATTGCTATGCCTATTATATTGGGAGGTGTGCCGACCGGGGTTCCAATACCACCTGTAGATGATGCATAAGCAGCCATCAGCATTAAACCCGTTCCGAAACCCATTTTACGCTTATCCTTCAAGGATGCTGTATATACGGATACTATACCTATACCTATTGGCATCATCATTGCAGTTGATGCTGTATTGCTTATCCACATTGATATAAAAGCACATATAAAACCGAAAACAAATAAAATTCTCGCTGTTTTACTTCCCACCCATTTCAGAGACATTAAGCTGTATGCAAAACGTTTATCCAGTCCATGAAGAGACATTGCTTTTGCAATCATAAAGCTTCCGATAAAAAGAAATATCAGCGGGTCAGCAAAGGGAGCAAATACCTGCTTTGCATCTCCGGCACCGAGCAATACACAGAGCACAGCACCAAGCAGTGCGGTAACCGGAATCGGCACCGGCTCTGTTACCCACCATATAACAACAAATGCAATGACGGATGCAAGCACATGCGCACGGAAATCCAGGCTGCTAATGGGAATAAAATAAATTATTATTGCTGCAATGGGACCGAGGAAAAGTCCGATTATACTTCTTATCTTTTCGAACC
The DNA here is from genome assembly GCA_003820375.1 of Ignavibacteriota bacterium. Taxonomy (GTDB): domain Bacteria; phylum Bacteroidota; class Ignavibacteria; order Tepidaquicellales; family OLB5; genus RPQH01. The sequence goes on from RPQH01000001.1 coordinate 81,504, forward strand.
TCTCTTCAGACGGAGTGATAACTTCCCGGAATTCTTCCGGTGGTTTATTTGAAGTTTCATGCATATATCTGTTGGAAATTTCAGTAAAATAAGAAAACTTTTAGTTATATAATGTATAAAATCTATATCACTTAAACTTATATGTATAAGTAAATTGAATAAAAATACAGTATAAACTATATTGCATTTATAATCTCACACTCCATTAAAAATTAATGTCAGTTAATTTTATGTTATGAAAAAGACAATTGCAGCAATTCAGGAAAAAACTGATGGTTCAAAAAGTAAGAAGCTCAAAAAGGATTTTAAAAAAGATTCAATAGGTCAGCAGTTCATTGAATTAACAAACTATGAAAATCTAAAAAAATCTGACCAGTCATTAAATAAACCCCAGCCTCCTCTTCAGCTTGAATATGACAAAAACTTATCTCTAATTGATTTACCGGAACCCGCTAACATTAATATAGAGACTGCGGATTTACGGAATACAATTGAACAACGGAGAAGCATAAGAACCTATTCAGATATACCATTAACAATAAATGAACTGTCATATCTTTTATGGTGCACACAGGGTGTAAAAAAGAACATAAGAGGAATCGCAACGTTAAGAAATGTTCCGTCAGCAGGTGCACGCCATGCTTTTGAAACATATTTACTCATCAATAATGTAGAAGGATTACTGCCCGGGTTATACAGGTATCTTGCACTTGAACATAAATTGATTTGTGTTTCCGGTGATGCAGAATTAGCTGACAGGATTTCTATTGCTTGTTTAGACCAAAATTTTATAAAAGCCAGCGCAGTTACTTTCTTCTGGATTGCTGTTCCGCAAAGAATGAACTGGCGGTACGGAGAAAGAGGATACAGATATCTGTACCTTGATGCAGGACATGTTTGCCAGAATTTATATTTATGTGCAGAAACAATCAACTGCGGAACATGTGCAATAGCTGCATATAATGATAATGAATTGAATAATATACTGGAACTCGACGGAAAGGAACAGTTCGTAATTTACCTGGCAACAGTTGGTAAGAAGTAAACCAATTCGCCATTACTTAATTAAATTTTAAATGAAAAGGAGCTTTTGTAAGCTCCTTTTCATTTAAGAGAATCTCAATATTTAACTTTTTAAAATTTCGGTATCGGAATAATTTCATTAACATTTTTTTCATATTGTATATATTCATCTCCAAACTTTTCTTTTAGATAGTTATATTCAGCTTTAATCACGCACTTAAATACAAAGTACATTAATACTGCAGTTGTCAAAGCCAGCCATGAATTAATAAGCAGTGATATAGCAGGTATTATGAATACAATAAATGCTGAATAAAGGGGGTTCCGGCATAATGAATAAGGTCCTTTGGTTAACAGCTTTCCATTTTGAAATTCTTTTAATAAAGTTCTTGCAGATGAAATATAAAAAATTATTCCTAATATTAAAAGTATTGTGCCTAAAATGGTTGTTAAATTCCAGGGAATGAAATCCAGATTAAATATATTTGGATATAAATAGGATAATATTATTGTTAAGGCAAAGTACGGAAATGTTATTAATGCCATCTTTGGACCAATTCCCCACATTGACATATTTTGTGTAGCCATGAGAGTTTTAATCTAAATTATGATTTGTTTATAACACTTATCTAAGTGTTAAATTTTATGTAATATTTTTGATTACACAAATATATATTTTTAGTTAAATTTTATCTATGTAAAATATAACTAAGAGCACCTGAAGCAGAATTATAATATTCTATTATCGGATGTAAAAAATCTAATTATAAGGAATGTACAATAACTGCACAATTTTAGCTTTACCACTAAAATTATATTTTACAAAAGAATGCTTTATGAACACAAATTAATTATTTTAATTATTATTTTTAGAGTACATTAGTTAATATCAAACTCTTATGGCAATACAGTCGAAATTCAGAACTGAAGCGGAAAGAAAATCAACCAAAGATACAGATCACTTCACAGACAGGGAATTCTATAAAGAGCAGTTCAGGGTTGCATTTGAAAATAATCAAAATGATATACACAACTTACTGGTCTATTATGGTGTGGGTGGTATAGGCAAAAGTGCATTAAGAAAAGAGATACAAAAAATTATAAGCGAGGAATTTAAAAGTGTTATATTTCAGAGCATTGATTTTGATCTTAGTGTATACAGACAGGAAGAGACTGCACTTTATTATTTGAGAAAAAACTTTAAAGATAGTGCTAAGATATCGTTTCCTACATTTGATATTGCCTATGCAGTTTATTGGCAGAAGATCCATCCTAACACACCTCTTACAAAAGAATCATTATCACTTCTGGAGGACAGCAGTATTGTAATGAGCCTGATATCTACACTTGGACAGATACCATTAGTAGGACTGATTCCCGGAATTACCAAAACTATTATTAAAAGTACCAAAAAGCTTCAGGAATGGTGGACTAAAAGAGGGCAGAAAGATTTATATAATCTTCCTCAATTGGAAGCAAAAGATATACTGGTCCGTCTGCCGATGTTTTTTGCTTCCGACCTTAAAGAACATATAAGAGAAAATAATTCCAGATGTGTTATTCTTTTTGATACATATGAGGCATTGTGGGAGAATGTCAAATCTGAGAGTAGTTTCTTTTTATTCGATGAGTGGATAAGAGAGTTGGTGTCAGAGCTTCCGGAACCGCTCTGGATATTTTTCGGAAGGGAAAGGCTTAGATGGAGTGAATTAGATATGGAATGGGAGCAGTATATTAAACAGCATCTTATTGGAGGATTAACTGAAACGGATTCTAAACAGCTTCTTTGCTCATACAATATTATTAATGAAAATATTCAGAATATTATAGCTAAAGCAAGTGAAGGAGTGCCCTATTACCTTGATCTTGCAGTCGATCAGTATAATCAGATAAAGAATAATTTAAAAAAAGAGCCTGAAGAAAGTGATTTCGCTGTAACACAGAATGATGTACTTTCCAGATTTTTAAAGTATCTTGATAAAAATGAAATTGAGACCCTGAAAGTACTATCGGTAGCAAGGAAATGGAATGCGGAAATATTTGCTCTGTTAATAGACAGGTTTCAAACCGGTTACCCGGTTACAGCTTTGAATGAACTGGCAAGGTTTTCATTCATTCAATTCAATGAACAGAAAAACAGTTATAGAATTAATACCCTGATGGCTGAGGGTCTTAAGACAAAAATGGAAGATCAAATAAAGACCCAAATTCATAAATGCCTGTTTAAATATTATAAAGAAATACTTGAAAAGCTGGATACGAAAAATATAACGGCTGAAGCAAGCAGTGCACTTAATGAGGCGTTCTACCATGGGAAAAGAGTTTTTGGCATAGCTGAATTTACTGAATGGTTTTATAAAATTTTTCATAACTTCAGTGAAGCAGGAAAATGGAGAGAGCTTACTCCGTTAATGGAGGATCTTTCTGAGATTATCTTTCAGCAAAAAGGAAATGACAGTTTGCTATATGCAGAAAGCCTTAATAAAACTGCAGCTCTGCTCATACAGTTATTTCAGCTTGATAGAGCTGAAAACATGCTTCAGACTGCTTTAGAAATTTACGAAAAGACAGGAAATTCAAATGAACTGGGTGTATCATCTGTAACCACCAATCTTGCAAAGCTGTTTAAAGAATCAGGAAAATATGAAGAAGCAATTAAACTATATAATAAAAATATTGACTTATTCAGAAGCTTAGGGTTATCAGATAATGAAAAATATGCTGAACTTTTAGATAATCTAGGTTCAGTTTTGAGAGATAGCGGAAGGTATAATGATGCTATTGAAACACATGAAAAAGCGTTGGAGTTAAAGAAAAGAATATTCGGAGAGAAACATCAGGAATGTGCAAGGACTGTAAACAATAAAGCTATCACATACGCAATCATGAATGATAAAAAAATGGCTAAGCGTATGTTTGAGGAAGCACTGAGTATTACTGAGAAGGTGTATAATTCTAAACATCCATTATATGCTGCTATAATAACTAATCTTGGAAGTATTTATTTTGATGAAGGTCAGTACGAAAAAGCTTTAGAATTTGGTAAACTGGCCCTGGAAATTAAAGCGGAAATTTATGGGGAAAACCATACGGTATATGGAACATCGCTGGGTAATATTGGAAGTGCTTACCAGAGGATAGGAGAATATGAAAAATCATTGGAATGCCATAAAAGAGAAATGGAAATTTTCAAAAAGTTGTGCGGAACATCTCATTACAATTACCTCTTCAGCATCTCTAATATTGCCGTTGTATATATATCGTTAAAACAATATTACAATTGCCTGTCAGTTTGCAAAGAAATTAGAGAGATTGGGATTGACATCAGAGATTTTAATAAGGAGTTGTATGCTCTAATTTTCAGCTGTGAAATAAAAGCTTATCAAGAAACAGGTGAATATGAAAATGCCATAACTGCATGCGAAGATTATATTGAACTAATGACTGATAAGACTGTAGAGACATCAGTAATACCATATTTAGAAACCTGTAATGATATAATTAATATCTACGAACAAACAGGCAAGGCAAAGGAAGCAGAAGATTTAAGAAGGAAGATTTCAGACAATAATCTATGAAAAAAGTCATATTAATTGGCGGTGCACCGTTTACAGGCAAATCTACACTTGCAAGGGAACTTGCTGCAAAATTCAATTATGCGTGTATTTCAACTGATGATTTAGGAACAGCAGTTAAAGCTATATCACCGGACCCTGCTTTCAATCCAATGAAAGATTTACCGCATTGGAAGTACTATCAGGAACATACAGTCCAGGAACTATTTGATCATACTATTCTCTACCATCAAAAGTTAATGCCTTCTGTTAAAGCTGTGATTGAGGGACATTCAAAAACCGGTTATCCAGCGGTTATTGAAGGGTGGGCTTTGTACCCGGATTGGGTTGACTCATTGCCTTATGAAAATATTGATTCGCTGTGGTTAACCGCCTCAAAAGTTATTTTGAAAACCAGAGTTCTTGCCGATAAATTATTTTATTCAGATGTCCCTGACCCGGATATTTTTATAAATCATTATTCTGAAAGAAACGTTTGGCTTAATAAGAAAATAGAGGCAGATGCAAAATCTCTTGGTATGAAAATAATTGAAATAGATTCAAACACTGACCGTGAAAATCTTTTATTAAATGCCTGTAAACAGTTACAAACCTAATATTAAATATTTTTTAACATGAAGCAAATTTAATCTCAACACTTATTACTCGCATATCATTAGTTCCTGTATTTTTTAAAAACATGCAAGTCAAAGGTTCTGAATTGAAACTATTTCCAAAATAAACCGTCTAAAATAATATAAAATTATTTGTATAATTTCTTCAATAGAATAATTGAATCAAAAAAATAACTTGATTCGAAATTTTATAGTCATGTACACACTAAAAAATACCTCAAAGCAGATAATCACGTTTATAGCTGTCACAATAATTATATCAACCGGAATATTTATATGGATGTTTAATGGTGCTAAAAATAATACCATAGCAGTATTAATAATGATGTGGACACCGGGAATTTCTGCAATAATTACTTCTTTGATTTATAAAGAAAAAATTAGTGATTTTGGCTGGAAACCGGGAAAAATGCGTTTTTTAATTTATGCTTATATATTGCCATTAGTTGTTTCTCTTATTGCATATGGATTTACCTGGCTGAGCGGTTTTGCTGAATTCACAGCAAGTGCAGTTGTAAATTACAAATGGGCGAAATTGCTTGGCTTTGAACTGCCTGCACCTTTTTTTATTGGAGTATTTTCTAAAATGTCATTAGGATTCATGTTAACTTGTGTTGTTGTATTAGGTGAAGAAATTGGATGGAGCGGTTTTTTAACACCTAAGCTTTTAAAATTATATTCCATACCTGTTGTATCTATATTCATTGGAATTTTCTGGTCTGTTTGGCACTATCCGGCTATAATCGGAGGATTTTATGGACAAGGGACTCCATTGTGGATTTCTTTACCGGGATTTACTTTAGTATTAACGGGTTTATCATTTGTAAGAACTGTGCTGGTACAAAAATCAAAAAGTCTATGGACCGGTGTTGTTCTTCATTCAAGCAGCAATATTATATTAATGGGTATGTTCTACGAAATGACAGTTCACAAAGGATATGCTGCATATATTGTTTCGGAAACGGGAATATTCACAGGTATTGTATTTGTTATTATATCATTAATATTTATAAAATTTCAAAAACATTTGACCTATGCATAAATAGTAAACAGATTAATGAATTGGATCAATCTCAATAGAACTTTTTTCTGTTAGCCGCTTTGCCATACCGTTAAATACAAAAAAGTGAAAAGGCCAAACAAAGTACCAATATAGCCTCCCTGCTAATCCTTTTGGCCTGAAAGTTGCAGTTTGCACAAGCTTACTTTCTTTATTTTTCTTTACAATTTTAAATTCCAGCCATGCTTCACCGGGTAATTTCATTTCAGCATATAACAAAAGGCGCATATCTTTTTTATCAGCGGCTAATACTCTCCAATAATCGAGCGCATCGCCGGGATTTATAATATTCTGATTTGTTCTGCCGTGTCTCAATCCAACTCCGCCAACAAGTTTATCCAGGAATCCGCGTATTTTCCAGAGAAAGTTTGCGTAATACCATCCGTGTTTTCCGCCAAGACTCCATATTTTTTCAAGCACTAACTCAGGCGATGTTTGTATTTCCTTTTCTCTTTTATCTATAAAACATCCTTCAACAGGTACACTTATGCAGCTTGATAAAATTATTCCCTTTGAACCCGATGCAAGTGAATCCTTCCAGCTTGAAACTACCTCGTTCTGTTCAATTTTAGTAAATGCCATTTTAACTGCATCTTTATAGCTTATTGGTGTAATGCCAAGCATATTTTGTAATTCCGGGTTATTGAAATCTCTTGCAATAATTTCTACCTTCATACTATTAACCAGATTTACTGCAAGCTTATAAGAGGTAGATGTTACAAAGTAAAGCCAGTATGAAGACAGTTTTGGTGTCATCACAGGTAATGTTATTATGTATCTCTTAAGACCTCTTACCTCGGCAAATTTTAAAAGCATCTGCTTATATGTTAAAATATCCGGTCCTCCAATATCAAAATCCCTGTTGTATGTTTTTTCATTTAGTATTACCCCGGTCAGGTATTGCAGTACATTGCGGATTGCAACCGGTTGATGTTTTGTATTAAGCCATTTTGGAGTAATCATTACAGGCAATTTTTCCACAAGGTCACGAATAATTTCAAATGAGGCACTTCCTGAGCCGAGTATAATACCTGCCCTTAAAACAGTTAATGGAATCCCGGATTGCTTCAAAACTTCCTCTGTTCTTTTTCTTGAACTTAGATGGCGTGATAGCTTTTTTTCATTTGATATTCCGCTAAGATAAATAATTTGCTTTGCCCCTGAATCCTTGATAAACTTTATGAAATTTTCCGCTGAATGTTTTTCCATTTCTTCAAAAGAACCGACATTTGATGCCATAGAATGTATCAGATAATAAGCAGCGTCAGTATCCTCCGGGATTTTGTTTTCGTCTATTTCATTTAAAAAATCAACTTCAATAATTTCAGTATTTGGAATTTGTCTAAAACGGCTTTTATCCCTGACACAGCAAATAACGTAATGACCTAATTCAAGTAGCTGAGGAAGCAGTCTTTTTCCTATATATCCATTTGCACCGGTTAATAATATTCTCATTTATTGCTGTTATAAATTATCCGTTTAGTAAATTCCACTGACCTTTATATATTCATTATAATTTTAGTAACCATGAATACTATAACGGAATTCCAGTACTGACTGTGTTAAATAGGAACTTTAATATGAAAATAGTTCAGTTATATTATTTTTCAAATTTATTAAACGAACGTAAATTAAAACTTTTTAATTATCATATAAATATTCGGAAATTAATACCTGTTTAAAATGGCAATACGTTCAAAATTCAGAGCTGAAACGGAACGTGCATCAATCAAAAGTGTAAACCATTTCACCGATAGAGTATTCTATATGGAGCAGTTTCGCAAAGCATTTGAGGCTAATCTGTATGATGTTCATAATATACTTGTTTATTACGGAGTGGGAGGTATTGGGAAAAGCTCTTTAAAAAAAGAGATACAAAAATACATTAAAGAGAATCACAGCGGGGCAATCACTGAAAGTATTGATCTTGACCTCAGTGTTTACAGGCAGGAAGAAACTGCATTATACTACCTTAGGAAAAATTTAAAAGATAAATACAAAATTTCTTTTCCAACTTTTGATATTGCTTATGCGGTTTACTGGCAAAAAACTCATCCTAATACTTCGCTGACAAAAGAAAATTTAACGTTGTTCGATGATAGCAGTATTGTAGTAAGTCTTGTCTCAACTTTGGGAAGTATTCCGTTAGTTGGTCTGTTACCCGGATTATCAAAAGCAATTTATAAAAGCAGCAAAGTTCTTAAAGAATGGTGGACAAAAAGAGGACAAAAGGAACTGTACAACCTCCCTGAACTGGAAGCAAAGGATATTTTGCTCCGCCTACCGGTATATTTTGCTTCTGACTTGAAGGAACACATCAGGAAAAATAACTCCCAATGCATTTTACTTATAGATACATATGACGCATTATGGGAGAATATAAAAACGGAAGAAAATTATTTTCTTGTTGATGAATGGGTAAGAGAACTTGTTTCGGAACTGCCCGAACCACTTTGGATTTTCTTCGGCAGGGAGAAACTCAGGTGGAGTGAATTGAACAGTGAATGGGAACAATATATCAAGCAGCATCTTATCGGGGGATTATCGGAAATAGATTCGAAACGGCTTCTTAGTTCTTATAATATTTATAATGAAGATATCCGGAATATTATTGTTAAAGCGAGTGAAGGCGTACCTCATTATATCGACCTTGCAGTGGACCAATATTACCAGATAAAAAACAATCACAACAGAGAACCTGAAGAAAAGGACTTTGCAAAGACCCAGCAGGAAGTATTGACCAGGTTTTTGAGATATCTGGATAAAAATGAGATTGAGACTCTGAAAGTCCTTTCAATTGCCAGAAGGTGGGATAGTGAGATATTTTCCTTATTAATTGATAAATTCAATACAGGATATCCCATTACAGCATTGAAAAGTTTTACAAGGTTTTCATTTGTGAAACACGATGAGGATAATAATTCTTATTCCATACATAAATTAATGAATGAAGGGCTACATTCTTTAATAAACGAAAACATTAAAACAAAGATCCATAAATATCTTTTTGATTATTATAATAATGAACTTAATGCTATAGATGTTAAAAATGTTACTTTTAAAACATATACGTCATTTATTGAGGCGTTTTATCATGGTAAGAATATTTTAACCACTGAAGAATTGACGGATTGGTTTTATAAAAAAATGAGTGTATTCAGTGAAGCTGCAAAATGGAAAGAACTAATTCCACTGACTGAGGAAATTGTATACATTACGGAAAAATCATTTGGTAACAAAAGTCTTGAATATGCAAATGCTTTAGAAAAAATTTGTTTACTTTACAATATAATTGGACAATATGCTAAATCGGAAAAACTGCTAATAGAAGCACTTAATATATTCAGGCAAAAGAAGCTTGATAACACTCCGAAAGTGATAATAATTCTAAGGGAATTAGCATTTATTTTATCTGAATCAGCAAAATTTGAAGAAGCTATTAAGCTTTACAAAAAATCCGGTGAAATATTGGAAAAAAATGACATGAAAGTAAGCCCGGGATATGCAGATATTCTTGGCAATATTGGAAAAATCCTTGGCAGTACGGGTAGGTTTAAGGAAGCTATAAAATTGAATGAAGAAGCTTTGGATATAAGAAGGATATGTTATGGTGAAAACCATACTTCTATTGCGATGTCAATGAATAGTCTTGGAATTTTATATTACCTGCTAAATGATTTTGATAAGGCATTAGATTTTTATGACAAAGCTTTAAATATCTGCAAATCTGCGTTGGGTGAAGAACATCCCTTGTATGCATCTATTATAAATAATAAAGCAATAATTTTCAGCCAGAGAAAACAGAATGATATTGCATTAAGCTTATTTGATAAAGTGGCTGAAATAAAAAAAAATATATATGGCGATCAGCACCCAAATTACGGAGAGATATTAGGCAATTTAGGAGTAACAAATTATTTTATTGGAAATTACGAAAAAGCATTATTCTATCTTGAAAAAGAAAAAGAAATAGAACTAAAATATTTTGGTACAAAGCATTGGAAATACATTTTCACTACCAGGGATATTGCTGCAGTTTATTACCGCTTAAAACAGTATGATAAATGCCTTTCAGTTTGCTTCGAGATTGATGAAAATAGTATTAAGGAACATAATAAAGATGTGTATTCGGAATTATTGTTTTTAAAAATAATATCATATAAAGAAACAGGTAAGTATGAGAAAGCACTTCCTTTATGTGATTCTTACATTGAACTGCCGGACGAATTAATTAAAAAAAATATTACAGATTACGATGCTGATATTTTGAATGAAATAATATTTATTTATGAAAAACAAGGTCTGTCAATTAAGGCAGAAAAGTTAAGAGAGAGATTTTCAATTAAAGCTCTTACATAAAAAGGGGAGTGCTGTAACAATTTTGAGGAATTTTCCAGATAGTTATATTGGAATTTTATGAAGTTATTATTTATCCTTCCACAAGAAGTACTTCTTTAATTCATAGAACTTTACTTCTGCTTTTAATTCCCACCCCCATTTTTCATAGAGCTTTACATTATTTTCATTTGCAGTATCTATCATAATGCCTTTTGCCTCTGGAATTAAGTCATTCATCTTTTAAAAATTAGTGATATCTATTATTAACTGATAATATAAATTAAGAAGTTAGAGCAATTACAAATGGTATTTCATTAATTTCTAATATTACGACCTTTCTTTACCTATTTACAATATTAATACTAAGATTAGCTCAAGAAATTATGGATTTTTTTTATGACAACTTTATTGAGCTAAACATTTGAGAAAACATTTCTTTGAAACTTAATATAAGTAAATACTAGTCTTATTTAATCGGATTTTAAGAAAATTTCTCTTTGACTTAATAATAACCAAAAGCTTAGATTTGTAAATTATCATAATAAATCAAGTAATAATTAGATAAATAAATCGTAAAACAATATTTTATATAAACTTTCTTAAAATGGAGAAATAAATATGAGTAAAATCTTCAGTAACCTGTCAATTTTATGTTTGACCATTATTATTTCAGCAAACTTATTTTCACAGCAGGATGTGCCTATACCCGGAAATACAGCACCAATATCGGAGATATTTTATAGTAACACCACAATACAGCAAATTAAACAGCCTATAAGCTTCTTTCAATTTACAGCTGAGCAGTGGAGGGCAAAAGTGGATTCCATATGGGGACCCGGTTTACCAACTACAACTAAGCTTCAGATATTCGATGCTTTCTGGAATAAGATAGATTCTTCGTTTGCCTGTTTTCATGATATTCCAGATAACTGGCTTGCATTAAAAAACCAGTACAGGTCTGAAGTTGCAGCCGGGGTAAGCAAAGGCAGGTTTGCTGCTATTATGAATGTACTTGCTCTTTCGTTAAAGGATCTTCATACTAACCCGTATGATAAGACATTGTTTGCAACTTTGCCGGTTACTCCGGGAATGCCATTTCTCTATATTGGAGGATCAGGTACAATTACTCATATTGGCTTCGGTTTAACACCTATGCCTGATAGTTCTTTACTGGTATATAAAGTAATTCCAAACCATCCTCTAGGCATACAACCCGGTGATATAGTGCTGGGATACGATGGGATTCCATGGAAAATCCTTGTTTATCAGTTGCTGGATTATCAACTGCCTTTTGGTGGACCTATAGGCAGCAGCCCAAGCGCTTTTACACACAATTTGTTATCGGCTGCAGGAAGAAACAGACACCTCTTCAATAATATTGATATTATAAAGTATTCAACAGGTGATACTGTTCATTTATCCACGGCTTCACTTTATGGCTTACCTTCCTTATTCTGTGATGAACAGATGGATATTGCCGGAGTTCCAAAACCCGATTATAATGCAGGACAGTATGTATCATATGGAATAATGCAGGGAACAAACATCGGCTACATTTACGGCTTGCAATGGACAGGCAATGCAGGTCAGCAATTTTATAATGCTGTACAGGCATTAATGCAAACCGACGGTTTAATTATAGATTTCAGGTCAAACTTCGGCGGTAATATGTTTCTTAGTGATTCAGCATTGAAAGTACTTTTTACATCGTCAATGCTAACAATTGACTGGGGAAGACGGACAAGTCCATCCAATCATTTACAAATGACGCTTAATAATGTTTCCTCAAATTATAAAATTAAAGGTACACCTCCGGGATATTTAAAACCGATAGCAGTACTAACCGGACCCGGAGCCGGAAGCTCAGGTGACCAGGTTGCATTCAGAATGAAATTTCACCCGCGTGTGAAATTTTTCGGCAAACCTACAAACGGAGCTTTTAACAGCCCTGTATCACTTAACCTACATGCTGACTGGCAATGCACTTATTCTCCGGTTGATGCCTTTGACATGGCTGCTAATAAATACCTCACTCATCTGGAATCTACTGTTGACCAGAATGTTTGGCTGACAAAAGACGGGGTTGCCCAGGGAAGAGATGATGTTGTTGAAGCTGCCGTTACTTGGTTAAATCTTTTTTCGGGTACAGGAACAACGTTGCTAACAGATAATGCAGAGGGTGGATTTGGTAAATGGGTTACAAACCAGGGATGGAATGTAATTAAAAGCAATGCACATTCACCTGTTTACTCCTTTACGGAAAGCCCAAAGGGTAATTATAAAAATGGTGCAGATAATTCATTAACTCTGAAAAATTCAATCAATGTATCTTCTTACGATGCAGTTATTTTGAGTTTCTGGCATAAATATGCTACACAAACAGACAGGGATTTTTGCAGAGTTGAAGTCTCATCAAATAATGGTACAACATGGCAACAGGCAGTAAGCTATTCTGGTACAGTGAGTACATTACATGAGTGTAGAATTGATATAACAAGATATGCAAACCACTCCTCAAGCTTAAAAATCAGGTTCAGATTAACTGCCGATGCCAGCACAAATGCCGATGGCTGGTATGTGGATGATATCGTAATGACCGGCTACAATTATGGAGGACAAGCTCCGTTTACATCAGATAATAATGGTAATCCGCAAAAGTATTCTCTTTCACAGAATTATCCCAATCCGTTTAATCCTGCAACAAAGATTAACTATTCGTTAGCAGTTAACGGATTAGTGTCAATAAAGATATATGACATACTTGGAAGAGAAGTAAAGCAATTAGTTAATGAAGTACAAAATGCAGGACAGTATAATATTGAATGGAATGCTTCTGACTATCCGAGCGGTGTGTATTTCTATAGAATTGAATCAGGCAGTTTTAGTGAAACAAAAAAGATGATGCTGATAAAGTAGATTCTGTAAAGAACCGGGAAATGTTCCCGGTTCTTTATATTATATAATCTATATTTTATCTTTCCATAAAAAATATTTTTTAATCTGATAGAAATCCACTGCTGCTTTTAATTCCCATCCCCATTTTTCATAGAGCTTTACGTTATTCTCATTTGCAGTATCAATTAAAATTCCTTGTGCCTCAGGAAATTTATTACACTCATTGATTAAGAATTTATTTAATGTCCTGCCAATTCCGTGTTTTCTGAAATTTTTGCTTACAGCCAGTTCATTTCCATAAAGATATTCTCCGTCAGGTTCATAGCCGCCGAGTCGTGCAAACTCGCCAATGTAATTCATCCTTGAATCATTTGCTTTCTCTCTCATTTTAGTTATGGATTCAATCATTTGTTCGCCCCATTCGTAGCTATCGGGAGTTGTGTATATAGTTACTCCGGCAAGTTCATTGTTAGCAAAGGCACCTTTAAGAGTTAAGTTGAGCTTAGGAACCATATCATTAACAACAAATTCATACATTATCCGGGTTTGCCTTTTTCTTATTTCATCTTCAGAAAAAGCGAATACAAATAAAGGGTCATCGAAAAATGCTTCAGCGAATATACTGATAGCATCATTAATTTTATCTGCAGGTATATCTTTAATTACAATTTCCATACTTGAGTTTTATAATTCCAAACAAGCTTCAACTGCAAACCAAAACAAATTTTCTCTAACATCTGTTCTGGTTGTATATTGTCTTGAATCCCATTCATCGCAGCTCACATCATCTCCTCCGTAAAGTAATTGTGCAAATTTTATTTTTCTGAATTGAGCAACAGCAAAAAATGCCGCTGTCTCCATTTCTACTGTAATGCAGCCCTCATTTCTTCTCAATATTACTTTCTTTGGTGTTTCTCTGTAATAAGCATCTGTTGTCCATGTTTTCCCTGTTATATATTTACAACTGTGTTTATCAAGAGTTCTGATTAAAGCATCAACTGCTTCCTTGTTTGCACATGCCTCTCTTCCAGGGGGCATATAATGATATGAAGTGCCTTCATCCCTGACTGCCGAAACAGGTATTATAACATGTCCGACTGCAATATCTTTATTTAAAACTCCTGCACCACCACATGCAATGAACTTAGTGCATCCCAAAGCTATTACTTCTTCAGTTATGCCGGCTGCAAGAGGAGCTCCAATACCCGGGTGAAAAACGGTAATCTTTTTACCCTGGAATTCAAGTTCGTAAACAGGATGCGGTCCTATTTCAGAATAAATATTTATTATCAATTTCAACTTACCTGAATTATCAAGCTTTTCAAATACTTCTCTGAAAAAACATATTACAGCATGTTCTGGTATATTGATTTTCTTAATCTTCCCGGATGGCTCAATAACAGCAGGAATTGAATCATCAAATTCGAGAATTGGAAATTCTTTATTTAATGTAATATCTTCATTCATAGGATGCTCCTCATGATTTTTTATCCTAATATACTGTAAAATTAGATTGATATAATTTAAAATATTTGTAATATTATTCAAATACCAAAAAATTTTCAGCAAAGTTTATGAAAACAAAACTACTTGTTATAACCATCTTTATTTCTTTAATATTTTTATTCAGCTTTAATACATTTTCAGGACCAAGAAACATTACGATAGAATTTTCCACCGGCACATGGTGCGGGTTCTGTCCGTGCGGAGAAAGAATTGCAGACAGCATACTTGTTACATATCCGAATACAGTTGTTATCGGATATCACAGCGGCGGAAATGACCCGTTTGTAAATTTCCCCGGTACCCAAATTTTCGGAATGATGGGCTATACTGCTTCTCCTACTGCCTGTATCAATAGAATGAATCATCCCGGTAATTCTACTCATCCTTATATGTCAAGAGGGTTGTGGAAAGCACGTGTGACAGAACTATATACTACTATGCCAACCTCATCTGTTGATATTGTTTTGACAGCTAAAAATTATAATTCTACAACAAGGGAATTATCGGTTACATTAAATGCAACTGCATCACAAACTTTGACAGGGCAGTATAAGATACATTACATTATTACTGAAGATAATGTAGTATATGTTCAAAACCACTACCCTGAATGCGGTTACAACGGTTATGACAGTAACTATGTTCATAAGTGGATTCCAAGAGCTATAACAAACGGAGTAGCAGGAGAAATACTGAACAGCGGGGGAGTGTGGAATCAAAATCAGACTTTCACAAAAAATATGTCTTACATACTGGGCAGCACTTGGAATGCTAATAATTGTAAATTTTTAGCTATAGTTTATAAAGATTCTTCCGAAGGAATATTTGCATCTGTTGTTCAGCAGGCAGTTAAGCAGTTGATTACACAACCATTGGGGATTTCAAATGAAAAATATATTCCGGAAGAGTTTTCACTTTCACAAAATTATCCCAATCCATTTAACCCAACAACTAATATCAAATTCTCATTGCCGCAAGATACAAAAGGAAGCTTGAAGATATATGACATGCTTGGAAACGTAGTTGCCGTATATTTTGACGGATTCATGAAAGCAGGTTCATATAATGCAGAGGTTGATGCAGGCAGTTGGGCTAGCGGAGTATATTTTTATAAACTTTCAACACCGGAGTTTACTCAGACAAAGAAGATGATGCTTATCAAATAGTGAAATGGTGAGATAGTAAAATAGTAATAAAAGTGTTCTGTACTGTCAGTGTCACTCAAGAAGATTTACATAGGTAATGATATACAAAACTTAAAGGTAAAAGTTTCATTAATAAGAAGATAGAGGACACTGACAGAATAAGAAAGATCTCCATTAACACTATGGTTTAATTTTCTTTACGCCAAAGATGTTTATACTTCTAAACCACTAATTGAAATTACAAGAATTCTTAATATAAATGGTCAAAGAACTCTTGCAGTACTATAGCTCTTCGGTAATTGAAGATTAAAAACAATGGGCTAATTATAAATCTCCTTTTTCTCTCAGTGTCCTCTTTTTTCTTACTTATAAAATATTTCTTATCGGAAATAAATCAGTTATCTTTATCTAGAGCATCTTGAGTGACACTGACAGTACGCAATTCCCGGGTTATTTGTGAAGGGGAAAATAAAGATTATCTATAACTTCTCATTCTTAATTCTTTGCGGTCTTCACAGCTTTGCGTGGTTGTACACCGGAAAAAATCAAAGTTGGGGTCAAAACAGAGCTAAGTTGGGTTCAAGTTGTGTCGGAGTTGGGGTCAAGTTGGCATCAAGTTGGGTCATCGTTTTCCAAAAACAGGGGTTAACTTATTGCAGTATAAGAAGTTAGCTCTGTCAAATTCACCGGGATGCTATGAATAAAATGGCGATTTTGAGCCGGAATCGCTAATTTTTCATCAAAATAAAACTTCACTATATCATTAACTAAAATAGCTATATGAATTTATAATATTGAATATTTTGTCGCTATTGTTGGAGAGTTAAAGTGATACTTAAAGGTATTTCCGGTTTATTTTTTCCGCATTCCGGTCTAATCACATATTGATTTTTCTTACTTCTAACCTCTGACATCTAACTTCTTATAATTGTAAATCCTGCTAAAATTGACGGGATTGCCACGCTTCGCTCGCAATTGTGCTTAATATCCAAACTATTTTTATATAAAACTTGACAATGAATAATCACTATATTAAATTATATTGATGGTGCTTATATAGCAGTATAAGCTAAAGCAACCGTTCTTTGTTAATATCGTTATTAGTTAAAGCTTGTCGTAACATTGCTGTTAAATGCTTCTAACGGATTTGGTTAGATTTTGAAAGGTTCAAAAAAATATGTACTGAAAAGTGCACTATCGTGCTCAGTGCATCTTCCCTCTTGAAATTGATGCAAAAATCCCAATAAAGCATAAAAAGCTAAACAAACCAAAGGCTATCCTGGCACTTGATATAAACGTTTCACTTATTTGCGGAGAAATCTCTGCTTTGCCTATTAATACAGAGAAGATTACAATAACAATTCCCATGCTGAACATCTGTCCTATCAATCTCATAGATGCAAGAGTGGATGAGGCTACACCATAATACCTTTTATCGACCGAACCCATTATTGCATTCATATTTGGTGAAGAAAAGAGTGCAAAGCCAATTCCAAGCACAGCAAGGTTTATAACTATAATATAATATGGGAAGTTTGCGGTCAGAAAAACAAAAACCAGAAGGCATATAGTTATAAGTCCCATACCGGTTGAAGCAACATGCTGCGGCTCATATTTATCGGATAAACGTCCTGTAAGAGGGGAGAACAATGCCATCATTAATGGCTGTGTGACAAGAATTAACCCGGCATCCTGTGGTGATAACAACTTTACATGCTGTAAATATAAACTCATTAAAAAACTGATTGCGGAAGTTGCACTGTAATTTATTAATGCAGCTATATTGGAAAATGTAAATATTTTGTTTGATAAAAACAATCTTGCATTAAAAACAGCATTTGATTTTTCTTTCTCGTACCTGAAAAAATAAAATAAACCGGCTAAACCTATTATAAGAAGAATATAACCATTTACTTTAGGTAAAAAAGTGAAACCAAGCATTAATGAAATCAATGATAATACGTATATTAATGAGCCTGCTGTATCGAATCGTTCGCGTACATCTTCTTTCCATTCAAACTTCAGCTTTAACCATGTAAAGAATATTAAAACGATTCCCAAAATCAGAGTGATATAGAATATATAACGCCATCCGATTGTTTGTGTTATAAATCCTCCGATAAAAGGACCGGTTGAAAGGCCAATGTAAACAGAGGCAACATTAATGCCGATAACTTTACCCCTCTGATTCGGCGGAAAAGCAGAGACAAGAATTGCAGTGGAAGTTGTAAATATCATTGAAGAGCCAACACCCTGCAAACCCCTGAAGATAAGCAGCAACTCACCTGAATTTGCTATACCGCAAAGAAATGAGCCAAAAGTGAATATTATTATTCCAATTTTAAAGAATTTCACTCTTCCGTACATATCGGAAAGCTTACCGACCGGAACAAGGAAAACAGCACTTGTTAATAAGTAAGAAGTTGCAAACCAGCTTAATAAAACGGCACTCACATTAAATTCTTTTCCAATGGCTGGAAGTGCGACATTAATGGATGAACCCATGAATGCAGTCATAAAGGCAGTAACAGTTGCAATAATCAGAATAGAGGTTTTGGAACCGTTCTCAGTATTATTGTTCATAATATGTATGCAATCTACAAAATTATGAAAAGAAAAGTTCGGATAAAATGAAAATGCGGAAGGTCAATCTATATTATTTTGTCAATAAAGAAATGTATAGCTGAATTACTTAATAAACTCTAAAATTTTTTCTGAATTTCTTGTATCCAATTTATTGTTTCTTGATTTTATTTCAATAAGTACATCATCGATTTTGCCATTGAGATGTTTTTTCATATTTCTGAACATACTTCCGGTAGCAAGCTTGTATGTAGTGAAGAGTCCTACTTTTTTATTTTTCAAATCCGGTAATGTATTAGCAAACTCAATCCAAACTTTTTCAGGGTGCTGCAAAATCAAGAATAAGCCGCTTGTCCAGCAGCCGAGAAAGATGTAATCTGCATTAAGTACATCATCATTTTTGGATTCAATTATTGATACAGCTTTAGCATCAATATTATTTTCATTTAAGAAATTGCTGATGTTTTCAGCAAATGATTTTGTCTTTCCTGTTTTACTGTTATAAATAACAAGAGCTTTCTTCATTTATGATAGAGTTTATTTGTCGAGGCGTAATACAAATTGAATAATAAATAACTCAAATTTCAATACAAAATACCCGGTTGAAAGGTAATAAAAAAATGAGTAAATTTGTAATTGCGTATTAATTAAGATAAAATAAGATATTTCGGGGTGTAGCGTAGCCCGGTTCATCGCGCCTGCTTTGGGAGCAGGAGGTCGCAGGTTCGAATCCTGCCATCCCGACTTAGCAAATCTTCAAATGCTTGACTTATGAGAAATCAAATCACGCATTAGCCAATTAAGAATTATCAAATACACTT
This sequence comes from Ignavibacteriota bacterium, assembly GCA_003820375.1. Classification (GTDB taxonomy): domain Bacteria; phylum Bacteroidota; class Ignavibacteria; order Tepidaquicellales; family OLB5; genus RPQH01. Next base: position 101,064 of record RPQH01000001.1, read on the forward strand.
CGAAAATCGCAAATTTTCCAATCTTTGTGAGTGGAAGAAGCAGGAGGTTGCAATTGCTTTCCTATTTCTTTTTTCACGATGGAGCAAAGAATGATTGGAATAAAGCTGGTTTTTTACTATATTTAACGGCAGATAATTTGAAGGATATGTTGTTATTTTACACATTATAGCACCCACCAATTAAATTGTATCTATATATGTACTTAAATTACCTGAGTTTATAATCTGAGTTTTAAAAAATATTATTATTCTCGTTTATGATTTATTTTAATTTTTGCGTTATAAAGGTTAAATATTTCTAAAAATTATTGTCTTCTTCAAGTTAAATAATAAAAAATATTTTTTTAACAAATGAATCAACTTACTTCAATTATTGTAGATGATGAACTTGCTCCAAGAGAAAATCTAAAACTGGTAATTGAGCAATATTGTCCTGAAATTAAATGTCTAAGAACTGCTGAAAATGCAGTTACTGCAAAGAATCTTATCGAATTATTTTCACCTGACATTGTTTTTCTGGATATAGACATGCCAGAGTTAAATGGATTTGATCTTCTGGAAATGCTGCCATGCCGTAACTTTATGCTGGTATTTGTTACAGCTTATGAAGAATTTGCTATTGATGCTATAAGAGCTAATGCAATAGATTACCTTATCAAACCAATTAATGTTACCGAATTGAAAAATTGCGTTATGAAATTAGTTGAATTAAAAAATGAGAAAATTTCCAGAAATAATTTTAAACCTACAACAAAAGTAATTATTCCTCAAACAAATGGCTTTATAGTTATCGAAGAAGATGAAATAATAAGGGTTGAAGGTGAGGATTGCTATACTCATATTTATTTATCAAACAGCAAAAAAGTCACTGTTTCAAAAACTCTAAAAGAATTTGAGAATATACTTGTAAATGATATGTTTTTCAGGAACCACAAATCACACATAATTAATCTTAAATACTTTAAAGAGTTTTATTACAGTGATGGCGGTTATGCCGTACTGACCGATGGCACAAAACTTGAAATTTCAAGAAGAAGACAGAAAGAATTCATCGAAAAAGTAAAATATCTGCATTCTAAATGAAAATCTTAACTCTCTTGTTTTTAATATCTCAAGCTGTCTTTTCGCAAACATTTCCTTATTATCATTACACTTCCGATGATGGCCTTCCTTCCTTAACGGCTTATGATATATTACAGGATAAAAATGGATACATTTGGATTGCTACAAATAACGGTTTATGTAGATTTGATGGTAACCGATTCAATAGACTTGGTTTAAAAGATGGTTTAAACTCAAGACATATAGTAAGTATTTTAGAAGGTGAAAATAATGAAATTTATATAGGTAACTATGATAAAGGAATTAATTTATATAAGGAAGGAAATATTACTGCTTTAGTTCCTCCCGAAATAGATTTGCATCTTTATGGTGACCTGTTTCTTGAAAATAATAAATTATATTCACAAAGCTCAAATGGATTTTTATTCTATTACAGGAATAGGAACATTGAAGATACGGCAGCATTGAGTTATGGTGAATACTCCGGAATTTATACAACAATAACCAATAGAATAGAAAAAATTTCCAACGGTAGATTTTGGGCATTAACAACAGATGGTATTTATGAATTTATAGATAATAACTTTCGTAAAATAGATATTAATAATTTTTCTGATCCTGATGTTTACAGTGTTACTGAAGATAAAAATGGCAGCTTATTTGTAGGAGGAGTAGGAAGTATTTATATCATAAAGGATTATAAGCTTATAAAAACTATAAAAACCGGTAATTTTGACGATAAAATATTTAGAATATTTTATGACAGCCAGGGAAATATCTGGTATTCTGTTTTAAATAAAGGGTTTCGCATAATATATGCCGGTTCAGATAAATCAATTGATATTGGGATAAAACTGAAAATTCCAAAAGCAGTGGTTAATAAGATAATGGAGGATAATGAAGGCAATATATGGGTCAGCACTTTTGGTAAAGGTGTTTTTTGTTTAAATAATATGTATATAAAAAATTATAATGAAGATGACGGTCTTAGCAATAATAACGTTCAGGCATTTGAAAAAGATAGATTTGGAAGATTAATAATTGGTACATTCAACGGTATAAATATCCTCGAAAATGGAAAATTTTATGTTTATAATTTTGGAGTAAAGAATATGACTGATTATGTATATGAATTTAATTATCTAAATAATAAAATTTATACCTGTGTTAGTTCTGAAAATTTAAATATCAATAAAAAATATTTCATTAATAAGGTTGAGTTTGTTTTTCTTAGTACTCCAAGTTTTTGTATAACAAAGGACTCGGTTTATTTATCAGGCGCGTGGGGCAATAATTATTTCAAAAGCAATGAATTTTCAAGAATATATGAAAATTATTATTACGTAATGGGTGAAGTGCCTAAAAATAATCGTGTGAATAAAATATTTGAAGATTCAAAAGGAAACCTGTGGTTCGGAACTGCACTTGGGTTATGCAAAATAAAAAATGGCATGAAAGAATATTTCTATGATAATGAAATCTTGAATTCTGCTATTAATTCGATTAAAGAAGATATTAACAACAAAGTCTGGTTTGCCGGGGAAAAAGGAGTTGCTTATTATGATCTTAAAACATCAGAGGTCACAAGTTTACCCGATAACAATAAATATGACTTTTCAACTTCAACTTCAATTGAATTTGATAAATATAACCGTATCTGGGTAGGGAACACAAAAGGTCTGTATGTTCTTGATAATAATTCAGTTAAATATTTTAACAAATTAACAGGGTTACCCTCCAATGATATTTTATCTTTATTCTATGACAAAGAAAAAAATATTATGTGGGTAGGGACAAACTATGGATTTAGTTCTTTTGACTTAAACATCTTCGATAATTATAAGCAACTCCCGCTTATTATTGCAGTCAACTACATCAAATCGGGAGATTCTACTTATACATCTTATGATAATCTTGTATTTGAACAGAATAATAATAATATTTATGTTAGCTTTAGCGCTATGAATTTTTCTTCTCCGTCTACGATGGCTTACCAATATCGACTTGGAGAAAAATGGATAGATAATGAAAATGATTTTCTTGATTTTGGGTCAATGAAGGAAGGTACATATAACCTTTACATAAGAGCTAAAACACAAAATAGTGATTGGTGTCGGCCTGTTTTTTTACCATTTACCGTAAAGCCAAAATTTGCAGAGACTATCTGGTTTCAGATTATAAGCATATCTTTTCTAACCGTCATAATATTATTTGGTTCGTTTCTCAAAATTAAAGCAACCAAGAAGAAAAATCTTGAGAAACTGCAAATTACAAACCGGTTTAACGAACTTGAACACAGGGCTATATCTGCTTTAATGAATCCGCATTTTATATTTAATGCGCTAAGCTCGATACAGTATCTTGTGAACTTGAATAAAAGGAAAGAAGCAAATGATTATATTTCATTAATGGCTAAGCTGTTCAGAAAAAATCTGGATTTGGCAACTGAGAGATTTATCAAACTCGATGAGGAAATAGAGAGGTTAAAGTTGTATTTGGATATAGAAAAATTAAGATTCGGTGAAAAATTTTCGTATGATTTTTTAGTTTGTGAACAAATCGACTCATCTAAAATTTTAATACCAAATATGATAATTCAGCCATTTGTTGAAAATGCTGTAATTCATGGAATACTGCCAAAAAGTGGTTCAGGTTATGTAAATATTGCATTTGATCTTGAAAATTTTGAAATTAATCATTCTGAATATAAATGTCTTGTTATTAGAATAACTGATAATGGTGTAGGAGTTGCTAAGTCAAGTAAATTCCGAAGACCCGGACATACATCAAGAGCCATTAATATTATTAAAGAGCGTCTTATTCTGCTCAGCAGAGAATTAAATCTGCCGAATCCTATAATCATAACCGATTTAGGAGAGAGAATCTCCGGTAGCTGCGGTACAGAAGTTATATTAACTTTACCACCAGCGCTCTATAAATATATTGCTAACTAGACACTATTCTATTGCAATTCTACATAATCAATATATCATTTTAACAATCAGGTTATATTTGATAAAGCATCAAATTACCATTACTTATTAACACACATTGAAAAATTTATTACCATTGCCTTATCCAAACCTACCGTTTCCTTAATAATACCTACCGTTTGCTTATTAAGTCTTGTCTTTTCATTAGCTTAGTATTTAGTTTGAATAGAATGTAATACTACTCTTCAATTATACTTCAATAATATTTTAATGAAAATATTTTCAAAGTTAAGATTTTTCTTTTGTAAAAGTTTGTCAGTCCGGGATTCTCCGATTGTTATTTTAACAAAAAGTTCTGATACAAAAGAATTTTTATCCATCGATGAAGCTGTGAAGGAATTAGAATCTGATCCGGATATATCAAAAGAAAAGATTGAAAAATTGAAGGAAAGTATTGAAATGCTGAAAAATAAACGCAGAATTAAAATTAAAAACGGTAATTTAATAAATTAAATCATTAATAAGAATAAACTTACAACAAACATATTCTTATAGAGAGGGAAATACTGCCATGTACAAATTTTTTCTACAATTCTTAATTGCATTACTGCTGTTTACCGGATTGCAATACAATACACTTCTTGCAGGTGATAAGATAAAGATGAAGCTTATTCAGCCGCCGCCTAATAAATTAAGTGCAGCAAACCTGTGGAAGCTTGATATTACCAATACTACAAATGAAGACGTTATTATTTACCTTACAGGAACTGCAGCAGAAGAAAAAGACGGCTTGATAGTTGAAGGGCAGTCAAAAGTATTTACTGTAAAACCGGGTAAAAAAACTTATGGATACAATGATTTTAAATCCGGCAGGGTAAACTGGAAGAATAAAACTTACGAGGAAGCAATAATCCGAACCGGTAATGTTAAAAGCGGCAGTTATACAATCTGTGTAACTGCATTTTATGAAGATGGAAATATTGCTGATATCGAAAGCTGCATTGAACAAAAAATAGAAATATTATCAGACCAGCAAATATCTTTAATAAATCCGGGTGATGGTGAGGAAATAAGACAAGAGGCTGGAGTAAATTTTTTATGGACTGCAACAGGATTAAAAGGACCTTATACCCTAACAATTAAAGAAGTGAGAAGCGGACAGACAAATGAACAGGCAATGAGAGAAAACAGTAAATTTTTTGAGAAGATAGATATTAAAACAACATCATTCCAGTATCCTTCATCAGAAAAGAAATTTGAAATTGGGAAAAAATATGCATGGAAGGTAAGCAGCAATTCTATTGAAAGTGATGTAAGACCTTTTTTGATTTTATATGGCGGGCAAAATATTATTCTTACTTTAACTCCTGTTCCCTGCCAGCCTTGCTGTTTTCAGACAACTGTAACAGGAAATTTTACAAATTCATCCATCAACTCTTTCAGGCTTACATCTAATTTTGACCCGATTACATCTGTTAATTTATCTCCCGGTATGAGTATTGTTAATCAGACATCAAACAGTATAATAATAAAGCAGAACAATACTCCTTTTACTTCGGGTATTTTGGTTGGAACAATTTGTTTTACACAATCAAATAATCCATTTCCGGTATCTGTTGAATGGTCAACAAACAGCGGGGTTGTCTTTATGGGACCTGCGGATCAAATTACATTGCAATGTTCCCCTCCATGTCCGACTGATTCCTGCCATGCTGACAGTATAATAATTAACACAGGATATAATCATAATAATGGTACAATTTATCCCGGCGGAAGCTATGATAATTACTGGATAGTTACAGCAGATCCAGATGGCAGCACATTAGAACCACGCACAGCAAATGTTACAGGATGGATCAGCGGATGGAATAATTCTTTAAATAGTGCTGCTAACTGGATTAATTACCATCCAGTTGCTACTAATGGAGATGATGTCAGCTATGATTTAAGATACCGGTTCTGTCTGGACTCGAATTTTGAGAACGTGCAAATTAATATGAAAATGCTCGTTGATGATGAAGCTGATATTCTTATAAATGGAACTATGGATGCATCAACGCCTGCACAGCCTTTTCCATGCGGAGACTGTAACCATGCAAATGTAAGATCGTTTTTTATTAATAACCAAAGCTTATTCCATGCAGGATGCAATGAAATAATAATAAGAGTAAGGAATGTTCATGGTGTTCAAACGGGTGTAATTATTGTAGGAACTGTAAAAGCAACAAAAGGATTAAGAAAAATCTCAGCTGAATGCTGCCCATGCACTGGTCCCACAGGTTCAATAAACGGCTATAAATGGAATGACATTAACGGTGACGGTATTTATCAAACGAGCGAACCAATGCTTCCTAACTGGACTATAAATCTTTCCAACGGACAGTCTGTTCAAACAGATAATTGGGGTTATTACTTTTTTAGTAGTTTGCCTGCAGGTATATATACGGTTTCGGAAACGAATCAAACCGGATGCACGCAAACATTCCCTTCAGGCGGTTCGCATTCTATAGTTCTCGGGTATAACGAAACGATTAACAATATTAACTTTGGAAACAGATGTGATTCAATTCATACAAATAACCCATGTGATTCATTAAATATTTTTGCTGCAAAAGACACATCCGGTAACTGCTGCTGGAATATCAATTTGTTTAATAACCAAAACTCTCTTCAGGTAAATGGAATACAGTTACTGACGGAATACCCGGTTACATTTTCAAATGTTTCGTCTCCTCCGATGGGTTGGTTTTTTGGAAACAACAGTTCTAACAACATTACTTTTGTAAAACCTGGTGGCTTTCAGGGCAGCATTAATCAATTTACAAGATTCTGTCTCGATAACTTTGTAACCGATCCCCAGATTATATATGTTAACTGGCTTATAAACGACTCAATAGTCTGCAAAGATACTCTTAAATTAAATTGCAAAAAAGAATGTATGCAGTTTAATATTGATAGTGTTTATTGCACTGGAAGTAATAATACTCTATCATTTTCATTTTTGAACCAATCCGGTTATGATATAAAAACATTGGAATTTACTCCAATTTTACCCAATGGTTCTACAGTTAATCCTCAGAGTTTAGTATTAAGTCCTGTTATATTGAACGGCAGTAACTCGGGTAATCTTACAGTTCAGATTGGTAATGTATCAGGTGCAACCCAATTTTGTATGATTGTCAAAGCAATAGCTCCTGATAATTGCTGTTTCTGTATTGATACAATATGCGTCCCTGTTAAACCCTGCGTATGTGAAAACGTAAGCATAAATTACTCCAATACAGGCAACTGCTGCTGGAATGTGACGCTTAATAATAATTATTTAGCAAATTACTTTACTGGTGTAAGAATGGATATAATTACACCGGGTGTAACTTATTTAAGTAACTCAGCAGCTACAGGATGGGCATTTAATTATTCAAATAGTTTTGCCACCGTAAATTATATAAACTGGCAGACCAGCTTTATACCACTTGGTGCAACTACACCAATTCAGTTTTGTCTGACAGGTTATAATACATCTCCCCAGGTAATCTTATTAAACTGGATGAAAGGAGATTCTGTTGTTTGCAAAGACACCTTATCTTTGAATTGTACAACACCTCCGGGCAGTGGCTGCATTACATTAAGAAATGATTCACTATGGTGTAATTCTGACGGGTCTTTTGGATATGAGTTCAGCGCATACAATGGCTCACCTGTAACAATGGAAGGTTTCATTTTATCAGCACAAACCCCATCATCTGCTGTTTTTAATCCAAGTGTATTTTGGGGATTAAATATACCTGTCTCTAACTGGTCAGGTCAGGTATCGACTAATATTTCCGGTGTAAATTCAGGTCAGCAAGTTTGTTTCAGGACAACTTTATATGATAGCATTTATGTCCAGACACAGCAAATGTGGTTCACTTGGTGCTGTAATAGAGATACTTGTTTAACGATGCCGGCATGTGTGAAAGATTCATGCACACTTCAAATAATTGGAGCACCAAATCAGGGAGATACTCTTTGCAAAGGTAAACCAGTTACAATCAACTGGACAGGTTATACCTCATCTGGAATGGTAAATCTTAGCCTGATAGATGTTACCCATTGGACTGTATACCAATTTATAGCAGGACCAATACTTAACACAGGAAGTTATTATTGGAATATACCTGATAATATCTTATGTGATTCAGTAAGAAAATGGCAGTTTTACATAGAAGATTCTCCACGTCATTGTTGGAGTTATGGTCCTGTATTTTATATTAAGTGCTGCGATAGCTCCAAGTGTGAAGGCACAATTGACGCGCCTTCGCAGGTATTCTATACACCAGGTCAATATCCTGTAGTAAATGGTATAACACTTAACAGTTTTCCGGGAACAGGATCATATAATTGGAAATTGATTTCTAATCCATTCAATCCAACGAGCTGCCCAGGAGCATCTGGAAGCATGGCAGGAAGTGGACCGTTTAATTTAATACTGAACCAAACCATAACAAATACATGTACTTATGATTTCGAAGTATGGCGAGGTGATTGCACCACACATGTTCCTATTACATTTATCCCAAAGCCTGACAGTTTATGCGGTTGCGGAATTAAATACGATGGCAATATAATAGTTAGTAACGGAACATTAAACCGGCAATTTAAATGTGGAAGTAATTCCGGCTCAACATTTGTACCTGGAAATTATAATGTATCAGGACCGAATTACACCTGCAGTGGTGGTTCTCAATGCCAAACTACATACAGCTATAAAATAATCAGTGGAAATTCTGGTACAGTTACTAATGGTACCGGACAAAATTTTAGTCATTTTTTCACAGGTCCCAGTAGTTCAAATCTATCAATAGCAGATACGATTAAATTCTTTGCTTATTGCAATGGTGTTCTCTGCGATTCATGCAAAGTTAATTTTAGAATAGTAAGTTCAATAATCGTGAGACCAGGGAAATATACCGGAGGAATATTTGACTGGATAAGACAACTAAGACCAACTTTATCACCCACATTTTCAAATCCAACTTCTTCGTTAAAACCTGATTTTAAATTTGAATATGTAAAATCGGGAATGCTTAGACTTATTGAAATAAAATCTAAACCCGACGGTAATAAGATTGATATGGAGAAAATACTTGCAGAAGGTCAAACTGTGTTTGAAGTCCCTGTTTCGGAAACAAATACATTATCTTATTCATCTACCGGAGAAAAGAGCGGGTTAACTGCCGGTAACCGGTATATATGGATACTTTATAATGCGGATGAAAATAGTTCTGATAAGGAAAATCCGGATGTATCAATATTATCAGCAGGATTCTTTATAGCCGGTTCGGAAAAAGCACTGCAAATAAAACAGGTAGACTGTAAAATCTCTGATACCTGTGATTATTATTTTTATTTTGATGGATTATGTTACTGTCTTAATACACAAAAAAAATAAATATGCAGGTATAATTATATCCTTGATTCCGCTGAAGCTGAATCAAGGATTTTCAAAAATTTAATTGTATTGGCAAAACGTGGGAAGAAAGTATTCTTATGATAAAAACAATAATTAATAAATAAATCTATTATGCAAATACTGAAATATATATTAATAATTACAATAATATTTACAGCTTTTATATCAAAAGCACAAGTCACTGTAGCTTTGCGTCAGCCGCCGCAGTATCAGTTCAAGGTGGAGGATTTCTGGAAGGTGACGCTTAACAATACTTCACAGGAGACAAATAATGTATATCTCTATGGTATTGCTACAAGCACAGTTGACGGGAAGATTGTGGATGCTAACACTAAAATATTCTCTCTCAAGCCCGGGATGACTGTTGTTACCGGTTCGGTTGTCAGTCCTATTAAAATAATTGAGAAGAATAAAAAATATGAGGATGCATTATCTGTGACAGGAGGATTACCAACAGGTGATTATGATATTTGCCTGACAGTTTATAATGCTGATAATAATGAAATACTTGGCTATGAGTGTATATCTCATAGTGTAGAAATAATTTCGGGTATTGAACTACTAATGCCGGAAAATAAGGTCAGTGTTATAAAACCTCCACGTGGGAAAGAAGACTGGGATCAAGACGTCGGCAAGAACAGAGACTGGAAAGAAGAGGAGGATGAAGATCTTGACTCGTATAAGAAAGTTGGTAAGAATAGAGCCATTGAATACAATGATAATCTTTATGTAAATGGTTTATACATTACCTTTTCCTGGCTTGCACCGTCTCCGGCACCCAGAGGTGGAAAGATAACATACAATCTTACTATTACTGAAATGCTTTTGAATCAATCGGCTTATGATGCGCTTCAGTCTAATCCGGAGTTCTACAAATCAGCCAATCTTTCTTCCACAATATACCAATATCCTTTTATGTCAAGAGGATTCAAGAATGGAAGAAAATATGCATGGAAAGTAACGGCTTACCTTAATGGAGTAAAGATGACAGAGAGTGAAGTAAATGAATTTGAATACTCTGACGGTAAAAAACCCAGACCTATAAAAGTGGATTGGGATTGGGACTTGGGCTACAATCCAAATTCTTTAATAGCGGGTTCAAATACGCTGCAGCTAAAAAAGAAAGTTAGTTTGTTCAAGTTTGGAGGTGAAGGCAGAATTTATGGTGAGAATTCAAATATGGAAGGAATTGGCTCCGATATACCGCAGCGTTATATGAACTTTGAGCTTACCCCTACATTATCTATTCATGGTGTGCCATTTTCTCTTCCAATACTTTTATCCACACAGAACCAGGATAGTATGCAGAATATGAACAGCGTGGCATTTCAGTTTGATCCTTCTTCTCTTAAGGATATTGTTCAAAATAAAGTTGAATCTGAGCTGGAAAAATACAAAGATGATATAGAGCAGAAAATAAAAGATAAGGGAGAAAAGTTCAGAGACGAGATTGAAAAACAGGCAGAAGATAATGCAATGAAAAAACTCCCGGGTATTCTGAAATTCTTTTCTTATTTCCAGTCCCTTGGACTTGGCACAACTTATCCTGTTTACACAACAAATACCATAAGCGGTGTTCCTGTAACAGGAGCTAATGTAGAGTTCAATCCGGGTATTATTTATACTGCCTTTACAGGTTTTAAAAACCAGGCACCAATAGATAATAATACTTTTAAACGGAATCTATTTTCCGGACGGCTCGGAGTAGGAAAGAAGGATAAAAGCCATTTCATTATGACTTTAATGCACGCCTTTGATGATGAGAATTCCATTACAGTAGATTCAGCTAATCTTACTTTAACACCTAAAGAGAACTGGTTAGTAGGCATGGATGGAAAGCTGAACCTGTTCAAAGATAAGCTATCGCTTGAAGCTGAAGGAGTTCTTTCAATGCTTACAAGAGATGTAAGAGACCCTGATATAATTAGTGATGCAATACCACAGTGGGTGAAGAATATGTTTAAACCTAAAGGAAGCAGTTCAGCAGATTATATGTACAGGTTTAAGGGTGCATTTACTAATGAGCAGTCCAATACAGTAATCTCAGCAGAGATGAAGATGATAGGACCGGGATTTATTACACTTGGCAATCCATCACTCAGAAATGATAAGCTTGGATTTGAAGCCAAAATAGACCAGAAATTCTTAGATAGAAAAGTTATAATAGGATTAAGCTTTAGAAATTACCGTGATAATTTGATTAACACAAAAACCGCTACCACATCAAGCACAAGCATACTTATGAAGCTTGGATTGAACTTTAAGAACCTTCCAACGCTGAACATAATGGTAATGCCAAACTTCCAGAGCAATGACAAGCAGATAACAACAACCGACAGCTCAAAGATGGATAATAAGACGTGGCTGTATAATATTGTCAGCACTTACAGTGCGAAGCTCGGTAATGTGACTTTACAGACCACAGCTTTGGTATCATACAATACAAATAAAACATTGTTTGGTACATATGACTACTGGACTAAAACAACTTCACTGACTGAGAATATAATGTTTAAATTTCCATTATCAGTAGCAGCAAGCATAGGATTAATACAGGTGCTTGAAAGAGATGTAAATTATACCAGGGTAATAACATTTGACCTTGCACCAAACTACACGTTTAAGGAAATGTGGAATATCAGCGGAGGATTAAATGTAACAGTTGACAAGGATAATAATAAGAAGATAAGTTTGTCATTGAACACTAACACACAGCTTTGGAAATTCCTGACATTTGATATGAGGGCGGAGCATAATGTTTATACGGATTGGTCATATAATTTGAATAATTATAAAGAATTTATATTCAGGACTACATTGTCAGCCGGGTGGTAGAGTTATAAATCATCAATAATTATATAAAAATAAAAATGAAAACAAATATTCTTTTTTAATACAGGTACTATGCGTACTGATTTTTTCGATTGATATCTCAGCTATTGTCAGGGAAAACTATCTAAGGTCCGATAAAGGAAATGATTATACAGTACTCGATACTACATTGATCTTAAAAGGTAACCAAATTGTAACTAATCGAATTATTTTTTTTCAAAATTGAAAGTATTATGCTAATTTCCTCCTGTAGTTAAGCAGGAGGTGTGATGAAATCTCAAAATCTAATCAAAATACTTAGTTTTTTGTTCGTTTTTAAACAATCTGCAGGTTATTCATTCAATTATTTTGTTTACTTTCTATTAAAAATATACCCACATTGTTTTTAGAAATAGCTTTTTTGATTCAAATTTTCAATATGACATCAAAGTAATTATGATATATCCTTATTTATTATTAAATTAGCAGCCAATTTACTTTATGACAAAAATAAGAACAATTATAATAGACGATGAAGCTCCGGGGCGTGAAAACTTAAAAATCATGCTCAATGATTATTGCCCCGATATTGAACTTGTTGGTGAAGCATCTTCAGCTGTAGAAGGAATGAAACTGATAAATTCTCTCAAACCGAAAGCTGTCTTCACAGATATTAATATGCCTATAATAAACGGTTTTGACATGCTGGAGACTATTTCAAAGCGTGATTTCTCGGTCGTTTTTGTAACTGCACATTCTGACTATGGTATTCAGGCACTTAAAGCAGGTGCAGTTGACTATATTCTAAAACCAATATGTGTTAAAGAACTTCAGCTTGCAGTTAAAAAGCTTGTTGATACATATCTTTATAAAAAAGATGATATTAAATCTTATAGTGATGAAACAAGGAAATTAAAGGTTCCTCAATTTCAAGGATTCACTTTACTTGACCAGGCAGATATAGTAAGATTGGAAGCTGATAATAATTATACTAAAATTTATGTTTGTCGTAACCCATTAATAATTGCATCAAAAACTCTTAAAGATTTTGAATTTCAGTTAGATAGAAATGCGTTCTTACGTATTCATAAATCACACATTATTAACCTGAATTATCTGAAGGAATATACTAATCTGGATGGCGGTTATGCCATAATGTGTGATAATACAAAACTGGAAATATCGAGAAGACGCCTTAATGACTTCCTTGAAAAGATAAAAGCATTTACAGCAGCTAAATAATGAACCGTATTATATTTTTATTTACTGTACTTGCTATTATAAATCCATCAGTTATTTATACACAAACTATTCCATTTCATCACTACGATTCCAAAGACGGGCTTTCTAGCTCGAATGTATTTTCAATGGTTCAGGATAAGACCGGTTATATATGGTTTGCAACGAAAGCAGGCGTAAGTAAATTTGATGCGCATTCGTTTGAAAGCTATAACTCAAATAACGGGTTAATCTCAAATGACATTATTAATGTAGCTCTTGGTTCAGACAGCTCAATATATTTCGTAACTTCCGATAAAGGTATTTTCAAGTTTAGGAATAATATAATTGAAAAATATAATATCAATAATACGGAATATCTTGCGCCGTATGGTATTGTCATGAGAAATGATACAATTTACACATACAGTTTTAATTATTTACATTCTATACATAATCACGATTTAACAAAATTCTATAGCACCCAATACTCCTTACACGGTAATTTTCCAGATAACCTCCTCCTTCATTCTCTTTCAAATACAACAATGGGGATTATTGCTGCAACTTCGGAAGGTTTGTATGCACTAAGGGATAATAAATTTGAAAAAATAATTACTGATTGGTTACAAGAT
>RPQH01000002.1 GCA_003820375.1 Ignavibacteriota bacterium
TGCTCACCATCTCTTTGCCTGAAACATCTCTTACATAGAATTCATCATCTACTGTTTGCCAGTATCCGTAAGGGTCGTCATTTTCATCGTATCCAGGTTGAGGTGATGGTGGTCTATGAAACAAGATATTTTTATGATGAAGCAGGTAACAGAATCAGAAAGCTTGTAAAAAGATATGTAGGATCTGCGGTTCTGTTGGAGCATCATATATGGCTGTCTTTACACTTCTGAAGCTAAGCAGAAGGTTCCTGTGGTCATATGCCATGTTAGAGACCTGGCACAAGTCATCTCCTTTTAGATTCCTTAAAAGAATAAATAAAGCAGAGTTAAAAAGCTCTGCTTTATCATATGTATCAATGAAGTATCAAATGACTTATTTAATAACATAAAGATTTTTTGGTGCCCATTTTGATTCAACAAATCCATTTAATTCTAAGAAAGTATTTTTTTCGGGCTGGAAATCGCATGTCTTTTTTGTTGGAATTAAAATCCTTGAATCATACACATATATACTTTTAAAACCATTTGGACCTTCTGCAATTCTTTGAGACTTGTCTAAATAATTATAATCTGCTTTTAATATAACTGCAGGGAAAGAATTGCTGAAAATGAAATAGCCAATAGTATCACAGTCTTTGTAATTCCAGAACTTTATGTCTTGATAAAATAAATCTGTTTTCAAGGCATGTGATAAGAATGGTTTCTCAGTTTCATTATATTGATAAACTGAGATATATTTATAATATACATCCCGGAATTTGATATTATTTATTCCTATTGTATCTTTATCTTTTTCATGCAAAACATATATATAATATCCTAACGTTACAAATTTATAACTATATATTTTATCATCATGAATTATATCGGAAATGTTTTCAATCCAAAAGATATCACATGTATAATATTCGTCGGAAGTATCATAAACCATAGTATTAGGATTTCTGAAAATCTTAAATACCATATATCCACTAAAGTTAAAATTTTCATTAACAACTTGAATATCAGAGAATAGAGGTTCTATAGGATTCAAAATTGTTTTAAAATTCAAACTCTGACTTTTAATATTAATTTGATTAAATAAAATAATTAGAGATAATATTAATAATTTTTTGAACATTATATAAATATTTTTAATTATCTTTAGTTCCTTGCCAGCCTTTGACAATTCCACTGCCTTTTTCAAAATCTAATTGTTTAAGAATATTATTAACGTCTTTTTCTGATACATCTCTATCTTCATTGTAGGACGTTATAGTACCTTCTGCTTGATTATCTTTAGCATCAGGTAATCCTAATGCATGTGCCATTTCATGTGAACCACGGTTTTGTATATCAGATGTTTCAAATCCTACACTTCTAACTCTGTATGCAAAGCCATTCTCACTCATACCTGTTGGTTTATTTCCATCAGAAAATCCGATATTTTCCCCAGTTCTTTTTTTCTCAATTGCATCATTCTTTTCCTGTATGTTACCTACTTCAATTACACTAAACTTAAACTTTACTTCAACACTATTACCATTAAACTCTTTAACTAGTTTAGCTGCATCATTCCAGTGGTCACTTGCATTTCTTATTTCCTGAATGAATTTTGTTCTTTGTTCAGTTGTGAAACTACCTGGTCCATTCATAGAGTAATAAAAGGGTGCATAAATAGTAACACTATATTTACCGTTATTTTGATTAACAGTGTATGAAAAGTCTTTCCCATTATAATCCTTTAGTACAATTGGATTCAAATTTGCGTAAGAGTAAGGTGAAATAAAAACATACTTATCATATTTCGGTTCCACACCACCCCATCTTCCAATCCTAGCATCATAATACCTTGCACCAAAATACAAGTAATTGTTTACAATATCCTGATCTTTTTCTTTGCCAGTAAAGCTGTACCTATTATTTATTGAACCTCTGATTTCATACCCCCACGGGTCAAAATCCATAGCTGAAACAACAGAATAACTTTCATCAAGCACTGCCCTGATTGATCCTAGGTGGTCTTTTACATAACAATACCATGCCCTATTATTATTAATTTTTCCTACATTATCAATTCCATAAACATTCCACTGGGTCAAATTACTTCCGCTGTAAATTGCTAACTCTTTACCTGAAGCATCTCTTGAATAATATTCATCAATATCAGTTACCCACGTATCACCACCGTCTGTGCCGCTACCGCCATTTGTAGAATGATAAGTCCATTTTCTAATCCTGTTGCCAGCTTCATCATAGTAATATCTAGTAAAAAACGTAACATTAGGACTCGTAGTGTTTCTGGATTCAATCAACAAATTTCTATAATCATAAATCATGTTCCCATTGTAGTTTATGATATCACTTGTCAGGTTGCCATTATTATCGTATGAATATTGAGTTTCTTCACCTGTAATTTTGTTTAACTTATTAGTACCAGAAATATAGTTATAGTTAAAATTGTCTGTGAGTGAGCCATTGCCTCCCCATCTTTGCATAGTTAGAATATTCCCATCTTTATCATATGTATTTTTAGTTTCCATTGAATGGTTTTGTTCATCGCCAAAATCCGCATATAAAAATCGGTTTGATCTGTCATATGTAAATGTATAGTTTAAGTCAGTACCTCCGATATTATCATTATATGTACCGGTAATATTTTGGGTCTGCACATTTCCATTAGCGTAATACGATAAAGCGTAATTCATAACCCCATCATCTGTAATGATACTGTCAAGCCAGTTCCTTGTATTATAGTCAAAAGCGGTTACATAGCTATTTTCATTAAATGCCTGTGTTTTTAGCATTGAATTTTCATCATACGAATACCTACAGAATTCACCAAACTCACTGTCACCGAAAGCATTTACTTTTTTAAGTCGACCTGCATCATCATACTCATAAGTATAATAATTATAATCAGGATTGCTCAAGGTGTCCTGATATGTAACTGATTCAACCTGATTTGCTGAGTTATATGTATAATCCGTAACTTTTGTGCCCAAACCATTTATAACATTCCACATTCTAATAACTCTGCCTCTTGGATCATATCGGTAATATTTAAAGTTCCAGCCATCTGAATGTCTAGTTCTGTAAGCAGTTGCTAAAAGGCTACCTTTTGTAAAATTTGGAGCGTTATGGTAATCACCCGGAATGTTAAATAAACTTGGGTATTGTTCATATCCATTAGTTATAGTGTCATAAACATTAATCGTCAGAAAGTTTGAGGCATAAGAAGAATAGTTCTCAAAATATTGAGAGCTTGTTCCATCAAGAGAAGACCAGGTGTATAATTCGTCGTTTCTATCAGCTTCGCCAATATATTTCAGTCTATTAATGCCATCATAAGCTCTGAAAGTAATAAATTTTGGATTTGTACCTGTTGTTTGATTTGCATCCTGTGAAAACCTCAAATTTCCATTCAAATCATACTTAAATTTAATTTCTCCTGCATCGGGAGTTGTTCGGCTATACTGTCTGCCGAAGCAATCATAAGTATAATAAATAGATTTTCCCGCCGCCGTGTAAACCTCAATTACTCTATTCAAATTATCGTAATTGTATTCGGTTACTAATGAATCTATATTAAGCCCTGATCCAATAAATTTAACCTCTTTTTTTAAATTATCCACAGCATCAAAATGTTTATGAAACTCATTACCGACCTCATCTGTGTATATTCCCTTTTTCACAAGACAATCCAGTCTTCCCCAATGAGTAGTAATACCGCCATAATATATTGTAGTATCAAAAGAGTAGCTCTCATCCGGATTATCAGTACGTGAAAGATTGCCATACATATTATAAGAAAATCGTGTTGAATTATTTCTTGCATCCGTAACTCTCCCTTTTTGGTCAAGATAATTATAATATGAATAAGTAGTACTTGGAGATGCACTTCCGGTATAAAAATTGGTTTGTTTGACTTTATAGAATTTATCAAAATAATTTGTGGTCTTTTTGTAACGAACATTTCCTGAACTTCCATCAATTTTATTTCTTACTAAAATTGAATCATTTTTATCGTCGTAACCATAAATAACTGTCCCTGAATTATATTTCATAGATATTGTAGTGTCATAAGTGGTTTTTTTAGCATAAATATGTACCTTTGGTCTTGAGTATTCATTCCATACATTGGTATCAACTCTGCATTTATTGAATTCACATTTAATTTCTACATGTCCACTGGTTAAACTTGGACCGCTGGCATCAAATTGCAGACCCATCAAATTTAATCTTTTACCACCCACACCTTCTACTATATTTTGGTTCAAAATATCAGTAATATACAACTTATTGTAGTTATTCTGGTAATGTGAAATTGTGTCAAGATTATCGCAATCCACCGCTTGCGAACAATTTAAGGTACCATAAGTTTGCAAGCCGGTACCGAGTGTTTTTACATTTTCACCAATATTGACTAAAGGTCTAATTCTGAACGAGAAGTCATTACTATAATTACCGTTCACCTTGCAATATAGATTTGAAGGTGCAAACTCTACAAAAGCGCTATCCACATGTGAAATGCCTGTAAAATTTGCATTACCCAATTTCATAGTCGCATTTCTCCACCAGTTTATATCGTCTCCACCGCCATCTGCATCATAATCAATATCGAAAAAGAAATAAGTATTAATACTACTGGGATCTGTTACAAAATAACGGTATCCACTTAAATTATCGTCCCAGTTTCCCCATCCAATTGTATTACATATTATTTCAACTTCGGATTCTGTGCTATCAATTGTCGTATCTATCTGATCCGAGATATTAGTAAAATCATATGGTAATGTTCCCTTATCCAGTCTGCCTTGCAATCCATAGGCAAAAGTACTGATGTAATTATTCTCATTGATTACACTAATCGGTTGACCCATTTTATTGTATTTCTGATAATGTCTGATAATATTTCCGGAAGTAACATATTGGTCAATTCTTGATGGATGTGTAAAATTAATACTAAACATTGAAGATTTTTCTACCGTGTCTATATGTTCTTTCAACTTATGATATGACAATTTCGGTGCATCATATATTTCATCACCTGATCCGCCTGTACCATAAGTTGCATCTTCATCTCTGGATATTAAGTAATAATAATACTTTGTAATATTGCCATTAGCATCAGTAATTTCTGAAAGACTGCCTTCAGTAGAGGAAGAAAAATAAACTGAAAGTGAATCATACAAATCATATCCATTGGTATCCTGACTATAATATTGGTATTGGATGGTTTGCCTGTTATTTTCGTTTTGCGGATCAATATTTATTTCTTCTGAAATCTGCCCGGGGTATCCTTCTATGGGTGGGTCTGCACCAAAAATTGTTGTGGGATCATAATAATGAATTTCTTTTTTTTGAAGTGTAATACTATTTTTAGATATAGTTATTTCATACGGCTGTTCAATTAAATATAACCAAGCTGTGTCTGGAGTGTTCAATTCAGGATATTTAAAGGAACCTTCTTCATATACTTCATAATTATATTTTTCGAATGCCGAATATTTAGTACGAGTTATAAGCCCTAAAGGATCAATTTGAGTCTTCTCAGTAATTAAGCTATCACCTCCTCCGACATAATAATATGCCCATTGACGGGAGACTCCGTTATAACTTTCTACAAGCAAAGAATCAAGGAATGTACCATTATATACTTCACCGGTAGAACCTGTGCCTAAATTGTATCCATGTGTAATTGTTTTAAAAGGAGTTGAAAGTGGCAGTGAATATTCTTCTGTAATTAGTTTTATCTGCCCTTCATAATCCACAGTTTGCCAGCTGCTTTGTGTCTCTTTCGTCCTAAAGTTTTTATAACTGCGGACTGTTATTTGTTCAGTAGGTGTATTATTGTTATTATTCGAACCGCTACCGGCAGTAACTGTTCGTTTAGTTGTCATGAGATCGCGGGAATCAACTGGTATCAACCAGACATTATTCCATTGCCTATCCCCACCAAGTGTATATGTATATTCAAAAGCTTCAGTTCTTATTAAACTATTATTTTCTTTAACATTAATTAAAGAAATCATATTTGCAAAAAAATAATCTCTGCCTTGGCCCATATAGTGATTACTACCGCTGTGTACAAAGATTTCAGGGTGATTGGGGCTATAATCTGCTGTCAATAGACTTGTTGGGCTTACATATGAATATTCTTTAACTCCTCCATTATAATTAGTTACTCCTGTTAGTCTGTACAAGGCATCGTTTCCCCAACTTAATAATATAGTCATATTTGGGTCTCCTTCGTCTGAATTGTATAATTCTTCACCTTTTCTATTATACGCTTCATAAACAAATTGCATTTCTTCGCCAGCTGGATTTAACAATCTGTTTAGTCTTGGATTATGAATATTATCTGAATAAGTACCAAATACATCCGTATAAAGTGTATAATATCCATCCGGTGTCATAGCTCTCATTTTTAAATAACTTCCCCACATTTCATAATAGAGAAATATACCCCCCGGGTAGCTTGCAAGCCATGGTCTGCCAATTCTATCACCGGTGCTGCCATTTCTATCATTATAAAAAAATTTATAATCTTTTTCATGCCCGTAACGGTCAGCGACATTTGATAATAGAAATATCATTGGCTTGTACCAGGGAGCAGTAGGTTCATGTCCGTGATCAAGATAATAAACTGGATATTCATTATAAATATAGGTTAAACTGTCACCTTTCATTAAATACATTTTTCTTGCAGCGCCTGAAGGATTATTTATGGAATCGGTGTTGGGCAGAAATTTTACAAATGCTTTCATAAAATTATTCTTAGAAGTACTTTTATACCAGCCGGAATATGAATTAGTTTGTACATTCTCTAAAACTTCAGTACTTCCATCTCCTAACATTATTGTTATTTTGTCATGAGTGGTTGGACCTACTGTTGTAAGCATATCTGTAATATGGTAACCATTTGCCAGCATATGGACATATCTTCCTCTTGCCTCAGTACCATTAGTCGGTTTTGTAAAATAACTTGATTCAAAATTAAGCATTTGTACAGCAAGTCCATTAAAGCTAAATACCCATCCTGGTGCTGAAATGTTATATTGATGTAACTGCCCGGTTGTATTACTTACGCCTGTAATATCTGAACAAATTACTGTGTAGTTAATATTTCCATTATAATTTAAACTAAATTCATAACTCAAATCACCTTTACCCTGCGATTTACCTAATGGAATTTTGAACATTAAGTTGCCATTATAATCGTTAACTATTTCCTGTCCATCAAAACTGGCTGAATTAGAATTCAAATATCCACGTTCGTTAAACGAACTGCTTAAATCTCTTGCATTGAAAATTTGATAATTATCATCCTGAGTATCGGCTACACTCTCAGGTATAGTGATATAATTAAACGGTGTTAATTGTGCAAACACAAGCAAAAATGCAGTTAATAAAAAGAAAATGAAGCTTTTTGTAAATTTTGTTTTGGTTTCCATAATATTTTATATTTTGAATTAGAAATTTCAATTTTTAGTAATAGTGACCCCAGTAACGGTAAGGTGTATTTTTTTCTTTTTGAAGATGGTTTGTAACAAAGAGTATTATCAGGGGCATCAGCGGTTCTCTGTAACGCTGACAGCTATACATAAATGAGTAGACGATTGTAAAGAGTATTATAAGAAATATTTCTGTACTGAAGAAATTAACATTTCGCAGGAAATACCACATTAGTATTAAATATGGTATTGCCTGGATATAAACGAACCATTTGGAGTAGTAGATACTTGTATTGAAAGCAGGTTTCCACAATTCCCAAATGTTATTCATAAACCCAAAAGACATTGTCTGTTGGCATGAACCAACTACATTAGCCGAACTGCTGAATCCAATTACAATTAAAGGAATAGCTATTAATAACCATTTTCTGTGATATCTGAGCAGGTAAATTGCAGCAATACAGCAAAATATTAGTAAACCCTCTTTACCATACTGGAAAGAGTAAATAATATCCTGAGGGTAAAAGCACCAAATCCATCCTGCTAATTTATTCATTTTATACATCAAAACTGTACTTAATGAGCAAATTAGAATTTGAATGATAAGCTCGCGGTGTATAATATGCAGGAAAAGTACATAGGTAGGAGTTCGTTCATACCAATGATGATAATTATATACTTGCTGGAAGTAAGGATATACATTAAAATTAATCGATGTATATAAATACTCCATGCTATCATAGTGGTCAAAACTGATAAATGGGCCGCCAAGTAACTCAGAAGTAAGATATCTAACACTAAATGCAATTAATAATATTAATAACAGCTTCTTCACAAATTTTTCTAAAATTTTGTTGCAAATCAGTCTGTTACAAATTTAATCTTAGAAGCAGTTCCGTAATTTATTTTTGGGGACTAATTTTGTTTAACTGTAATTTTATTCTTCCGTTTTTGATATATATAGCAAAAGGGCAAATACGGTATGAACCCTATATACCGTGTTTGCCCCAAAATCTTTCGGTGACAATAATGAACTTATAATATATCTATAAAAGCGATTGTGGTATTAAATTTCACATAGTTGTGGTTTTTAGCTCTTAATGAAGCATTAAAAAGTAATGCTTTTTGTAATGCAGATTAAGTCTGATCAGAAATAGTAAGGTCTTCTTCAAGATTTTTAGAGGTAAACGAATCAATAATGCAAATTTTCTAAGTTATACCATTCATAGGATCTATATATTCATCAATATATCTGTAATAATCATCGTAGACAATAATCCACCAAACTCCGTTTCTGTTTACTCTTTCAAGTATTAATGTGTAACATTTTAAATTTTCTTTTACAGATCTGTTAACGGAAAAATTGACATTTTGAGAGGATTTAAGTGATTGATAAAAACAAATACCAATAATAAAAAATATTATTATAATTATTGTCTTCATTTTTTACTCCTTTGATTATGCTGCAATTTCTGTAAGAACGGGCAAACAGGCAAGCAAATAATTTTGAGATTGTTGCAAAAAATGCAAACATTAAAATAGTTATGCCAACAAATATCCATTGGAATTTCAATGAATTAACTTTATGTTTATTAAAAGCCATATGAAATATGTTGCCAAAAATGAGGTAAAATATGTCCCAAACAATATTGACTTCTGTCCTTGATACTTTCACAAAAGACGAAATCAGGGATTTTAACAATTTTATATCTTCTCCTTACTTCAATAAGAATCCAAAAATATGTTTCTTATTTTCTTTAATATCAAAGAAATATCCCAATTGTTCGGATTTTGATATATACTGCAGGAAAACATATCAAAAGGTCTATAAATCAAAAAACTACAATGATTCTACATTAAGAAGTCTGGTTCACCGGACTACAAAGCTATTGGAGGAATTTTTAATTATAGAAAACCTTGGAAACAGGGAAATTGATAAACTGGATATTTTGCTTAATGATTTAAACAGAAGGAATTTAAAAAATGCATATAACAAAGTAATTACTGAAAATATAAACAAACTGAAAGGAAAATCTAATATCAATTATAATTTTTTCTATTCTATGTTTAAAATTGAAGTAAATAATTATAATAACCTGAAAATTAACGATAAAATAATAAAGAAGAATAATATAAAAAAACATCTGAATTCATTAAATAATGCAAATGTGTATCTTACCATGTACTACATTATGGATACAATAAACAATTACATAAGATATATGTTAAACTGTAAAAAGTATAACATTAATTTTTGTACCAGCAAAATAGCAAAACTAGTGGAGTCTTTAAATATTAAAGAAATATATGAAATTATCAAGGAAACCAAATTTGATTATATTGTTGAGTTATATATTAATCTTCTGGATACTTATGTGAATATTTACAAAGAAACCAACAAATATTATATGATATATAAAAACAATGTAGAATTATATGCAAAGCAGCTTAGCAAAGATGAAATAAGGTTTCATTATTCTAATTTAATTAATTATTGCAATATCAAAGAAAACCAATGCCCGGCTGATGACACGCATAAACTTGAATTATTATTCTTGTATGAAGTTATGCTAAAGAAACGTTTATATATTTATGACCGTACAAAATATTTACCTGTTTCATTGTTCAGAGCAATTTTGTTTCATTCATTGAGAATAGGAAAATCGTCATGGACTTATGAATTTATCTCAAATTATGTAAAGGAAATAGATCCTAAACAAAGGGTAAACATGTATAATTTTGGTATGGCTTTTTATTATAACACTGAGATGGAGTTCGAAAAAGCATTAGATTGTTTAAATAGGATCGAGCAAAACTATTTTATATTTAAATATGACGCAAAATGCTTAAAAGCAACATTATATTATTCTCTCGGATATATCGAGAACCTTATAGACCATTTACATACTTACAAGGAATTTCTCCGAAATGATGAGCTGCTGAGTGAGGATTTAAAAAAGTATCATAAATCATTTATTTTCTACTTGGGGAAATTAATTCTGCTCAATTCAGACAATTCTAAAGATGATTTTGGATATATGTTTAATAAACTGCAAAAAACAGAGATTATTCTTCAAAAAGAGTGGCTGATAAAGAAATTCACTGAAAAAATGAAATACAAAACAGTTGCTATATAATTGTTACGTAAAATACCCCAAAAATCTCAGGCATTAAAAATCATATCACAATATTTCTACTTATACACATTTCATTATTAAAATACCGGCTTCAATGGAAACAATTTTATTAATATTTGCTTGTAGCAGTTAAACTTAATTAGCTATATTTCAAGCCCTATCAGAACTACATTAAACAAATGTTAACTGTTAAAATATTTTATACAAATATTTTTAACAAATAGTGTTCTTTAAATAAATAAAGTAAGTAATTTTTGAATTATTTTCATATTTTCAATTTTTTTAAGCTAAGTAAAGCAGATTTCAGATTTTTGATATCTTTTTCAAGTTGTTGATTTCTTTTTTCAGCATCTAAAGCGCGGGTCATCCATTTTTTGTTTTCGTCGTTAGCAACTATGTGTTTAGATTTTCCGCTTAAGAGCCATTCATAATCAACATTTAAATATTTAGCTATATTAAAAAGGTCTTCGGCAACAGCCCAGCTTTTATCACGGGCTTCAAGCCGCCTTCTTAGAGTTCCCTGGTGAACCATTATATGGCTGCTGATATCAAATAATGAATCGTTGCCATTTCTTTTGATCAGTTCTTTAATTATCCGCTGTGAAATGGGATTAACGATATTTAATGGTTTATCTTTTTCTCTCATTAATAGCTTGATACAAATTATTGCATTGAGATACGTGCTAACTGTTAGTATATTGACAAAAATAGTTAAAAAATTCAACTAAATCAACATTAACCACGAAAAATAAATCAACATAATTTTATTCTTTTAGCTGCCTGAAAATGATAAAGAATTTATTTAATATGAGGTTTTTTACGATTAAGATTTATAATGTTCTATAGGGTAATACCTATCATGCATGAAAAAATAATTTTGATAGCTTTGGTTACTAGCTTTGGCTTTTAGCTCTGTATTCTAGCTTTGGATTCTAGCTTTGGATTCTAGCTTTGGATTCTAGCTTTGGATTCTAGCTTTGGATTCTAGCTTTGGATTCTTGGGATATTTTAAATATTCTGATAAAAATTAATATCAACAAAAAAAGTGAGGTTTAAATATATAAATAATATTATTTAAATAATTAAAATAATTCAATAGCTAAACCCAATTTTATATTTATTAACATGAATAAAATATTTTTATTAGCATTTATACAATCATTATACGATTTTGCCGGCTGGTTCGGAATAATTCAGCACTGGCTAAAGGTTACAGAGGACAAATGGCAGGCAAAACTATACCGTTTAATTAAAGAATTGTTAGATATTCCGGTTACATTTGTTTTGTTGTACTATTTTTTCCAGGTTGATATTTCAATAATTTTAGCATTCTATACAGCCAAATGGTTTCATATTTGTGATAGTTTTTATAATGTAGAGGAGTATATTGTAACCAATCAACCTACAACGAACTGGGGTTATTGGAGATTTTGGACCCCGTTAGGTCTTTTAAGAACAAACTTTTGGGGGCTTTGTCTTGTAAAGGGCTACACGAAACTGGATTATGATGAAAGAACCGGCAATTGGGGCAATGGATACAATATTTATACGAAATACCCTCAATACAAAGCTCATTTCTTAAAAGGTATGGTATCGGTTAAAGAAGCATGGATTCAAACATTAATAGGTCTTTTATTAGCTTTAATAATTATTAAGTTAGGGAACATTTATCAATTTTGATTTACTTCCAATCATTTTTGCAGTGACAACTGTAATAACTAATTCAGTTGTATTACATGAAATATTTATAATTATCAATTAACAATAAACAAATTCTATATTATTCTTATAAATGCTTTTAAAAGGAGTAACAGATGCAAAATAGCTTAAATGAAAATAAATTTAGGTTTGAAGCTTGTACTGAATTATATGAGGAAATGCAGGCAAATGACTTGGTTAAGCTTGAAGTAGAATTAAATAATAAGATGATTATTTTTTCAATTAACTGGGTTGACCATGATATCTCAATTGCTGGAATAACGATCGAACAGGCGAGGCTGCTAAATGAAAAATTGAAAATAATGATTGATAAGGTACACTATGATGAAACAATGGAATACTATAAAAAATACAAAAAAATGAAGTTAAAAAGAAGTAAGCCTCTTAAATAATAAAAACTTTAAGAATAAAAAGATGTTAAAAACCAATTAAAATAAAAATATGTTTACTAACCGAATAAACGACCAAGTAAATAACCAAATAAATAACCAAATAACATATGAAAATTTCTATAATTACGAAACAACAAGATTTATTAAAAAGACCACTTGCAGGAGATATACTAAAGGATGCTGACGGAACGATAAATATCCAAATACAGGAATTAAATAATGATGATTACGAATTTCTACTTGCAATACATTGCCTGATAGAAAATAAATTAATTGAAAAAAGAAAAATAAAAATAACTGATATTGAAGATTTTGAAAAATCATATTATTCAAATTCGAAAATATCAGGTTCTCAGGACGATCCGGGAGACGAGCCTGATTCGCCATATCATAAGGAACATATATTTGCTACTTATATTGAAATGCTAATAGCTAAAGAACTCAACCTGTCATGGAAAAGCTGCAGGTAATTCATATAAAATATTATCGATATTTCTTATTTGCAGGTAAAATATTATTTGAAACAACAACATATTCGCATATAACAACTTATTGACTTGACATACTAACAGTTAGCTATTATATTTGGAATGGAGGTCTATTAAACAACTAACTGCTAAAATCATGCACAATACAACTTATCACGAATTCTTCACAATTCTTAAAAACCTTCTTGTTGATGCATTCTATCCTGATTATGTTCATATTCCCGGACTTGGCATAAGAATGAAGTACTCTTCTTTTGTTTCTTTCAGTGAAGATCTATATAAGAATTTTAATGAAAACGGTGAAGCGGGGCTTGTACTATTTTTTGAAAAATTAAAATCGAGACCTGATATAAATTTTGCTGTAACCAATACTAAAAAGCTGATTTATTCACATCTAGATACAATCGGTATAAAAGATGAGAACGAAAAGCAAAAATATATATCTGGAATAATAGATTCTATAGAAAACAGTGAAAAATAACAAAACATACTATGCCTTTTATAAATATAACCGAATCTTTCTCTTCTGCCGATATACGCGTTTATATAACAAAATGTAAATCAGAAGCTGACCTTATTGTATACACACCTGAAAACAGGTCTTCAGTTAGCAGGGATACTTTCTGGTATATAGAAAAAGCAATTAGCTGCGCCGATAAGAGAATTATATATATACCAAGCAGGTCAGATGCTGACCTGGTTATTTATACCACAGTTAATCAAAGTGAAGCAAATATTATAAATCATAATAAACTTATATTACTTCAAAGTTAATAAAAAAACAATGTCTGCCATTTATAATGAAGATATTTTAAATATTTGTTTACCGAAAAATGTAAATATTGAAAATGCGAAGGAAATAATATCGATTTTGGGAGAAGATAAGGTAAAAGAAGTATACAGCTTAACATCCTGTCAGCCCATTTCATTTGCAGCATTGATAAAAATAATTAAATTCGATGAAGTGGAAAAAGAGCTGGATAAATCAGAGCCCCTGAACCGTATTGCCAGGAAAACCGGGGTCAGCAAAAAAACAATTTATAAAATATTTAAAAATAAATTAATAATTAGAAATAATAAAAGGAACCAGATTAAAACCACAGACCGGATTTGAAAATTTTGTAATTTGATAACCCTCATATTCCCTTTCATTTTACTACTGGCTGCTTCACCTGCGCAGGAAGCAGCTTTTTTATTTTACAATTCATCTCTGAAAAATTATATTTCTTTTGATTCTAAATTTTGTCTCTAAAAAATAATTATGGAACAGCATCGTAGATTATCTTTGTATTAACATTTTTGATTTTAATACTTATGGTTAATGCAATAGAAAATTTATACGTTCAAACCGGCAGTTATGGAAATGAATTAACCCTAAGCTGGAATTTTCCGGATATCCTGCCTGAAAAATATTCTTTATCTCTATTTAGAAAAACTGAAGCTTTTGTCTCCAATGAATTGGATAGTTACTTCTCCATACTGACACAAATTGAGGAACTGGAATTAGTACGAGATCCTAATCCCCAGCAAATTGAGCAATTAGAACTACTCCGCAATGAACTAGCAGCATGGGGCGGGACTAATGATATGATTGCTTTGACATATCAATATATAGATAATATTTATATTGATTTTAATTGTGTAAACGGTACTACATATTACTATCAAATATATCTGAAAAATAGCATCACACATGAGCTTTCTGAGCCAGCTGAAATTTCCACTATTCCAGCATCTAATGCAAAGTATAAAACATTTGATGTAAAGCTATTGGTAAAAAGTGCTTTGGAAAGAGCCCTGCAATCAGTATCACTTGAAGAGCTTGGTCAAACCGAGCTTATAGAAGTTTTTAATGAATATTTAACTGATACTGAAGCTACCCAATGGATTTTAGTTCAAAAATCAAGCAACGATGTTTTTCAAAGATACATAGGAGATTCTATAAGTGAATCTGATGACAAAATAGTTACAGGTCATATTGAAAAAATAGTAATTGATGTTAACTGGTATTTCAAAGATGATTTGTCCAAGCTGGATATTCTGAACAATTTTTTCAGAAGCAGAATGTTGTTTATGAAAAGATACTTACTGCTTTCAGGTTTAATAGATGCCCAGTTCAGTTTCAAAGAAAATATAATTGATAATTCCAATGAAACATATACAATATTTTCATCCGGAATGAAAGTAACAATACTGGCTGATGTCACAAATGAGCTAACTCTGGATACAGCTCCGATAGTACCGGATTATATCCCGAGCAGTCCTGAAGATTAGTTTATTTAAACGAATAAAGCAATTTCTCTGAATTGATAAAAATAACTCATAATAATTTTTCTGTCACAATTCTGAACTAATAATTTAAAAAATAATACAAGGAGAATAAAATGTCTTTCGTATTTAATGGTAAAACTTATGATATTCCGGGCTCATATGGAATCCTGGAAGTCATTCAAAACTCAGGTGCAAACATACCTGATTTCCAGGTTGGGTTGATTATCGGGCGTTCTATAAAAGGAATTCCGTATTCCGTATCTGGAAAAACTGGTAGTGAGCTTATGCCGGCTTATGATAACGGCAATGATCTTTTAAGAGATTTTGGTGATGATAATATTTATAAAGCTTACAAGTATATGGCAAAACACGGTGGTGGTTTAGTCTTCGTACTAAATTCAATGAGCAATACGGCTTGTGAAGCATCATTAAAAGACACAACAACACCTACACCAAAAGATGCTATAAAATTAGTAGCAAAAGAGAATTGGTATGGAGTTTGTGCTAATGATATATCATTAACATTAATTGATACACCAAACGAAGAAAATTCGAAAACCTTAACTTTAATACCACCCAAAAATGTAAAAAGACTTGTCGAAGATTCCGGTACATATTTCATTTATGTCAATTCGATTAATGGATTGAGCGAAGGAATGGATGTGTATTTGACTTCTAATGTAGATACAAGTCCCGATCCATATAAAATAAAACGTATTGATGGTAACTGGGACCCAAATAAAAAAGGGTACAAGATAACATTCGATTCAGTTATAGCAACTGCGGCAACCGTTACCAGCTTTGGAAGAATATTCCAAAAAGATGAAGATAATAAAGAAACAATTAAATGGGCAACTTCACTAACAAATGCCCAGATTGTTGACGAGTTGAATGAACATTCTAATCTGGTTACTGCAACATTAACAGATGATACAGCCATTGCTTTAGACGATCACACAACCAGTGTTTATCTTCAGGACATTGCAATTACAGATAAGAAAGGTAAAAGTTTATCTGATAACGTTGAAGCAGCATCAAATAGTAACTATTCAAACATTTGTGATAGCTTTCCAAACTGGATGAAGGATTTTATCAATGCTAATAAAGTAAAGATAAGATTAGTATATGTTGATAGTCCGGATGTTACAGTGCATGGTTATTTCCGCGATCTTGCAGTTACTATGAGAGCCCAGGAAAGATCACCAATTTGTGTAATAGCAGGTGCTGCATTTGGTGAAGAAGTATCAGACTTAACTGATAGAGGTTCAGATTTGAACTCAGACGATTTCATTTTATGTGGCGGCGGAGCTGATAGTCTTCCGGCTTATCTTACTCTTGCACCATCAGTACTTGGCATTAAAATGAGCTATGGAATTAATCATAATTTAACACGAGACCAACTTAATTTCTCATCAGTTGAAAGAGATTGGTCCAATAGTCAAATTACTTCACTTCTTAAAAAAGGTATATTAACTTATGACAAATTCCCTTCAGGTTACAGGATTGTCAGAGGTATTAATACTTACCAGGATCAAACTCATGTCTGGAATGCTCAGGATAAAAAAACCTATCTGCAGATGCCGAGAGACCTTGCTGATGCTTTCTTCCGTGGCTTACTTGAAGGGCTTGATAATGATTTAGTCGGCTCTGACCAGGTAACCAGAAAGAAAGTCGAAACATATTGTGTAAAGACTGGAAATAATTTCGTTGCATCAGGTTTAATCAATGATTTCAAAGTGCTTTCAATAAAGCGTGGTGAAGCCGGCTGGCTGCCTGAGATTCAGATTGAAGTTGATGACCCGACAGATTTCTTTGGAACCAGGATATTCGTAATATCTCCCTCACTGGATTAATTAAAATACAAATGAACTATCAAATTTTAAAACTAAGAAAGGATATTAAAAAATGGGAGGTCTATTTTCTCCAACAAATAACGGCGAGAATCTCAGATTCAATAGCCAGGGCAGTAAATACCTGGGTGATAAGAAAAACCCGGCCTACAATCAAGCTTTCTCCGGGAATTCTTTAAACCTAATACTGCAAAAAAACCACATTCTCCCAACAGATGTGGATACAGATAACCTTATTGCAAGAGGTGCAAGCTTCGACTGGTCTGAAAATTACAACATTCTTCCTGTGATCGAATACAATACATATTTCGTGCAGGAGCAGGTCGTTGGGCTTCATGAGCTTGGAAAAGGCACATTAGGTACATTTGAAGTGCTCAGAATCGGAGATGCTTTGCCAAGTGCCAAGACATTACCTTATGAGAGCGAAATTACAATGCTTGAAGTTGTTGGTGATGATCATCCGCAAAAAGGTACTGTGCTTAATGTATGGTACGGTGTAAGAGTAATCGGACAGTCAGGTGCTTTCAATCCGAATACACTTGCTTCAAGACAGGTTAATCTTACCTACAGATATAGATTACCGGGTAAAGAATATAAAGCACTTGTTAAAGATGCAAGATACCCGGGTGATGTACAGGCAAATGTATCTTTTGAAAAATAATTTCAAAAACATTATAACTGCAAATAATTGAAAAGAGAAATAATTAAAATAGAAGCAGCGGACCGGCAGTATGAGTTTTATGCCAGACCAACAATTCTGGAAGAGCAGATGATAAGAGACAGAGCTGCCGGGTTCACAGGCGGGGGGCTTTCCAAGCTGATAGAAGTTGAAGCTCAGAGAAATATTTATCTCGATAAATGTATAAAAAGAGATGATAGTGGAAAACCTGTTGAAGGTAGCAAAGAAGGTTCAATAAAGCTTGATACTTCATCAATGGATTATAAAATGTACGCAGAATACCAGCGTACACTGGACAATGCTTACTTCTATGGGATTTTCAAAACACTGTTAGTTAATCCACCTGATGATTTAAACATTGATGAACTGGATGGAATAACATTTATGGAGATCAGGAGCGTATTCGAGGACGCTCTTGATAACTTTCGCAAGCCGGAGCGAGATACCGAAACTGAACAAGACAATAGAGGAAATCCACGCGTTTCTGAACCGGCTGCAGGGTGAGTATTTAGATGAGTATGAATTCTCTGCCGATGCATCAAGTGTTATGAATGCTCTGGATACCATCCCCGAATGGTGGAAGGAGCATTATGACATCCCCGGTAATGATGAAAGATGGCTTATGCTGACTAAGGAAACTGCATTGGAAGATTACACAAGATACATTGCCGGTTTTACAAAGAAGCTGCTTAAGGAAAGATATGGCGTTGGTGTTCCGGAAAGAGCAACAATTATGGAAAAATCTGAAGAAGAACTTAAGCAGGAAATCCAAAGCATAAAGAACTGGGTAGCTGAAGATGATGAAGAACTAAAGCAAGCTCTGGATAAATCCGGACACGACAGATCAGTATTGGAAAAGGAGATTTACGGTAAAGAGTTAACACAGGAAGAAAAAGAAGACCTGGTAAGAGAAAGAGTAATAAAGATGATGAGGGAAGATTTTGGAATGCATGTATAAAAAATACTTAAAAAAATACGAAAATGGGTGACGATAATAAAAATATATCACACGGGGCAATATACAAAGGTAAAAAAAAGAATTTAAAAGGACTAAAACGCGCAAAATCAAAAAAAGATGAATCTTTAAATGCATACTCAAAATTTGGTTCTACAATGTTATGGGGAGAAAGTGTTCAGGAACAATCAGTTCCCCGCATACTTGAGAATTACAGTAATCCACTAAGTCAAATAAGAGTGCTAAGAAGTTTAGGTTATTCAGTTCCATTTGAACAAGATGAGATAGATGAACTAAAAAAATTAAGTAACCGAAACACAAATCCAGACTATATTGCAAATAGTGAATTTGCACAGGATTATTTTAGAGATTACCTCACGACAACCAAGCAAATGAATTTCATGAGACCTAAAGGTAAGAAATATAAACCATGGGAAAAACTTGATTTGGAGTATTCTAATATATATTCATTGTATACAGGATTTAATTGGGTAAGAGGAAATGAAGTATCAGAAAAGGAATACAAATCAAAAATAAGAGGATCAGTAACGATTGGTCCCTATATCCCCCAAGATTCCCAATGGGGATTTAATGTTCATAACCATGAAACATATAATGGTCCTTCAGATGCAGACCTATCCTTCTCATGGCAATTTGGCGCCCAGTATATAGTACATCCTAATGGGGATGTAATTTCTTACGATGATAAAAAAGTCTTACATAAATGGAAACAATTGGCTAGTAATAAATTTGATAAAGGAGGCTACACTGGTAATGAAATGGGTCTTGCACATCCTTATGAAATGGTTATGAATCCTTCTGCTACACAGAAATATTATACGGCCCTTGAAAATATGAATAAGGAAGGTAGAGGTATAAACAACAATAACGCAGATTACAATACAAATTATGATGAAAGTGAAGAACCGACTTTCTCTCAAAAAGTTGAAAATATAATGGGTTGGCCTTATAGGCAGATTGAAAAATGGGGAATAGTAAAAAAACACTATGTGAATTATGATGATGATGAAAAAGAATCTAATGATGGTTGGTTAAGCTGGCCTCATAGAAAACTTGAGGAAAATGGTATTAAAATTGGTAATCCGTTTAGTATCTTTGATATACAAAATTTTGGTTATAAAGATTGGGAACATTTCAAAGATGATCCATTCTTTAGAAGAGGTAAGAAACATCTTGGCTGGAGAGAGTTTGCAGAACAAATAGATGATGATATAAAGGAAGACATAGTAATTGGTCAAACTTTGGGGAAGATCCCCTTTATTGGACCAATATTAGAATTTTACAGTGCTTCAAAAACAGGTATTCATATAGCAAACCAGTTTTTACCAGAGCTTCCTGAACTTCCAGAATCAGAAGATAACTTAACCACTCTAACAAATAGTGTGATCCAAAATAATCTTCAAGATAAACCAAGAGAATATTATGAAGAACAATATAAACAGATAGAAGAGGAATATAAGAGAGAAGAAGAGAAACCAAAAAATAAGAGAAAGAAGAAAGTTCCACAGTCTTATAAAGTTGCTCCGGGTATATATCAGGTTGGTGATAAATTCGATAAAGGTGGTTACACCGGTTCAAAAACCGGCATTGTCCATCCTCACGAAATGGTGATGAACCCTGCAGCTACACAAAAGTATTTCAATATGCTTGAAAAAATGAACGACGAAGGCAGAGGTGAGGTTGGTATTAAAACCTCAGCTTTTCAGGCAAAAGATATTCCATCCATTAGCAATCTTAAGAGTCATAAAGCAATTTCTTCTATTTTCAATAAAGATAAACAATTAAAAGCGTATCCAATTTCTGATAATGCCTCTATCGCTATGGGTGCATCAGTTACTAAAGCATCAAACGCAGGTATATACAGTAATAATAACGGGCAGGGATTTGGACAGCAGAGAGGATATGGCTCTGCTCCGTATGATATTAATGTAAATCTCTTTGCCACACTGGAACAAGGAATTAATTTAACAACCGATAATGTAAACCCGAGGGTAATTATAAAATGACTTTTGCCGATACCAGAAAAACTGTGCGGCATATACAGCCCACTGTAAAAATTAAAAATAAAAATATTGACCTTTCACCTTACGTGAAAGTGATAGAAACATATAAAAGCTTAAAGCAGCCGGCAGGTACATTTACCATTGAGCTTAGCCCGAAAAATTCCAAAGATAATATTACTTCTTTCAATCTTGCAGAAAAGTTTTATACTTCAATTGATACTATGGATATTATTGAAATAGGAATAACCAAACCGGGGTTAATGGTTGGGCTTATTGATTCAGCCGATAAAACAAAAAGTATACGCACGGATAATTACACCAGGAATCTCTCAATTAAAGGAAGGGATTTTGCCAAGCTGTTGATTGAAGACAGCATTGTTTATTCACCCCAGCTTGCAAGCAATGAATATGCAGTCAAGATACTGGGCAAAGAGCGGCTTTCTTTTATGGGAGAGCTCCTGCTTGGACAAAGCTCTCAACTGTTCAATAATCCAATCTGTGCATTATTATTTATACTGAAAAATATTCCTGCTGCTCATATCGAAGTTCCCTTTACAGATGTTTCCGATGGTCCGCCAAATGAAGAAGTAAATAGCGGTAAGCTTGGCAAATATTTTATATGTGATTTAAAAGCGTTCCTTGGTGACAGGGTAACCGGTTCCGTTGTTTCGCAGATCTCGGGAAAGATATGGAACTCAATGCTGTTGTGTATTGATGAAAACTTTTATGAATTGTTTGTAGATACTGTGACGGTGGATATTCAATCAGGACGTGAAGCAAGACCATGCCTTTTTCTCAGACCAAAACCATATGACCGTACGGCAGATAATGTCATAAGGATAAAAGATATTTACGGGAGCAGCGATGCTAAACCAGCATCTCAGGCAAAAGCAGCAGCTAAGGCACAAGTTAGTTCAATGCTCTCAAGCTTAACCGGCAGCAGTGATGATAAAGCAGCTAAAGCAAAAGCTGAAGCTGCCGTACCGCAGGTAATGAAAAGTCTGATAAGCTTTAATAAGGTTATCTATCCCCGTGCTGCAAGAAAAGACATTGTATTTACCGATTCCGAAGGAAACGAAAACCCGGGAAATGTGACAACAAATGTTACATTAGCGGGTATAGATAGAGATGGAAAGATTTCAGACCCTCTGCCTGCACAGTTTGACGGGCAAAGAGATATTAATAATCCGGATGATGAGAAAAATAAATCAATGGTGATTCCCTGGACATGGGATGGAAACGATTCCTTCTACAGGACTATGGTGACAAACGAGCAGTACCATGTGATACATGATGAAGATATTTTGCAGGAAGCTCTTGGTGTTTTTGATGACGAAGTAATAAACTATATCACTATCCGTTCAAGAAAAGATACGGGGCAAAGTTCTTCGTTTATGGGATATTCATATCCATTGATGGATGGATATAAGATAAGGAAATTCGGATTGAGAGCTTTTAATGTAGAAAGCAACCTGCTGGATACTTCATATAAGTTAAATGCTTCAAGTGTGAAAAACTACTCGATTTCCGGTGTTGATGAAAAAGACATATTCAGTGCTGCAGAATATGTTAACAACAGGGAGCGGATATTCAATTGGTACAGGTACAATGATATTTTTGAGAGTGGTATTATGATAATAAAAGGTAACCAGGATATAAGAATAGGTGATAAGATATATATGCCTGATGCTCTCTCCAAAGGCGGACATCACGGGATATATGCATATGTGCAGGGTGTCAGGAACCGGTATGAGATTACACCGGCGGGATTAAAATATGAGACGACACTTGAGATAGTAAGAGGAGAAAATCCGAAGGATATAGAAGATTACAGGTCGATAGTAAACAGCGGAAGCGGCGAAAACCTTAAGCTTGGAACAACATATAAAACCTATGATGATGGACTTGGAGCCGGCTTTGAAGGCAGTCCTGAAGACACTAATGCACACAACATAATAAAATATGATGCAATAAAAAGCATTGGCGATCTGAACACAAGAAATAAGAACAGGCAGAAAGTAACGAATAAAATGCCCGGTGAAGATAATAACCCGGCAGAAGCGGCTGAACCGGGTCAGGAGCCGGACCAAGAGCCAATGCTTGAACCAAAATATTCCGGGTATATATCACCTGATGCAGAGAGTTCAAGGAAAAACCTTAAAGGCATGGGAGGATGCTCATCGTGTTCGGAAAAGCCATTCAGCAGCTACATACCGGATATACAAAGCCAGATTGAAGGTGGAAGCGGAATAGATGATAAAGTCTTCCAGTTTCTTGAAGGCATAGGCAGTCTCGGTTTCCCGTTCAAGATGGAGATACTTTCACTTGTAACAGGTTACGGGCAAAACATTGAAAATGACCCCAATAAGCAGGTAACACCGCACTCACAAGGCAAAGCTGTAGATATAACGGTTAATGGCGATACAGTAAAAAATACAACAATGCTGATAGCATATATCATGGGTAAAGAAATAGGTAACGTAAAGCCGGATAACAGGTTATATTCATTGCTTTTATCCAGGGGTGCAATGCCGAAGATAATTATTGCATGCCCAAATCAAAGTGATGGCGAAGATTTGAAACTATGCAAAGGAGTGAGTACGATAACGGATGATATGAGACAAAGACATAGAAGTGTGATACAGTTAATATTTTGAAATTTAAGATGAAAATTTTTAAAATGGTCGAAAATGGTATTTTTGAACGTCCTTTTCAATTTGGGAAAAATAGTATTTCTTCAGATAATTACATAAGTGCAGCAGGAGAGGGATCTTCTACTGGCAATATTTGGTCAATTAATACTAAAGAATATCAGAAATTAAATATAGGCAATGAAACTCCATTACCTATTGAAAATTACAATGAATTGAGAATATTTATATTGGATTTAAAAAGTTATTTGCAAAAAATGAATGATATTCCCAAACCTGATATTGTTCCAATGCCAAATAATGTTTTTAAACATTTCAAGAAAGTTTATGACAATATTCAAGAGGATTTTTTTGAAAGATCTTTCGATTATTATGACTATGGAGAAGATTATAACCAGGAAGCGACGTACGAATGGGGAATAAATAAAAATGAACCAGTGACGAAACGAACATTAATAACGGAAACTTTAATTTATCCCGCCCCAAAGTTAAATTTAAGATCAAATGATGCGAAAATTTTATTCCAAATGCATTCACATCCGTTTAAAGAAGAGAAAGACGACCATTTTACTTATTATCCGGATGTTGGCATACCATCTGGTTTTCCGCCTATATATTTTAAGAATCTTGATGATTCAATAATAAAATATACATTTTTAAACTTTAGTGCATTGAACGAAATACAAACCAAATTTAATGAATTAAATGAAATTGTAAAGGTAAAAACAGGAACGGACAAATATAAGGATCATGTACCGGAAAATCTTTATCCGCCTGGTTATAAGGATATGCTTAATCAGATTATAGATAAACAAGCTCAATATCATCACAAATTATCTTGTTTCAAGGAAAAATTAAATGATAAAGTGAAATATGTAGGTGATCTCCGTAATACAAGACCAAGAGAATTTTCACATAATAAAGATAAAGTGTTTGCTGTAATGGGCACATTGTATCTTACATTTTATGGAAATGGAGTTCCATTTGCAGTTTATGATTTAAAAAATAACGGAAACCATTTTGCACGTTATATACAATATACATCATACTATTCAGATGGTATGCCCCCTATGAAATTATTTATGAATAAGGACTATTCAGGTTTGTTTATAACATATCCTGAAGAAGAATATTGGGACAAAACTTTGGATGATGTTATTAATGAAGAAGATAAATGTGAACAAAGCAAAAAATAGATACAAATCTAGAAATTTTATACATGGGGTTAAATAATAATAAAGAAAAGGTGTTGAAAAAATATCAATTATTATTATATGAATTATCAATAAAAATAATAAATTTAATCAAATTTGAATTATAAAAAACCAAATCAAATAGCTTTTACAGATAAGAATATTATAAAAAGAAATGCTTTAGCAAATTTATATGTTTTATATCAAAATAAACGGTCCGAGAAAAAACAAAGAACGGGTGGTGCAGGTGGTGAAAATAGTGAAGAAAAATATTATTATTTCTATTTAGATCAATATGGTCGTTATGAAGAAAAAAAAGAAAAAAATTGTAATAAATTAATAATTAATAGTGGATCTGATTTGTCTGGAGTATATGATTTTAATGATACAGAGAAAGATGCAAGAGAAAGAATGAAAGCCCTCATCGAGAAAAATATTTGGATAGATTATCAGCACCCTGAAAAAGCACAGTGGGCTCATTATGTATCTCAAAACAAAATAATTGAATGGATGTCAAACTCGGAAATTTATAGTTATTTATATAATGTATATCGAGTCATATGCAAAGAAATACTATTTATAATTGAATCTAACTGGGGTAATTTAGATTTTTATGGTAAATATTTACTTACATTAATGACAAGTGGAGGTATAGATAAAAAAATTATTAGAGCAGATTTAGGTGGTTTTATTGTATTTGAAGATGAGCCAAAGGTGTATAATGCATTTGATGCAGGCAATTTTCTTTGGGCATATGCAGCATGTGAAATGGGTATACCATTAATTGAAGCAAAGCTGGGAGCTCATGTAAACAATGCATTAAATTTTGATAGAGGTGACAAATCTTTAGGCGGTTTATTGGACGACCCTTTTGATCAAATAGCTATTGAAGATGGATGGAACAGATGTTCTAGAATAAACAATAAAAAAAATAAATATTAAATAACATTTAAATTTATAATAATAAAGCACTTGAATTATTAAAACAGGGTTATGTCAAACGAATCAAACAAACAA
Organism: Ignavibacteriota bacterium; assembly: GCA_003820375.1. Lineage (GTDB taxonomy): Bacteria > Bacteroidota > Ignavibacteria > Tepidaquicellales > OLB5 > RPQH01. The sequence continues at coordinate 25,813 of RPQH01000002.1, forward strand.
CTCGTCCTCATAGATGACAACGGTAACATCTATACAGAGGACCAACTAAACATCCAGTGGCAGAATTTTTCGGGTAAGGATGGAGCCAAGCGTTTTCCCAAAGCATGGGAATTCGACGAAGATGGCAAGGTAATAACCGAAGGAGCCAAGCTTATTATCAGTCACCTGAACGGTGACCCGACCAAGCCGATAATTACCGGCTGCCATGAGTCGTTAAGCTCTCAGCAGAATTTTCATCCTGCAATGAACTCCGGATTTGAAGCTGCCAACAGGGAAGTTGATAATAACTTCAATGATGAGTTTAAGATAACCAGGAACATAACTCCCCAGGGTGATATGATTATAGAATTGGAGAGAAAAGAAGATAAGCCAATCAAGTATCATCTCAATGTGCGGGGTAAAAATGCGGAGGTGTATATCAATTCTGAGGGCAATGCATACATCGGCAATGATAGTAACCAGATAAGATTTGACGGAGATAAAATATTTATTGGCTCAAGGGAGTATGCCGGCAAAGCAAAGGAAGTTGGCATAAATGCAGAGAGGATTATATTAGGAAATTCTACGTTTTATAATCCAAAACTAAGTGATATACCTACTGACGCTAAAGAACATGGAATTGAAAAGCCATTTCATACAGATGATTTTAAAGATGAAGGGCAGTTTTCCAGTGATGAAAGCGCAATAAAGCACCAATGGGCTGTGATGGGGGAAACATTAGTTCATCTGTTAGCTAATTTAATTGACATATGGCAAAATACAAAGTATCAGGGTGGAAGTACTATATGTACAGTATCAGCAGATGATAAAATAAAAATGAATACTGATGTATATGAAAAACTTCATTTAGTATTATCTTCGAATGTTTCAATAGTAAATCAGCCAAAAGACCCTGAGAATATTCAATAGATAGAACATTTAATCATTTAATATTGTATAAAGTCGCAAAATTATTGTTTTGCGACTTTTTTTATTGTTTATCTATAAATTATTGTTTAATTTGTATTTATTCCTGTTTATCCTGCAGATTTTTTAACTAAAAATTTTTAACCATGAAAAAAATTAATTACTTCTTAATTAATGGATTTCTACTGTTCATTTTTATATCAAGTACTTTCAGCCAAAACTGGCAAAAAATTACAACGTTACCTTTAGCCACGGCAACTTTACGTTGTGTTTATTTTAAGGATGTAAATAATGGGATTGTTGGCAGATATAGAACCACTGATGGAGGACAAACCTGGACAACACTATCTTCGGTAGCAGGAGGAGAAGCATTGTATTTTCCAGACCCTAATACTGGGTGGAATGCTGGTCCTGTCAAAACTACGAACTTTGGTCTAAACTGGGTAACGCAAAGTGCACCATCAACCGGAAATATATATGGAGCATTTTTCGTAAACACATCAACAGGGTGGTTTTGTGGTAGTGGAAATGATATTATTAAAACTACCAATGGCGGAACGAACTGGGTTATGCAAAGTACATCTCCTACATATACAAACTTAGGTGATATTTTTTTTGTAAATGCGAATACTGGCTATGCAATTGGATGGAGAGACCCCAATTTTACAACTGTATTCCTTAAAACAACAAATGGCGGGACAAACTGGATAGAAACAATATTAGGTGAAGATAAAGGGCATAATGCTGTTTGGTTTCTCGATGCCAATACAGGATTTACAGGAGCTGAAAACATTTATAGAACAACAGATGGTGGTAATAGCTGGATTGTTATGTGTGAAAGTGCCGGACTTTATGTAGTAGAATTCCATTTCGTTAACGCAAATACGGGTTATACAGCCAATTACGGAGAAAAAGTTTTTAAGACAACCAATGGTGGGTTAAACTGGTTTGTTCAACACACAGGTGCGCAATATGATTTGTATGATATATTTTTTGTTAACGAAAATACCGGTTTTGTATGTGGAAATAATGGTATGTTGTTTAAAACTACAAACGGCGGCGGTCCTCCACCGCCGGCTATTCCTAACCTTTTAACTCCTGCTAATAATTCAACAGGTGTTGGGTTAACTCCATTGCTTGATTGGTCTGATGCAGCAAATGCCGAGAAATATTTTGTTCAGGTAGATAATGACGACTCATTTTATAATCCGGAAATTGATGATAGTACTACAATCTCACAATATAATGTTCCTTCAGGCAAGCTGCAGAATAATACAACTTATTATTGGAGAGTAGCATCGAAGAATAGCAACGAAACCAGTGAATGGTCGTCTGTATGGAGTTTTTCTACGATTCCAGCCAGTCCTTCTATTCCAACACTTCTTTCTCCTGCTAATGGCTCAACCGGTGTTGGTTTAATGCCACTGTTGGATTGGTCTGATATAACAAATGCTACAGGTTATAAAGTACAGGTATCATTGAGCAGCGGTTTTAGCTCATACACTGTAAATGATAGTACAACTACTTCACAATTCAATATACCTAATGGGAAATTGGAAAATGATAAAACATATTACTGGAGAGTATGCTCGAAAAATAGCGGTGGAGTGAGTGGCTGGTCAACTGTCTGGAATTTCTCTACAGTTCCGATTGGTATAAAAAATTTATCTACTGAAATCCCTGCTGAATTCAAGTTGTATAATAATTATCCAAATCCGTTTAATCCTGTAACAAAGGTTAAGTTTGATATAGCATCTGCATCTGATACTAAGCTTTTAATTTATGATGTAAGCGGAAGAATAGTGTTTGACCTTGTTAACGAAAAATTGAATCCAGGAACATATGAAGTCGATGTAAACTGCGAAGGTTTATCTTCCGGAATATATTTCTATAAGTTAATATCAGGAAATAATATTGCTACTGCAAAAATGGTACTTATGAAATAAATTTTATCTAAATAGATTTACAGTTTTAACCCGGCTAAAATGCCGGGTTCATTATTTATACCCAAAAATTTTATTACAAATTAAAATTTGTCTCTAAAAAAATAATTTGGAACTATTGGTAATATTAAATTTGTATTAAAAATATATTATAAATAATTTAGCAAAAGAATGAAAATTGTCCCAAACCCAAATCCCCCCAAAGTAAATGAATATCCAAACGGCAGCTTGTCATCTAATAAAATATTTTTTCTTAATAATTTGTGGAGACTGCTTTTTGAGTACAGAATGGAAAGAAGCAGCTATAATGTTACTCCTACAACCATTGGTGTTGAAGTAGAAAAAAATGAAAATCTATCGAATATTCATGAAAGTAATGCTATAGATAATATAAGCAGTTTATGCAAAGAAGAAGCCGATGCAATAGCAACTCAAATTCTAAAATATTTTAATTCTGCAAAAACAAAGCTGGAAGGTGATATTTCTCATGCTCATGGCGCAGGTGGTCAAGCCCCCACAGCAGGAAATGTTAGTTCGGGTGGTACCGGTACTGAATTAGGATTAAAATTCTGATAAGATTATAAAGTCAAAAAATTTAGACGCGTTTATTATCTTTCGTTGATATTATAATATCGAAGCCTTTTAATATCTCCTTTTATTATTCTTGTATAAATCATGATGAAGCAATTAGCCATGATTTATTTACATTCTACTTTATTTATTGCAATTTATTATAAAAAAACAGTTTTAATGTTTTGTTATCATAACCTTTTTCTTATCTAATAAAATTAATAAATAATATTCTAATTTCGTCTCCAAAAAAAAGTTACGGAACTGATGAAGATATTATTTTTGTAATGTCGTTAATACTTCAGCAAAAAAATGAAAACAGAAATTAAAGAAACCGCAAAATTTCAAATCCCACAGGTCCGGGGGCAAAAAGGACAAAATAAAGCTGAAGCCGGCAGCGTTCTCAAATCAATAAACTCAATTGAAAAAAATAAAATAGATGTTTCACTTAAGCCGGCATATGATGTGCCCGCTTTTTTATTTGGATTAATTTTTTAATTATGGCTTTATTAAAAATTCCTCAATTAAATTACGTTGTATTCGAAGCAATTAAGTTTCCTATTGTAACCGATGATAAAGGAAATGAAAGCTTAGGAGAACCGGTCCAGGATAAAGTTGTTGTTCTTGACCGTCTCTTCACTTCCATCAAATACTCACATACAGCATTAAATACAAATACAAAATTTTTTGGTGATTCATATTTAACAGATAAAGGCGGCTTAGCTCCTGTCAGAATTGAAATGAAGGGGACGTTCGGCTATTACGCATTAAGAAGAGGCACATCGGTAAGGACCGGGTTCGAGAGATTTAAAGAGTTCAGGGATGAGCTTTTCAATAAAGTGCAGTCTATATCAGAATCGCTTGAAGATGTCACACTTGCAGATAAAAGCCGTTGCATATATGGACTTAATTTTTATGATATGGTAAACCATTTCTGGGGCGAAGTTGATATTAAAGAATTTCTTGCCACCTCAGATGCAAACATACATACAAAGCTGCAAATGTATGAGGTCAGCATGCTTGGCTTGAATAAGCTTATAGCTGTACAAAGCCAGGATTTTCTTGTAACGCTTATCAGGAAAACTATTGAGCTGCCTTCTATAGAAGAAGACCTGGAAAAACATATCCAGAACTACATTGATGATATTCTTAATAACAATGAAGACCTGAAAAACTTATGGAAATCTGTGCAGGATATTAAATCAAAGCTGTCATTCCTTGGTGATATTAAAACAGGAATTGATTATGCAAAACAATTCATTGACCAATCCAAAATTATGGACGCAAATCTTAATTCATTGATTGGGGGGTTATCATGGTCGTCAAATCCTCTCGGGTCCTTAATCAGTGAAGGAAAAAACTTTATACCAATTTTAAACTAAGAGTTTAACAATGCTGACAATAAATGAATATTTTAAACCTTTTGATGATGCAATTGCTCAGTTAAATGATGTGTTGTTCAAAACCTATTACCAGGTAACATCTATGGATGAAAATGATGTTGTGCTAAATGATTTTGATTACAATTCTCTCATAAAAGGGATAGAAGACCTTATCTTAATTCTTAAAATGAAAAGGGATAGGTATAAATTTCTTAAGATGAATCTGGAAGAATTCGATATGTATTTAAGGCAAGACTATAACGGAAATTTAATAATTGCAAAAGATCACCAGATAAGGCAATACGATACCCTGCAGATAATCTCAAAACAATACGACGTATCAATCCCCGTGATTTTAAATTACAACAATATGTTGAAACAGGAGTTCGAAGATATCAAAGAGCTTGGCGGTTCTATAAAAATACCGCTTAAAATAAAGCGTAAAGAAAGAACGGTATTTGAAAATCTATCCGTGTTCGATTCACACTCCGGGAAAAGCGCATGGGGCAGGGATATTAGCAATTCGCTGGCAGTTGAAAATGATAGGTTAAAAGTGCTCGATTATGACAATACTTTAAAACAAAACCTTGGAAACCTGCTCGGGGAATACGGTTCTATACCGTTCTTTGAAGAACTTACACTCAATGCAGACTGGGGAAGTGACTATCCTAAGGATTTTCTTGAGCTATATACACGGATAAAGATAGAAAGAAGATTTGAGCTTGACCCAAGGGTGCAAAAGGTTATTGATGTTCAAAGCAGACGTGTTGATTCCGGGTTAACGTTTGACGTAAAGCTGTATCCTGTTAATATGATTATACAGCCGGAAAACGAAATGAGTTTGCTGGCAGGATAGTTTGATTTGATATATCAAAGCCGTAACTAAGATAAGGATTTATCAGGCTATCTCTGTCAGTCAATTTAACAATAATAAGTTTTATTATAACAAATAAGATAACAACTTTTATAATCATAAAATAAATGGGACTTAATACAAGACAAGAAATCGAATCAAAGCTAATAGCAGAAATGGTGGCAGCCCAGGATGAAGTAACGGTATTCGAGCCCAAGACTGCAATCAGGGGATTTATTACATCAGTAGCAGGAACTTTACGCGAGCTATGGAATGACCTTTACCGCATGCAAAGAAAAGTTTTTTTGAACACGGCATCGGGTACCGATCTTGATGAACTGGGTGCTGAACGCGGTATAACAAGAAGAGGTGCAGCTAAGGCAGGAGTTTTATTAACGTTCACCGGCACAAGCGGAACTACCATTGCGAAGAATACCCCGTTTAGTAATCCATTCACATATCTTTCATACGTTACCCAGACAGAAATTACTCTTGGTGCGAAAAATCCTGATCTGGCTATAGATACAGATGACACAGGTATAAGGGTCAAGTCTGAGGTTTTATCAGATAATGTTTGGGCTTTATGTACAACTGCGGGAACAAAAGGGAACACACAGGTTAACTCAATAACCAGGATTGATACACCAATAACGGGAGTTATTTCTGTTACAAATCACTCACCTGCAAGAGGCGGTGCAGATGCTGAGAGTGATTCACTGTTCAGAGAGAGAATCAGGAACCAGATATCTATTTTGAACCAGGCGACACCTGCATTTTATGAAGCTCTTTGTAAGGAGTTAAATCCACGCGTTATAAAAGTTAAAACAAAAAAAGATAATAGCCGTCCCGATTCAGTTAAGCTAATAATTGTAACATCTGACGGAGCACCATTGACAGAAAAAGACCTTGAAGTTTTAGCTGCTCAGGTTATGGAGAAGCATAGGGCTTTTACAAATGTTGTTTGCAAGAATGTAATATTCTCTTACATCACCATAAGTGAAAGAGTAAAGCTGTTTCCTGGTTATACAATAAAGGATGTATTAATAAGAACTGCTGATGTATGTGCGGATTTTCTTAATTTCAGAAGCTGGGATTTCGGAAAAAGTATTTCAATAGATAATGTTTTTAGCATATGTGATACCGTGCAGGGTGTTGAAGATATTGAGCTGGCTTCTTTCCGGGTTAAAAGCGGAAGTTTAAAAAATGCATCTGTCACTCAAATTCTATATCCTAACCAGGAAATATCAGCATCTACTGAAGAAACTGTATCTGTATCGGCCTCAACATTTGCAGCAAACTCATTAATAAATAAATTCGTCAGGATAATACACAGTGATAAAAGCCTGGGTGAGACTAAACAGATCAGTTCCAATGACGATAAAACTATTACTATACACGGACATTGGAGAGAGCTTCCTGTTTCCGGGACAGATAAGTTCCATGTAATTGAGCTTTACAGGTATGCATCAAGCACAGAAGTATTAATTGAAGAAGATTCTCTGCCATATTTTGATGGACTGGAAATTACGGATATCAATGCTCCATCCAACCTATCTGTTGCAAGTGGAATAAAAAATGTAAACACAATATAAATAAACAAAATTAAAATTACCAAGGAGTATGTAAATGCCAGAACTAATAGAATTAATAAAAAAATTAAAAGATGTTACACTGGAAAATCTGCCAGGTATTATTGATGCAGAATATGAAGGTGACCCGCACGGAACAAACGCAGATAAGCTTTACTTTATTCAAAATGTTCATAATTATATGAAGAATCTCGGTATTGCTATGCTGCCCCAAAATACAAAATTTGTCTGTAAAGAGTTTTCCGATCTTTTAGATCCTTTCTTTGATGACATTGTGTCTGCATATAGTATAATTTCCAATGAAAGTAATGATACCAATAAGTTTCTTATCCATATATATAACACCGGTAATACATACCAGGGCACCTATAATTTTAACACCAGCGGTTACATAATTTTTGAAGGTGCTAATAAATACGGCACCATTTTAGATGGTGTTGTAAATATGAATAATTTGGGTACCCATATTTTCAGGAATATAATATTTAAGGGAAATATAAATATTACCCACGGCACCGTTCTATTCGAAAATTGTGCTCAAATATCGGGCACGACAAATATCTCAAATACAGCAACCGTATATATAAGCAAAGCCGATTACTGGGGTCCTGTATTAATTCCATCTGCAGAGGTTATCACGAATATATGTTTATGGTGCGAAGATATACTAAACATGGGAAAAGATCCTGTTACAAGCCATTCAATTGTAATTCCAGAAACATTGGTCACACCTCAGATAGTATTAAGAAGAGTAGCAGCCCAGGGAGATTATGATGACACTGGAAATCTCATCAGTGAAGTTTCCGGCTTTGAAGCTAATATTTTAGAAAAACAAGTAATATAGAAATAAGGAGAAAATAATGGCACATTTACCAACACCCGAAGGTCACTTCAGTAAAACAGAGTTTGACCAGATAAGCGTGAAGCAAGTTGATGGTATAATTTTATCTAAGGGTAACAGGATATCAAATACAGCAAGCGGTGTAATTGACTTAAACGGAGCTAATATAAAAACCGGTTCTGTTACATTACTGAACAACGGCACTATATCAAATACTGAAATTAATGAAATCAGCATAGGTACTTCGAAATTAATCGCAGATTCCATAGAGCTTAAAAGCGGAAATACCATTGTAAATGATACCGCCGGAACCATTGACATGATAGCATCAGAATTAAAAGTAAAATCTGTTGTTCTTGAACATGGCGATGAGATTTCCAATGGAACTTCCGGTAAAATTGATATGAACCTGTCGGATTTATTAGTGAAATCAGTTGAGTTTACAAGTGGTGACAAAATACTGAATAATTCGCTTGGTACGATCAATATGGGAGCAGTCAATTTAATAACAGATTCAATTGAGCTTGAAAATGGAGGCACCATTGCTAATACTGTTCAGGGAACAATTGAAATTGGTGCAGCCAGCTTAAAAACCGGTTCCGTAGAAATATCGGAAGACGGAACATATAAAATAGGGCAAAATAGTATTAATAGTCCGGGTATACTTACTAATGTCGCTTATCAAAACCAGCAAAATACTTTCCATGGAAATCAGAATTTTGACCATATAAGCATCATGCCGGATGGCATAACATCCCCTATACCTCAATTAAGCATGAAAAGGGATATATTATGCGGAGTGGCGTCGTTGGCAAACGGCTCAGTTATAGTAAATACAGGAGCTGTCACCAGTAACAGTTTGATATTTTTAACCAGGATAGATATTGATCCCGGTACCCCGGTTTTTTCCGGTCATTTGTATATTAGTAATATCGACTCCGGAATCAGTTTTACAATTCAATCAACTGTAGAAACAGATGCGGATACTATACAATGGATGATAATTGAACAGGCATCATAACCGGTAACATAAAATTTTACACAAATTAAAAAGGACCCGGAAAATAATTTTTAACAAAAGAATACAGTGTCACAGATTCTAATATAAAAAATATGTCTTTAATTAAATTTGGGAACCATAAATCAAGTGACGGTAAAACCATACCACTGAAATACGGGATATTCAAATGGGGAGAGCCAAACCAGTTCTACATTTTGAATAACTTGCTGGATTACCTTCCTCAATACATTGAAAGAAACCCACTGTGTAATGCAATTCTGAAAGCCATTGCTATAATGATGTTCAGGTGGCAGAAGGCAGCAATTAACTTAAAAAAATTCCGGCTCACGGGAAGAACAGGCTTAAAATTTGCAAATGAGAACTGGAAGCTGCTTATCAAAGATACATCATCAGATGAATTTATCAGGGCTTCGGTGGCAGATACTTACCCGATGCACATGGCAAGAGGTACAAAAATAGGTATAAGCCATGATATACAAAAACTGGCTTATGATGATAATTCATGGTACAAATATTATGATTATGATAAATGCGGATGGTGGCTTGATTCCACTTTTCCTGAGTTAAGCACCGACGGCTATACATACAAGGTCAATAAATTAACTTACCTTGAACTGGATAACATGCTCTTTGTAGAGTATTATAACAGAAGCCGTGTTACTTCCGGTATACTTGAAAAGCTAATCTTGTACGAAGCTGTTCCGGCGGGTGTTAATACTACGTTTCTGGAGCTGAAGCCGTTCAAAATTAAATTCGGAACATTCAAGTTCGGTACCAGGCGTTTCGGTGAAATGAGAGCTCCAAAGCAGTACCTGATAGGTTCAAATTAAAAAATATTAATAAGAAAAAGGAGGTTTTAAAAAATAACATGAACAAAGGCAAATATCCGCCAAATTCCTATTATGGAAGTACTGAATTAAAAACTACTACAGAGTTTATTGAAGAATGTTTTAATCTTATACTGAATGGGCTTGTACGCCCGGGACTTATCATAAGAAAGGTCGATAATGGAGTGCTTGATACGCCATTTCTTGTAACAGGCACCAATCAGGATGCCGATTCCCCGTCTATCTCGGTTAATGGCGGTGTATTTATCAGGCAGTATGGGGGTGTTTACAGGATAATTGAATCAAAACCTGCAAGCTTCGCTATAGATTCTGCAACTTACCAGCCCGGCACTTATAATATCTCTCTTGTTGCAGGGGTAAGCAGTTATGAAAAAGGCACTTTAACATTTACAAATGCAAGCAATTCAGTAACCATAAATAATGGAAATTTTAATCACCTGAGACCTTACGGTTACATAGTTGTTTCTGATGATACAGGTGCAAGCACTGCATATAAAGTTATAGAAGTGCATAATGAAAGCGTTATACTTGAGAATGTTTACACAGGTGAGACAAAAAGCAATGTAAAATGGAAAGTAGGAGCCCGCTTCCCGGTGAATGCTACCCCGCAAAATGCTAATGACATGCTTTTATATGAATATGATAACAGCGAAATAAAAATTTCACAGAAGAACCTTGGCATAGTGCTTGCTGAAATGACAGTTCTGGAGGGCTCCACACCAGGGTCTATTTCTATCAATGTTACTGACAGAAGGCAAAGCTCGGTTGCTGTGTTTAACAATAACGCCGCCAATGCCGATGATGTGATAGACGGGCAGTATAACCGTATTACAACAATTGAAGAAAAAGCACAGGCACAGCGGCTTGATAGGGTTGTAAACGATACTTTTACTAGGGGAATTAGAAAAGGTTATGCGGCAGGTGATATGGTAATATCCGGCGGTAATCTTGTATTTGGCGCAATAAAAGCTTATGATAATACAGGTAAGAGGATTGAGATACCTGCCGGCACATCAATAAACCTTGATGCCTTATTATTGAATACAGGTGCTAATTATCTTTATGTATATTACAAAGAGCCCAACAGCTATGATTTTACCTGGAACCTGCCTGTGCCAAAAGGGATGCATGTGTTTTTAGCAGAGGTAAATAAAAGCGAAACTGTTGGCGGCGGCGGAGGGGATGCCTCTACATATAGTCCTTACACAGTAACACCCGGAAGCTACAGGAGCAGCATAAAATCAAACTCGTTTATTAGTGAAGGAAAAATATTAGATACCAGTGCCAGCGATATACCATCACTGGATAAGCTTGCATGGACAGAAGGCGAGATATTTTATAACCCGCTGGATAAAACATATTATTATATAAAATCAGTAGAAACCCAAATCAATGCAAATACAAAAACCGGTACAACAACAGTTATTAATTATGTTGCTGAGAAAATGGTGAATTTGAGTTATTTAACACAGACAATTGATTCATTAAAACATCAAGAGAGATTGAGATTTGCTTTATATCCCTATGCAAATAAGAAAAACTGGTTTTTATTTAATGGAATTGGTGCTCCATGTCCAGTTGGCTATGAATTTTTAATAGTTGAGTGGAAAATAGGTTTTTTTGATACTAGCTTAATTAATGATAATTATTCCATAATTGATTATATGGGTGGGTTACAATCTCAACATTCTTTTGATGCGAAGATCACAAGTGAAAATGGAAAATGGAATGCACCTTTGACAAAGACAAAAGGACTCAACAATATCGATTTAAGTTCTACAAAATATATTTCAAATTCTACTGTTGGAATATTCTTTAATGGAACTGCAGGAACAAGAACAATTGATTTACGTGTTAATGGAAATAATGTAGATAGTGTAAATATGGAAAGTGAGGGATTTATACCGGATGGCGGTGGTGGTACACCAATAAATAAATTATATATTGTAGAGGTTACTATACAATTAACTTCCGGAGCAAGGATTATAAATACGCAACAACAAAATCAAAACCAGAATGTAAGTTAATCAAAACAAATTATTAATGCTTCTATCCTAATTAAGACGGTTTTCTACGAAAACCGTCTTTTTATTTAATAAATAAATGCTATAAAATTAATAAAATCAGATAATTGGCTATAAATTAATCATAATTATTTATATAATTATTCATATTGTATTCAAATAAATTGGATTGATTTTCAGCAACATATGAAGATTTATTTGTTTGCATTTTCTTTTACATTAGTCAATATTTGTATAAATAAATATTTGACAAATAAATATTGTAATATTTTCGTTTAGTATATTTAGTTTTTTTTAAATAGAAATCATTATCAATAATAAAAATAAAAGATTTATTATGAAAAATAAATTTCTTTTAATAACTTTGTTGTTTTTTATCCAATTTTCAACAGCTCAATGGGTAGAACAAAACATTGGACAGACAAATAATTTAACATCTATTTCAGCTATAAATGACAATATCACTTGGGTTGCTTCAACTTTTAGGTATATATACAGATCTACAAATGGAGGTACTTCATGGAGTACAGTTTATAATTCGAATGATGGAACATATATTATTTACTGTATCTATGCAATTAGCACAGATACAGCATTGTTCTCTGTAGGTTCAGGCGGTTCTATGATTAAAAGAACAATAGATGGAGGTATAAATTGGTCAACTGTTCAAAGTTTCTCAAGTAATAGAATTAGATCAATTTTTATGTTATCACCAAATGGAATATTTATAGGGGACTATCCAAACGCTACAAGATGGTCAATTTACAAGACTAATAATAGCGGTAATACTTGGGATTCTTCAGGTTTGTTCCTAGCTAAATTATCTGATGAAATAACATTTAATAACAGTATGGCAGTAATTGGCTCTAATATATGGTTTGCTTCAAATAAAAACAAAATCTATCATTCAACTGATTTTGGTACAACGTGGCAAATACAGAATCCATATTGGAACTCGTCAAACACCATGTCAAATAGGTTTGTTTGGTTTAATAATTTGAACAATGGAATAACAAATGTTGAAAATCAATTCAGTTATACAACTAATGGAGGAAATAACTGGTTACCAATGCAGCAACAATTGTCTGAAGCGATTGTATCTGGAATAACTGGAACCGGTATGAAGTATTGGTGTTCAATTGATAAGAAAATATATAGTACAACTAATACAGGAACAAACTGGGTATTGGAATACACTTCGCCAGATGCATATTTCTATAATTATTTTTCAAAATCAAGAGTTGGTACTTGTGCATGGGCAACAAGAAATAATGGGGGTCTATCCAAAGGCACTAACATCACCGGCATCTCATCCATCATTACAGAAGTACCGGCATCATATAATTTATATCAGAATTATCCGAATCCGTTTAACCCATCAACAAAGATTCGCTTCGCTGTAGCGTCAAACGTGAAACGTGAAATGTCAAATGTAAAGCTGGTAATATTCGACATACTCGGTAAAGAAATCTCAACTCTTGTGAACGAAAAATTAAAGCCCGGCGAGTATGAGGTGGAGTGGAATGCAAGTGATTATCCTTCTGGAGTATATTTCTACAGGTTGATAACAGACGGATTCAGCGATACTAAGAAGATGACACTTGTGAAATAAAACCATATATTATTTATTTATAAAGAAGCTGTATCCAAAAACAGCTTCTTTTTTTTTTAAAATCCACATTTCCGCTGCCCTTAAAATTGTCTCCATAAAAAATTTATAGAACCGCCCCGCGTATTATTTTTGTATATAATCTATGTTTTCATAGATGAGAATAGCTTTATTAATACGTAGCTGGCAGTTCAAACAGAACATTTTTTAAAAAAAGATAATAATAAACTATAAATGCCTAATAATAATGTATACTTTCTGCATTCTTCTTCAATTAGATATGGTAATAAAAGACGGTACATTGATTGGTATAATTTTAACACTGCTTGGAATAATGATTTTGATATTAAGAGAGTGGATTAAGACCAGGAACGACATAAAGGAGCTCCATGAAGAAAGTATAAAAACGCACAGGGAATTCTCGGCAGCTTATAAATTATTAACTGAAAAAACTCTGCAGGCAATTTATGATAATAAAGAAGCAACAAACAGCATTAAATCAACTTTACTTATTACAAAAGAAGTAACCAACGAGCTTAAAAATGCAATTGACATAATGACACAAACAATAATTAACAGCTTCAGCAGAAGAAATTAATATTTTTTAAAAATTAATTATAAAATAATTATGCAATCAATAAATGTAAATACAGGCAGCTTTGACATAATGAACTTTATATTTTCTCTTATTCTTATGATTGTATTCCTGTCTTTCTTTATGGAAGGAATCAGGTTTTTTTTCACAAGCATTCAGGAAATGGTCCAGCCAACATCAAAAGTGAATGATACGGTATATGTGATGAGCTTAAAGATACCCGGGTGGATAGAAAAAATATTTCTTGCCTTGGCAATAATAGCATCTATTATTATAGTAAGAGGCATGCTGGACCTTGATGTAAAATTTAACCTTACAGCCCAGGGTTACCGTGCAATGTTTGAAATGGGTATTGCAATGGGATTTTTATCACTTGGTTATACACTTGCCGGTCCTTTAATAGCAAGAAACCTCACATTAAAAATATTGAAGAAATATAAGTTCTCAGATATAGAAGTAATAACAGGTGAAGAATATTTAGCACTTGGAAAGAATAAGTAAATAATTCGCACAGAAGAGAAAAATTAATTAATTTATTCCTTTCCCCTATAAGACGGTCTTAGAATTAGACCGTCTTTTTTTAATTATAGATTTACCACCACCTCACCCCAACCCCTCTCCTTTGGAGAGGAATTGGGGTGAGGTGGTGGTATGTAAATTCAGAGTTGGGTTCAAAACAGTGTTAAGTTAGGGTCAAGTTGAGTCGGTGTTGGGTCTTAGTTGGCATCAAGTTGGGTCATCGTTTTTGAAAAACAGGGCTTAACTCATTGCAATATAAGCGGATAACGCCGTCAGAGATGTAAGATTTTTGATTTAGGAATTGCGATTTTGAGCCGGAATCACAACTTTTTCATCAAAATAAAACTTCACTATATCATTAACCATTATCGCTAGGGGAAAATTTTGGTTGCAAATTATTGTCGCTGTTGTTGGAGGAGTTAAATTAAAACTTTAAGCTCATCCGTGTCAATTATATAATCATCCACCTGCCCTCCGGTAAACCGGATCTTCGACCTTCGAAGAGGGAACTCCTATCCTTATCAATCTGATAAATTTGATGAATCTGACAAATCTGATAAATCTGCGCAAAAACACTCCATACACTCTAAGCACTCTATACACTACAAACTATTATCAGATAAAACTTGACAATTAGTAATTACTATATTAATTTATGATAGTAGTGATTTTATTATGTAAAATCACACACAATCGTTCTTTGATAATATTGTAATAAATTATAGCATGTCGTAATATTGTTTAGATATGCGGCTCACGAATTTGGTTAGATTTTGGAATGATGAAAAAAATATGTATTAAAAAAAGGATAGTAACAATTTTTGTTACCTGTAAACGGGTAAATCACGGCACTTAAGGATAACTTTTACTTTTCCCTTTGGAAAAATTAACGCCAATACGGGTATTAAATATGGCTCATGAAAAATAGTCTACAAAAAATAATTAAGGAACCGATTATGTAATTAAATTTGTATGAGCGAAATTATGAATCTAAAAACTTCAATAATAGTAATTACCTGCACAATAATAATAACAGCGGCTGCTGTTTGCTTCATTACACAAAGAACTACGGTTTATGACCCGCTGGATGACCCGGAAATTCAGAAAATAATACGTGAGACAGAGCTTAAGGATTCATTGAACAATGAAATAATTGAAGTATTGCAGGAAAGGATAAATGACAAGCAGTTTGTTATCGAAAATATATTGTTAAAAGAAGTTGAGGAATCTAAAAGCAAAGTCAGGGAATATTATATAAGGAAAGATTCGGAATCAAAATACATCAAATCACTTGATGAATACCACTTAGAAAAAGATATTAACTCAAAACTCAGGAAAAGAAAAAATTGAAAAGCTTCTTAATTATAATCCTTCTGACATTCATTCTGGCAGTTAAGCTTAACGCACAGGATACAGCTTTACCATTTAAATATCTTGGAAATGGTAAATGGCAGACTTATACTGAATACGTAAGGCAGTATGACCTGGATCTTTCATTACTGACTTTCTACGACAGTGCTTATATAGAAATTGAAAAACAAAATGGTATTTACAGGTCGGTTATTGATTCTTTAAATTCAGAGATAGCAATGTACAAAAAAATAATAGAAGCTAAGAATAGTGTAATATCGAATAAGATGGAATTAATAAAAGAGCTTGAGAAACCAAGGGAAATCAAATCCGGAAATTCGAATAAGAACAGTTTTATTGTTTATAAAGGATTGTTTTTAAATCTAGGAGCCAGGTACATAATAGATTCTCTTAACGCTTCAGCTTACGGGATTTTTTCTGACTTAAAGTATTTCGGTTCACTGGATGCAGAGTTACTAATTATGGAAAAATTAAAGTTCAATATAGAATTAATTTACCCGCCTGAGATAAGACTGAAAGGAGGAATCCGGCTTTGATAGATGGAAAATATTTCTTTGATAATTATCCCTTCAGACCATTAAGTGAGACAGGTGTAATGACAATAAATAAGATATTTGAATTTTATGATAAGGATGAAGGGTATACTAACCTCAGAGAATTGGCTTATGTATTAGCGACAGCATTTCACGAATCGGCATTCACATGGCGTACAGATATCCGGGAAATAGGAAGAGGAAGAGGCAGAAAGTACGGCGTTTGTGACCCGGTTACAAAGCAGGTTTATTATGGCAGGGGATTATGCCAGTTAACATGGAAATACAATTATGAAAAGTTTTCCAGATTACTGGATGAAGACCTTGTTAACGAACCCGACTTAGCGCTTGAAACTGCAAACTCAATTTCAATCCTGATGACTGGAATGAGAGACGGGATGTTTACATCAAGGAAGCTGTCGTCTTATTTTAATAATAAAGTAACCGACTGGATTAATGCCAGAAGAATTGTCAATGGCACAGACTGCGCACACGCCATTGCTGCAAAAGCTATCAAGTTCTACAACTGTCTTAGATATTTTGATAAAGATGAGTGTGATGAAGAACTGGATGTGGCTTCCGTGGAAATTCCGGATTTTGTTTTGTCGAGTGCAGAGGCGCTAAATGGAAAAGTAATTGAATTAGATGGTGCAGCTTACAAAGCTATCAAAATAACTTAATGTGATAAAAGTATCTTCTTTATTCCTCTTAATGATTCCTCCTTTTCCCTTAAGACGGTCTTGTGACCGTCTTTATAATGTAAATCCGGACAACATAGATGTTAATTATCCTGCAACATTATGAATTAAATTTGTTTGAATAGTTCGAATTTATATTTAATATTAGAGCTATAAAGGCCAGATATACATATTTTAGAGTTATTTCACACTTTTTCAAAAAAGCACAACTCAGTAATAAGCAAATATAAATTTTACTATAAAAATTGTTATTTAAGGATTATTATTTAACGATTTTGAGATAGTAATAATTGTTTTACTAATGGGTGTATTCATAAACTCCTGAAGCAATTTTATTGAGTTAAAGTCAGTGAAATCTTTTTATAGTTGAAGTAAGATAATTATTAATTCTTCTATATTAGAATCATTATTTAATAATTTTACATATGTATAATTTTTACAATTCTCTTCAATTACTTTATTTTTGAAAGATTCTTTAATTCTCCTGAGTGGTTTACCGGAAGAGTTTTAAGAATTTTACAAAGTATTCTTACTTAAATAGATAGTAGTTGATTTTGGCTATATAGGTAATTCTGTATCTGTTAAAATGAAATACAAAGTTTATCGGCAAATTCATCTTGAGTAGAACCATATAATTTATGTCGGAACTTGTAATTTCACTGATATTAATCTTTAATCATTTTTAATATTTTTTACCAAATACAAAACTAAAGAATATTCATTGACGTGTTTACTATTATATTAGGTATTGAGAGTATTATGTATATTATCTCAGTTTTTTACTGAACAGTAATTTTTTTGAATTGTAAAGAAAATTTAACAGAAAATTTAAATAAAAAAATATAAACAAAAAACTGAATCATTATGAATGAAATTATGTTAATAATGTATCTAAAGGATAAAATAACAAATTAAACATATTCGATTTTGAACAATTTAACAAGTAAGTCAGATGAATTAAGAATACAAGAATTTAAAAAAAATGTTCACAATTATTCTTTATCTTTATTTGTCAAAGAGGAAAAAGAGATATCGAAAATATTATTACATAAATATGACTTTATACATAAGATAAAGGTTAATTGTGAAATGGATAATGTAATTGAGCTATATGTAAATAAATTAGATGAATATTCCAGGGTTGAAGATCTTTATAAGGTAATAAGCAGTTATTTTTATAGGAAATATAGAAATGACGAAGAAGATAAAGCATTTAATTATTTTGAAATATTTATTGCTATTGTTTTATTCGTTTATAAAAATAAGAATCAATTAATGCACAATTCTTTATTGATAAACAATTCCAATAAATTTAAGATTAGCCGCCAATTTTTACTGTTTTTAATAAGTGAGTTGAATTCAATGAATATGCCTGAATCTATTAGGATTGACTTATCTAATCTTGAAAGATTCCTACCAATAAAAAATGATCAATTTCTAAATTATAATTTTATGGAGATTAACTTAAATATATAATAATTTAAACAATCTTATTGAATATTCCTGTTTAATTATAAAATTTAATAATTATATTTAGATATAAAAAAAGTAAAATACAACTGTGAATTTACACCGGTCTATAATTCAATATATAAATTCTACAACAATCATACATTACAGCAAAATAGTTAAAAGTCCTGTAGATAGTAAAATAATCAGAATTGTCTTGTAGAAAGAATATGTAAGATATTTGAAAAACCAAGAGCCTCTTATTACCGATATCTAAGGAGCAATTAATATTGTAACTACAAGACAGATGTTGGATCTTGAGCTTGAATCAAAGATAAAACCAATCCATCAGAATAGTAAAACAACTTATAGGTTACCAAAATTCAGGGCAGAGTCAAGAACTCAGGGCTTAAATGTAAATAAGAAACAGATACACGAAGGATATAAAAATCGATATTACTGTTAGCGGCAGAATCCTTGAAGAATTTAAAGTTGAAATCAAAGATAACTGAAAAGGATTTGAAAACCCTGAAAAAGTTGTAAGATCAATTGGCAACTAAGATAAAAAGAACACTTCTCAGGTTAATGGTCAATTTGGATTTGGTATGTATTCGTTTTTAGCTGTAAGTGAGTTAATGACGATTATGTCTTCTTATGATGGAAGAAGTATAAATACAATTACCCTGAAGATCTTTAGTTAATATTAATGGAAGCAAAGAATAGAGATATTAAACATTATCATGCATTAATGATGTTCTTATTAATAGGTCAAAGACCGGGTGATGTTTTAGAGTTGCAAAATAGTGACATAGATTTTCATCGAATAGTTGTTTGTTTTAGGGTTTCTAAGACGTCAAGTGAGTTCAAATTCCCCATTTATAGCAAATTAGAGGGGTTTTTGAGCGACAAAATGAAATTGTCTGAGGGTTCTGATAAAGATGCTTATCTATTTCCAGGTCTAACTGATAGTGCAGTTGGTCAGGCTTTCAGGAAGATAAAAAAGCGCTTGGCTTAAACAGGTATCACTATTATACCCTAAAGACATTTCGTAAGAACTTTGCAACTGAGATGAGCAGGATGGGTATGACGATACAAGAAGTGCAGGCTTTGCAAGATCATAAAAGTACATCAACAACTTTGCGGTACTATGCAGAAGTGAGAGCAGATGAACTAAAGAATAAAATTGATAAGCTGCAAACAGGTAATTGAACAATGTTATAAAGCAAAATTGCTGACATTTTGCTGACACAGATTTTAGAGAAAAAAGCCCGGAGAAAACCTTAATTTTGGGTTAAAATCGAAATAAATTTTCGGGGTCTGGCTCAGCCCGGTTAGAGCGCCTGGTTCGGGATGAGCTTAAAAAACCTCAAAAACAGCCCAAAATCCCCAAAAATCACTCTTATACCGCACCGAAAATCCTCATTTAAAGCGGAATTTTAAAGGGTGTTACTGACACTTTCACTGATACTTTTATTTGATTCATAACTTAATTAAGTTATAAAAATAGAAAATCCTGCACAATTTATTATGCTGGATTTTCTATATATTCAGCTTATCATAAAATCTTATTTCATAATAATCAAACACATTAATAGAACGTAATGATATTACTATTTTATTAATATCATTTTTTTAGTATTAACAACATTTTCAGTTTCCAATTTATAAAAATATATCCCGCTTGCTTTTAAAGAAGCATCCCAATTGACTTCATAAACTCCTTCCAAAAGCATTTGATTAACTAATATTTCAATTAACTTACAAGTTACATCAAATACTGATAGTTTTACAAAGCATTGATTTGGATTTGAGAATTTTATCTTCGTACTTGAGTTAAATGGATTAGGATAATTCTGATGTAGACTAGTAACTTTCGGTATCAACTGTGAAATTTTTCTTATTCCAATAGCAAAATCATAATTTACTCTCATGTAAAGTTTATTTATAGCATTATTAGTTAAATTTATATCTCCACTGCCATACATGGAATCATTTACAACAATTCCGCCAAATAAATCATATAATCTTCCGGTAATTTTATTTGGTAAGTTCCAATGGATGTTAATTAAATTACCTGTTCCCCTTTGGAATTTAAGTTCATATAATTTAGAACCGGTATAAGAACTATTTCCTTGTCTATAGTCGCGGTTTAAACCCTGTCCAAACGGTAATTGCGGATTAAGATCTGTTCCAATAAAACGGCAATCAAATACACCGGTTGGTGGAGCAGGTGGCAATTGGTATTCTCCTAGTATTGTATCAATACTATCAGTTGCAACAGAGTCCAGCCCAAAGTTTAAAGTATCTATGCCAACAGTTCCTCCATCACTTATTATTAACTGAAGATTTATAAGTTGTGCATAGATATTTACAGAAATAAATATTATTCCTAATGCAATTTTATACAAATAATCTCTTTTGATATATTATTTAAGTAAAATCATCCTTTTTATAGAAACATAATCACTTGACTCCAGCCTGTAAAAATAAATACCACTGCTTATTGAAGGTGCGTAAAATTCATATTCATATTTACCGGCGTGCATTTCTTCATTTATTAATGTCATTATTTCCCTTCCCATTATATCCCAAATTTTTAATGATACGAATGACTTCCTTGGTATATCAAAAGGAATTCTTGTAATGGGATTGAATGGATTTGGGTAATTATTATATAGCTTAAATTCTTTAGGTATTATATTCGATATTTGCTCTATCCCTTCATACTCAGTTTCAAAATGCCAGGTATTTGTCGTGGGACTGGTATTACAAGTATTTTTGCCGGTTACCCGCCAATAATACACAACATGATTTGCCAGTTTTCCGGACGGGACTGTGTAAAATGAATCTGTTACTGTAGCAGAATCTGTTATTACAGAAAAAGTACTGTCAGTTGATAATTGAACAAAATATCTTATAGCACCGGTTAATTTACTCCAAATTAAAGTTGGTGTTAATGGTTGGGCAATGGCACCATTAATAGGTTGAAATAGTACAGGTGGATTTGGCAAAATTACAGTTGTTGTAGTAAAACTTCTCGATGTTGACCATGAACTTCCGCCTGCATTCACTGACGCAGCATGCCAGTAGTACAACGTATTATTCAAAAGCTTTCCAACCGGGACTGTGTATTGAGAATTTGTTATAGTTGCAGAATCTGCAATTGTAGCAAACGTAGGACTGGTAGATACTTCAACCCTATAGTTTATAGCACCTGTAGTATCTGCCCAATCCAGAAGCGGCGTTAAAGACACACACGCAGCACCATTTAATGGAAGTATCAATCTTGGTGCCGGCGGTGGATTTACTATTGTAGTAAATGACCATACTACTGAAGGTGAACTTGTGTTACAAGCATTTTTACCAAATACTCTCCAATAATAGGTTGTACCAATAGACAGCTTTCCTGCAGAAATTGTATACTGAGATAATGTAGTCGTTGCAGAATCAGCAATTGACGAAAATAAACTATCAACAGATATTTCGACTTTATAAGATATTGCCCCCGTAAGATTATTCCAATCCAGTAACGGAGTTAAAGAAATACCTGTTGAATCGTCTTTAGGTGTCAATAATTGTGGGACAGCCGAAAAGCTTACAGTTGTTGTAGTAAAACTCCTCGAAGATGACCATGAACTGCCACCTACTCCCACAGATGCAGCATGCCAATAATACAATGTGTTGTTTAACAGTTTTCCGGATGGGATCGTGTACTGAGAATTTACTGAAGTTGCAGAATCTGCAACTGTAGTAAATGCAGGGCTGGTAGATACCTCTACACGATAATACAAAGCACTTGTAGTATCTGCCCAATCAAGAAGCGGTGTTAAAGACACACACACAGCACCATTTAATGGAAGTATCAATCTTGGTGCCGGCGGCGGCGGCGGAGCAAGATTATAATAAATTCTCATATACAATTTGTTGATTGCTCCATTTGTAATATTAACATTACCATTTCCAACCATTGTATCGTTTACTATTACACCTCCAACTAAATCGGTTAACTTACCTGTAATACCTGAAGGTAAATTCCATCTTAATGTTACAGAAGCCCCTGTTCCTTTTTGAAATTTCAGCTCATGCAGTCTATTGCCTACATAAATTGATGTACCTTGCCTGTAATCCAGGCTCATTCCCTGTCCCATTTGCGGAATAGAAATATCTTCACCTACAAACCTGCAATCGAAGATACCGGTTGGTGGAGGCGGGGGTAACTGATACTCACCTAAAGTAGCATCAATTCCATCTGTAGCAGCAGAATCCAGACCAAACCATAAAGTATCAACCCCTATTGAAGTATTATCTGTAATTATCAGTGAATTATTTACCACCTGTGAAAATAAACCGGAAATCAAAGATGATAAAAGTAAAGTTAATATTGTTAATGATTTCATTTGGTTACTCCAAAATTGTTAAAGACTTATTTTATTAAAAGTAATTTTTTGACTTCCGAAAAACTTCCTGCCTGCATTCTGTAAAAATATACTCCTGAAGCAAAATCAACAGCATCAAGTCTGAAGTCATAAAATCCTGCATCTTTAGTTTCATCTACCAATACTTTAACTTCCTGTCCTAATACATTATATAAGACAATTTTTACATTTGATTTTACCGGCACAGCATATTTAATTATAGTTTGTGAGTTAAAAGGATTTGGATAATTCTGTGATAAAGAAAATACTTTTGGAATCTCGATTTCAATAATCGAAAAACCGGTTAAAGGATCTTCAATATAAACTTCTTTATTATCAATTAAGACAATATTTAATATATTACCTGTTACATTATCTTTCACTTTCATTGAAATATCATTCATATTATTTACCTTAAGCTTTACAGGAAATTGCAGTGATTGCATCACTAATTCATGCGACTTGGATTTTCCAAGTAATTCAACATATGTATCACTGTTGAATCTTAAATCCGGAATAGCTTCAGGCGGATTTGGCGGTAATATATAATTGTCTTTTGCAAATTCCTGCTTTGATAAATATACATTCAGAGTTTTACCGTTTTTATCTGTAATATTTATTGTAATCCATTTTGATTTATCATCGGTATTTTTAGCTTTATTAGTCTTTTTGTCACTTATGATAAACTTATCAGCAGTAACCGGAAGTACTAATGAACCTGTTTGCGTAACGTTAATCCAATAAGACCTGCCCGGCTTTAATGAATCGGAAATAACATATTGATTGCCATTAAACCAGAAGAAATTCGAGTTAATAATGCCGGGGGGATTTGATGTAATTGATGATACAGATACTGCATTGTGATAAGCAGATATCAGATTCCATCCCTGGAGAACAGGAATAAGGTTAGTTGTTACCGGTGTTCCTGAGATAGTTGAACTTCCGGAATTTATAAACTCTATCCAATACCCTCGCCCATTTATCAAATTGGTGTCCGGGATATAACCATTATTAAACCAATAAGCAGGAGGATTACATGCTGGGAATAAAGAACGTAATCCCATAAGAGATGCCTGAAGTGGAATTGAAGTTAAATTCCAGCCTGACATAAAAGGTATATTCTCATTATAAATTACTGGAGTAGAAAAATTCCATACAACTGACCATGGACTATTGTTTATTCCATCGGACGTTCTTACCTTCCAATAATAAGTAATAGCATAATTAAGTTTACCTGCCGGTACTGTAAGTTGTGATATACCGATGCCTGAAGTATCAAGGATTAAAGGATTTGTGAATACGCTATCTGTATCTATTTGTACATGATAAGTATTGCTGTTGATATTAAATAAATCAATCCCCGTTTTAACTTTTATGCCGGATTCTAAAACCGCAGATTTATCATGAATTTTTGATTTATCCGGTAGTGAAATTGTTACGTCACTCCAATCAAGCAAAGGTGTTAATGTTTGTACTATAGAGTAATTTAACGGTGAAATTAGCTCAGGTGCGCTGATAGCATTAAGGGTTGTAAAATCCCATATTGCAGACCAGGGTCCTGTGCCATTTGTATTAGTACCATTAACCCTCCAGTAATACAACGTTAACGAATTTAACTTTCCTGATGGAACAGTTACCTGTGATAATGCGGCTATTGATGTATCAAAAAATATATTTGTAAAGTTAGAATCACCGGCTATCATCACCCTGTAAGAATTTGCACCGGTTACATCATTCCAATCCAATAAAGGAGTAAGTGGAACGTTTACTGAATTGTCAGCAGGTGAGATTAATGAAGGAGCTGCAAGGGTCGTTGTAAACTTCCACCAATTGCTGAATTGACCCCATCCTGATTCATTCTTTGCTTTTACACGCCAATAATATGTTGTTACTGTGTTTAATCCACTTAAAGATTTAACTGTATCAGTTAAACTAGTATCGCGTATTAAGTTTGAAAATGAATTAGTGTCAGTTACAAGTTCAAACCAGTAGTTAGATATTGCTTTTATGTTACCCATATTTCTTGCAGGCATGTCTTTCTTGTTGGTGATGATATCATTGGCTGGAAATTTATCTTTTTTGTATGCTTTATAATTGCTTTGCAATATTTCACCTGCTTTATACCAGGAGAATAATAAATTTACAGGCTGATTCACAGAATTATTCTGCGGTTCAAATAACATCACCTGTAACGGATTACTTCCCGTTTTGAAATACCATATGCTTGAGAATGGTCCCCACTCTGTCGTTTTAGCTGATGCTCTCCAATAATAAGTCGAATTATTATTTAATATTCCGGACTGCACTGTATATTGTGAAATCGTTGAACTGCTATCATCTATAAGTATTGAGTTAAAATGGGGGTCAGCTGAGATTTGAATTCTGTACTTAGCAGCACTTTCAATATCACCCCAATCAAAAGTTGGCGTTACTGAAATTCCATTTGCTCCATTTAAAGGATATATTAATACAGGAGGCGAAATTGAAGTGCCTGTTTTTAAAATAACGCCGCCATCTCCAACAGCCCAGCAAATGTTTGGTGAAACAGCAAACGCTGCCCTTAACCC
Source organism: Ignavibacteriota bacterium (assembly GCA_003820375.1). Classification (GTDB taxonomy): domain Bacteria; phylum Bacteroidota; class Ignavibacteria; order Tepidaquicellales; family OLB5; genus RPQH01. The sequence goes on from RPQH01000002.1 coordinate 51,546, forward strand.
TGCTGTAGTCCCGCTTGAGTTAATAAACCAATTTGTACCTCCGTTTGTAGTAGAAACAATTGAGCCGGATAAACCAACTGCCCATCCGGAATTTGCATTCAAAAAATAAGTTGATTTTAAACCGGCACCGGTAGTGCTATTTTGTGTAATAAACGAATTGCCTCCATTAGAGGTAAAAAGAATTATCCCGCTATTACCAACTATCCATCCCGTTAAAGAATCAATGAAGTTTGTACCATATAGATAGCTGCTTCCGGTTCCATTTATAATGGTGTTCCAATTTAAACCACCGTTAGTTGTCTTTGTAAGTGCTCCATGACTTGTTCCGTCATAGAACGATCCGCAAATATATCCAAATAATGATGAATGATTATTCGGGAAACAAATTTTCTCCAGAGTATTGGTTAGATTGTATACTTGAGTCCAATTTAAACCACCGTTTGAAGTTCTAAGTATATACATATATTGAGCATATACTCCGGTTATAAAACCCGTTAAAGTATCAGTAAAAAATACAGAATTAAACCATGTAACACCTGGTGGAGGAGACATACTAAACCAATTTATACCTCCATTTGTAGTTTTTAATATAGTAGCGGATGTTCCGACAGTCCATCCGGTTGATGAATTGGCAAAATTTATATCATATAGCTGAACTCCTACACCACTATTCTGTTGTATCCAGTTTATACCGCCATTAGTTGTATTTAAAATGATTCCATTGTCACCACATATCCACCCCGAATTGGCATCGGCAAAATAAATACTTCTTAAGTTTGAAGTGATTCCGCTGAATTGTGTATTCCAAATCATATTAGAAACTGTTGAGAATTTCCACCAATTGCTGAATTGTCCCCATCCAACCTCGTTCTTTGCTTTTACACGCCAGTAATAACATGCACTGTAATTTAAACCGTTAATTAGTTTTGTTGTATCGCTTAACGTACTATCTCTTATTAATCCGGAAAATGTAATTGTATCGGTGACAAGTTCAAACCAGTAATTACTTATAGCATCCGGTTTATCATATTTTAGATTATTATTTTTTAATTCCTTAAAAGGATTTAATTCATTATTGATTTTCGATTTTTCAACCGGCATTAAAGTTGGAGTTGCTCCATACCAGCTAAAGTTTATGTTTACAGGCAACCCCGAAGAGTTATTTGGAGGACTATTCAAAATGACATGGTTTGGTACACCGAAAGTTCTAAAATGCCAGGGATTGCAGTAAGCACTCCACATTGTACTATTTCCTGCTTTAACTCTCCAATAATAAATAGTGGAATTAGAAAGGATACCTGATGGTATAGTAAACTGAGAAGCTGAATAAACGCTGTCATCGATTAGTGTTGTATTAAATGTAGAATCATTTGATAACTGAACGCGGTATTTTGTAGCATTATATACATCGCTCCAATCTAAAATTGGTATCAATGGCAAAGCTGTTGTTCCATTTTCAGGTGATATTAAATCAGGTATTCCAATTTGAGAAGGATTACCGCCCGCATCTGTCTTAATAATGTTTGCACCTATTACAGCCCAGCCGGTTGTTGAATCCGCAAAGTATAATTCATATGGAGGAGAAATGCTTGTACCTACCCATTGAATTGTCCAGTTAAGTCCACCATTAGTTGTACCCAATATTCCCGAGCTTACCGGAGTAATATCACACGCAACCCATCCTGTATTATTATTTACAAATTTTACATCGCTGTAATTTCCATCAGGATTAAACGGATGGAGCTGTGTCCAATTTAAACCGCTGTTTGTGGTTTTATACATAACTCCTTCTCCCGCAACGTATCCTGTAGCTGTATCGGGAAAGCTTACACCGTAAAGGTTACCACTCAAAATAAATTTAGTCCATGAACCCCTGATATATCTGATAACTCTTCCACTGTTGCCTACACACCAACCCCATTCCGGGTTAGTAAATCTGATCCGGTTCAATTGAACAGCATCATTATCCTGATATACTAGTTGAGCTATGGGGCCATCTCCCATTAAAATGGCAGATTTCATACTTTGATAAGGGTCAAATGTTTGAACGAGACCGCAAATCCAGGGTACTCCACCAGAATAAGTTACAGAATTAAAATTTGCAGAAATATATAAATCTAAAAACATATAGATATACCAGTTATAACCACCATCCCATGACATCCATTCTGCGGGAGGTGAATTATATATGCGAAGAAGCGTACCAGAATTCCCATTAAACCAAATTGATTTTGGCAATTCCAGTCCTGAATTAACTACAAACCAGTTGCTGCCACCATTTGTTGTTTTTTTCATGTTGCCGCTGTTCGCAGCAGCCCATCCTGTTTGAGAATTTATAAAATTAATTGACCTGTAATTATCATCTTGTGCCTGAATTACCCAGCCACTTTCCCAATATGGAGTTGTAATTAATTTCCACCACCCACTGAAAGAACTCCAACCGGACTGGTTCTTTGCTTTCACACGCCAATAATAAATTGCCGATAAATTAAGATTACTTATTACCTTTATTGTATCACTTAAGGTTGTATCCCTTATCAATCCTGAAAGAGTAATAGTATCAGTTACTATTTCGAACCAATATGCAGTAATTGCATCTGCTCCATATTTTTGAGGATTTATAGAATTTTCTCTTAATAAATGAACAGTTGGGTCAAATTGAACAGACCGCTTTGAAAGATTTATTTCATTTGCTTTATACCATTTGAATGAAATATTGCTGGGTATAAGTATTGAATTATTTGGCGGGCTATAAAGTACAGCAGGCTGTGGTGGTCCAAAAGCTGTAGTAAATTTCCACCAAAGTGAGAATGGACCCCAGCCAGCTTCATTCCAGGCTTTTACCCGCCAGAAATATGTTGTCCCTAAATTCAATCCATTTAAAAACTTTGTTGAATCACTGAGAGTAGTATCTCTAACAAGATTCTGCATAGTAACAGTATCAGATACAAGTTCAAACCAGTATCCACTTATGGCATCAATATCACTTTTGGGTTTAAAAACTTTACTGATTATTGAACTCTCATCAGTTTGATTATCATTTTTGTCAAACTTCATCAAAGTTTGTAATGCTTTATACCACGTGAATGTTAGGTTAGTAGGCTGTTCTGTTGAGTTGTTTGCAGGATTGTATAAATTAACTTGTAAGGGAAGTCCGAATGTTCTGAAATTCCAGGTTGAGGAATAAAGGCTCCAGCCTGTTCCATTTCTTCCCGAAATTCTCCAATAATAGTTTGTGTAAAATGAGAGAATTCCTGTTGGAATAGTATCTTGTGATAAAGAAGAACTACTATCATCAAATATTATAGAACTGAAATTTTCAACAGTTGATAATTGAACTCTATATTTATAGACTCCCGGAACATCACTCCAGTCTAGTATCGGTGTTAATGATATACCTGTTGCATTATTTACAGGTGATATCAGAGCAGGTGCAAACGGTATTGCAGCACCACCCATTATGTTTTTAAGAATTGTTCCATCTGCTCCAACCGTCCATCCATTTCGTTCCTTAAAAATTACTGAATTAAGAGAATTAGTTGTCTGACATGACTGGGGTATCCAATTAGTTCCGGAATTTGAAGTGTACAATATTAAGCCGCTATCACCAACTATACATCCTGTTGTCATATTACTAAAATACACGGATCTTAATGTATTGTTAGTACCGGTTGATTGGGAGGACCAATTAGTTCCTCCATTATTAGTAAATATTATTGTGCCATTAGTTCCAACAGCCCATCCGGTAAAATCATTAACAAAATAATTTCCATATAACCAGTTGTTACCCGTTCCGCTTAGTGTCACCCAATTTATACCGCTATTCGTTGTTTTTATTATAACCCCTGTACCGCTTGAACCACCGCTTGCATATCCTGTTGCAGATGAAGGAAAAAATACCCTGTTTAGCTCGGAAGTTACATTGCTGATCATTTGTACCCAATTGGTACCGCCATCGGTAGTTTTATAAATAGTTGCTTGTTGGAAATCATGATATCCACCTGCAAAATAACCGGTTTCTGTATTAGTGAAAAATATTGACAGAATATAATAACCATACGAACATGATTGACTCACCCATGATAAACCACCATCAGTTGTTTTTCGAATATATCCTGTACTCCCCATAACCCAGCCGGTATTTTGATCAGCAAAAAAAACATCATAAGCAGTTCCATTCCATCCCGGAAGCGTTTGTTGGTTCCAGTGATTGCCTCCATCACTTGTGTTTAGAAATACATATTGATATGGATCTCCACCAGCGATCCAGCCTTTTAAAGAATCAACGAAAAAGACATTATTAAGAACATAGTTTGTTCCACTGTTCTGGGTAAACCATGATGGGAGTATAATTGTGAAACTCCGTTCAGAAAAATAACCATTCCCATATGCATTATATGCACCAACTCTCCAAAAATAAGTTGAATCACCATTCAAAAAACCGAAAGGAACTGTAATATTTGTATTTATTATTCCAGTAGAATCAAATCTAATATCGACGAATTGTGCATCTTTAGCAATCTGAACACTGTAACCTGTAGCCGTAGTCAGGTAACTCCATTCCAGTAATGGGGTTGTGTTTATGAGGACTGCACCGTCAATTGGTGAAACCAGGTTTGGAGCAGGTGGTGGTACAGGCGGATTTAATGTAGTGAAACTGAATACATCGGAAAACGGACCTTCACCACCGCTCTTATATGGTTTTACATGCCAAAGATAATATACATTAGGTAGCATGTTTACCAAAATACTATCCAATGCTGTAACTGTATCTATCTTGATTGAACCCAGCAAAACGTCATCAAAGATAAGTACACGATAGCTGGTTGCACTATCCAATTTGCTCCAGCGCAGCCATAGCATTGTATCAACCCCAATAGCTCCGTTTGGTGGTGACATTAATGACACAGGCGGAAGTGCTGCAGGTAACCTGACCAATTGTACACAAGGTACACCTGCATAAAGGGGTGACCCTGGTCCGGTCCTTACAGCCCAATATATAGGTTCGTAAATTGGGAAAGTACTCCACGAGTTATTATCCATGCGAAAAATAGTATCTTGACCGTTGACGGGTATGAAACCCCCAATAAAACATGTCGGGCCACCGCATTGGTTACATGAATAATATTGTATATTATAATAATTACACGATCCCCAAACAACCGAATGCCAGACAAGTGTAGGAGGGTCAATTGATGCATATGAGCTTAGTGGTGATATCGGATCTGGACATGGACAAAATGTCTGTGCTTCAACATACTCATTTAATATTAGAACAAAAAATACAAGTAGTATTTTAATTGTTTTCATTATAGTAAACTTTTTTGGTTAAGAATGATGTAATGAAACAGCCTAATCCTGAAGATTTAATTATGTATTCTATAAAATAGATTATAGTAAGCCGGGAAGAGATTCTTTTTGGTGGAAAGTCAGAATATTGGAAATCTCTCTTAAAAAAATTTGTATTTTCTGAGACTACTTCCATTTAAGTCACAGACAATTTTAAGAGTGATTTAAAAATTATGTATTTAGATTAAACTAAGTAAGCCTATGATTCTTTATACGTAATCCAATTTTTTAAATCTATAAAATATAATAATTTATTTTTTAATTACAAGCAACACTAATGCGCTAACGATTATAGCTAAATAAGTTCACGGTAAAAATTTATTAACTTAAATAAATTCAAGATTATTATAGATACTAGCTTACAGCAGCAATTAATTAAGGACACTATTGCACTTAAACGCACATGTTTTATATGCTATAAGCATATTTTCCTATCCTTATCCGGGAAATAAATTTTTTCAATTGATTTATAATTACCCTAACTCCATAATATTATCAATAATCATTTAAATTTATATATCTGGTATATAGAAACCATATCCCATATCTTTACAATACTTAATTTATCTATGATGGCTTAAACTGTCAGCGATTTTGTCAGCGATGGCGTTAAAAACAGGCTAAAAATGGGATATTTGGAAAACAATTTTTATTAAAAATGGCGAAAAGAACATTATTTTCGCCATTTCATATCATTCGGGACACATGAGGTCGTCCCGCCAAGCGGGATCACTCCGAGGAAAACCTGATTTATTCAGTTTTTTCTGTTTTATAATCTACACTTGAAGTCGTAAAAAGACTTAACAGAATTTCCCGGCTGCTTTAAATAATTTATATACTTCTCTAAAATTTTTTACTTTTATTACTGGATTTCCTTACATCATTTAACTTACATTAGAAAATTTTCCAAACCCCGGCACTAAAGTTATGCAAATTTGATTCTTATAAATATTAAGGATTTTAAAAATACCGGACTTAAATATACCACTTTATAACAAAAACGGAGAAATTTTATGAAAAGAAGGGACGCTATAAAAGGATTGGGGGCTATTGGAATCGGTGCCATGCTTCCTCCCTTAAAGACAATAGAAAAAGTCAGCAGAAAATCTTTGCCTTCAAAATTAAACAATGTTCCTATTTGCTGGCTTACACCTGAAAAAGACCAGGGTCCCTTTTATTTAAATGCAGACCTGGTAAGACGGGACATAACCGAAGGGCAGCGCGGTGTAGAGCTTCATTTGGTTGTTACAGTTGTACAGGAAGATTGCACTCCAATACCCGGTGTATTGGTAGATGTCTGGCATGCAAGCTGTAACGGTAATTATTCTGCTTACGGTGCATTTGTTGGAGAAACATTCTTACGCGGCACCCAGCCAACTGATAACAATGGTGTTGCAGAGTTTGATACAGTGTATCCCGGCTGGTATCCCGGCAGAGCAACACATATCCATTTTAAAGTACGCTTGAATTCTACAACATATGTTACATCTCAGTTTGCGTTTCCCGATAGCACTAATAATACAATTTATCAAACACCTTATTATGTAGGCCGCGGGCCAAGTCCTACAACAAATAAGATGGATTTAATATTTGGTGCTGCCGAGCCGCAGTATTTAACATGTTATGCAGTGCCGAATTCAACCGGCGGGTATGATGGCCCTTTCACCATTGGTATCAACGGACCTATTGGCATCAATTTCCGGAATATGGAAATTAAAGGATATGCATTGAATCAGAATTATCCGAATCCGTTTAATCCCGGGACATTGATAAGTTATTCAATACCGGAAACAAAAAAAGTAATGCTTGAGGTATATGATGTGCTTGGAAATAAAATAACTACTTTGGTTGATGCTGTACAGCGGGCAGGAAATTATGAAGTGCAGTTCGATGCTCAAAATATTTCCAGCGGATTTTATTTCTACAAATTAACTGCCGGTGATTTTGTGCAGGCAAAAGAGATGCTGTTGATAAAATAAGCCAGGTTAATATTGAGAAATATCATGGTATTATTATAAAAACATTTGATAAAGATTTAAATAATGGAATTATTTTGTATTAATTGCGGTATTATTTATTGATGAAGGTTTATAACTAACTGATTTTTTATAATATTACTTAATTTTATTCTATATATTATATTATGTCCAAAGCAAAATATGTTTCCAATAAGAACGAAACTATTCCTTTGTTCAAAAATTCCTTTCTGGAATATTTCTCGCATATACATCCTGTAACACCGGTAATAGTTTTTGTTCCTATTATTATGGTTACTGCTTATTACGGCTTTTTAGAAGCCGGCTTAACTTACGGGATATTAACATACCTGTTTGGCATTCTTCTGTGGACAATAACGGAGTATTCGATACACCGCTGGGCATTTCATTATGAGCCAAAGACAGATACGGGGAAAAAAGTGCATTTTCTTGTTCACGGAATTCATCACGATTACCCGCGTGATGCAACACGTCTTGTGATGCCGCTGCTTGTCAGTGTGCCGCTTGCTTCAATGTTCTATTTTGCATTTTATAATTTATTTGGAATGTACAATTTAACTGTTTTCTCTGGCTTTTTGCTTGGTTATGTTTCATATGATTCAATTCATTATGCAACCCACCACTTGCCGATGAAAAGCAGGATAGGTAATTTTCTGCGTGTGTATCACTTGCGTCACCATTACGAAGATGAGCAGACTGGATATGGTGTGAGCAATCCATTATGGGATTATTTTTTCCGCACAGTACCAAAGTACCTGCTTGACGATAAGAAGATAGATAAGATAGAGGGTAAGGAAATAGTAAATTAAAAAAGCAGCACAGGTAGGAATGTCTGTGCTGCTTATTTAAAATTAATTCTTTGGTGAGTGTAATGCTACTTTATTTCCTTCAGTATCAATAAATGTAGCAATGTAACCAATCTCTTCAGTAACTAAGCTTTTAGGCATAACAACTTTACCGCCGTTTGTTTCAATTCTGCCAATAACATCATCAAGCTTTCCATCAGCATTAAGATAAACAAGAGTACCCTGCTCTGATGGTTTGTAGCCTTCACCGTGGCATATAGCACCGCTTACACCGCTCTGGTCGCCCGGGAAAAATCCCATAACATAATCACCCATCTGCTGTTCAAACAATTCAAATTCGAAAATAGAGTTATAAAATTTTTGTGCTCTTTTAAAATCCAGCACCGGGATTTCGAACCAATTTATTGCATTTGCCATGAATTTTACTCCTTTATTTATATTAAGTTTATTGAAAAATTTTAAAAGATTAATCAGATTAGTCAGATTCATCAGATTCATCAGATTAAGAAGTTAGAAGTTAGAAGCTAGATTTTCTACCCTCCAACCTCTAACTTCTACCCTCTACCCTCTCAACACGGTAAATCTAACGAATCTGAGCAATCCCTTCACAATTATACAAATCTACAACATCAAATTGAACTTTACTTCTTTGATATTGCTAATTTTGTTGTATGCTTCCTGAACATTGTGCGGAATGTCTCGGGTGAGAAGCCCATCTTTTGTTTGTACAGCCAGCTAAAGGAGCTTAAGCTGTCAAACCCTACTTCATTGCAGATTTGTGTAACAGGCATGTTGGTATTGGAAAGCAGGTTCATTGCATATTCAATTCTCTTTCTGCTTATGTATTGATACGGAGTTTCACTGAACACTTCTTTAAACAGCCTGAGAAAATGATAGCGTGATATACATGCGGCTTCGGCAATCTTTTCCAGTGTTATTGTTTCCTTAAATGAACTGTCGATAAACTCTTTTGCTTTCCAAATCTTTTTATACAATTCTGTTTTTGTAGAAAGCTTTACAGGAGGAAGCTTTTCAACTTCTTTATAAATATTTCTGTGAACCAAAAGCATCTTTGTCAGCAATTCATAATATTGTTCTTCCCACCAACAGGGGTCTTCGTATGATACATTTGATGCAATCCTCATTTTCATTACAACAGGCATTACAAAATTATCGATGGAATACAGTCTTTCAAAGAAGTGAATGGGCTGATGATTTTTTGTAATGAACGGGTGGAATATTTTATCTTCAGGAGTTATTAAATTTCCAAGTACTTCATTTACAAAATCACTATTAAAATAAACCGAAATAGATTCTACTTTTTGTGATGAATCAATTTGATATGAACAGGTTTGTCCCGCATTAATTATAAGGTAATTGTTATTAAGAATATAATCACCGCTTGGAGTTTTATAATGTGCAGAGCCGTTTAACGCAAACTTAACGGTTAAGGTTGTAATATGCTCAGGACAATTATATTTACTTGTCTTAAAATGAACAAAGCAATTTTGTTCGGGGCTTATTTTATCAGGCGGTTGTTTTAATAACATCTCAAATTATTTAGTCTCTAAGCTAAAATATTTTATCATAAAAAACACCATAAAAATTTCGGATTTCGGATTGAAAAAGCTTGAACCACAGATTAACCCAGATTAATATGATTAGAATGATTAGACCTCCATAATTGCATAAATTTCCTTTATTCCAGGCAATATTTTACAAAAAGCGAACATATATTGCAAAGTTATTATTAAATAAACAAATCTTTAGAAAAAATTTCTTTGTGAACTATATATTCTAATTTGTATTCTACAAAGTTTGAATATTTGTAATCAAAAAAAGAAGATATAATCATTCTAATCATATTAATCTGGGTTAATCTGCGGTTCAAGCTTTTCTAATCATTCAAATCATATTAATCAAGGTTAATCTGGGGTTCAAGCTTTTTAATCTTATTAATCAACTATGAATTTTATATCTCCTATTTCCATTTCTTTAATAAACATTAATAATTAAAATATTTTAAAAATATAGGATTTTGGATAAAATATTAAAATTTACCGGTAAAGGAATCTACTGTCCGCAGGCGGATATTTATATTGACCCCTGGAAGGCAGTTGATAAGGCGGTAATTACTCACGGTCATTCCGACCATGCACACTATGGAAGCAAATATTATCTTGCACAAATGCTAACAGTCCCGATACTAAAGCACCGCTTAGGCAGTAAGATAAATGTTAAAGGGATTGAATATAATGAGCCGCTGGATATTAACGGTGTAAAAATATCGCTTCATCCTGCCGGTCATATAATCGGCTCTGCACAAATTAGAGTTGAATACAAAGGTGAAGTTGCAGTTGTATCAGGTGATTACAAGCTTGAAGATGATGGCATCAGTACTCCATTTGAACCTGTTAAGTGCAATATATTTGTATCCGAATCAACATTTGGATTGCCAATTTATAAATGGAAAACTCAGAAGGAAATCAGTGATGAAATAAACAGCTGGTGGCGTGGTAATGAAAAGAACGGCAAAGCAAGTGTGCTCATGGGTTATGTTCTCGGGAAATCACAACGATTATTATTTAATCTTGATGCATCTATCGGGAAAATTTTTGTCCATGGAGCAGTGCAGAATATAAATGAAATATTTATCAAAGCAGGAGTGAAGCTTCCTGATGCTGAAAAGGTAACTTCATCAAACAGGAATGATTACCACGGTTCAATGATTCTAACTCCTTCATTTGTTTTGGGTTCACCCTGGCTGAAAAGATTTGAGCCATACTCAATTGCAAATGCATCGGGATGGATGGCGGTGAGAGGTGTAAAAAGAAGAATGGCTATTGACAGGGGATTTGTAGTTTCGGACCACGCTGACTGGAACGGGTTGAACACTGCTATAAAGGAAACAGGTGCTGAAAAAATTTATATCACTCATGGCTTTACGGATGTGTTTGTAAAATGGCTGAGAGAGCAGGGATATGACGCCCATATTCTGAAGACAGAATTTGAAGGCGAGATTGAAGAGCCGCCTAAAAATGACTTGATAAATGAAAGCTGAATTTTGATTTTACAGAAGTTTCAATTTAAATTAAATTTATACACGTTCTTTTTTAATCTATACTATTCAATATGAGCATATGACATTATGTATAAGCACTTATACATATTAATATTTTTCAATTCTTGTTTACTCTTTTCACAGCAGGGATGGTTTTGGCAGAGCCCTCTCCCTCAAGGCAACGATATAAATGATATTTACTGGCTGAACAGCAATACCGCTTATTTAGCGGGTGCTTGCGGTACTATAATGAAGACTACCGATAAAGGCAGAAACTGGGTAATCCAATATAATGGAATCAAATATTCTCTTGGTGTTATAAGATTCTTTAATGAAAATTCAGGAATTGCTGCAGGTAGTAATGGCACTATTTTAAGAACTACTAATGCAGGAAATAATTGGATTGTTGTTGACAGCGGCAAATATAAATGGTATCATGCAATCGACTTTATAAACCAATCTACCGGATGGCTGCAAAGTTTTCATGAGAGTATAAATGTATTGTATAAAACTACAAATTCGGGCGCAAATTGGAACGCAGATTCAATATATTTAAACTTTAATACATCAGGTTCTGATTGTATGAAATGGCTTTCGGCAGATACATGTCTTATAAGCACATCGAATAATATCGGCAATTATCTTTATAAAACTGTTAACGGTGGTATTAACTGGCAGGTTAAACTTACTCTCCCTTATCAATCATATATTGCACATTTAGTATTTATTAATTCATACACTGGATGGGTTAGAGGAGGCAATTCAGTATATAAAACTACTAACCGTGGTGAAAACTGGACAGCAATTTTCACACCGGTTAATGTGAGCTTTTATGATTTATCATTTTCAAATATTAATAACGGATTAGTTACAGGTAGTATGAATAATAATTCATTGATTTATAAAACAACAAACGGCGGAGAAAATTGGAGCTTAGCTTTTAGTATTAATAAATCAAACTATTCTTATATTACGGATATAGCATTAAATACCAATGATGTAATTGCAGCAGGTTCTCAGGGTCTAATTTATATTTCCAGCAATACAGGAACGTCATGGGATTCTATCTGCTACAATGTAGCAGATGAATACCGAAAACCGGTTTTTTTAAATGATAACACAGGTTTTATACTAAGTGGCAGATTTCAGGGACCAGGCTTTGCAAGCAGCACTAGCGATGGCGGTTTTACATGGTATTCAAAGATAATTGATACAACTACTAATTTTGATGCGCTATATTTTATCAATGAAAATACAGGCTGGGCTGGAAACTTGAATTGTATTTATAAAACTACAAATAGAGGTATTAATTGGGCGAAAATTTACAGTAACGATACATCTTATTATTTCAATTGTATTACATTTCCTAGTTATAATACAGGATATATAAGCGGTGGTTTCGGTATACTAAAAACCGTTAATGCCGGAGAAAACTGGCAGAAAATATTTAATGTAGGGATGGATGTACAGGCTATGTACTTTATTAATGAAATTACAGGCTGGGTTGTAACATATTTCAGAAATATCTACAAAACAACGAACGGCGGAAATACGTGGAATTATAATATGTCTATCGCGGCACCCCAGGAAAATTCGTATAAAATAATCTTTTCGGATGAGAACACAGGTTTTGTAATAAGTGATCATGGCATAAACAGAAGCACTAATGGAGGTGCTAACTGGACTTGGATATATCCATATTCAAATCCGATTACCGATCTGACAATTACACCTTCAAAAAAAGTTTGGGCAATTGATTTACAGGGCCGCGTAATCAGTTCATATGACCTGGGAAATTCATGGATTGAATATTTTATATTCTTTAATACGTATTATTCAAATTCAATAGCTTTTACTTCAGAAAACACAGGTTATATTTTTAGTGCAAATAGCAAAATACTGAAAACAACTACTGCAAGCATTGGCATAAAACCCATTTCAAATAATGTTCCATCCGGTTATCATTTATATCAGAATTATCCTAACCCGTTTAATCCTTCGACCAATATTAATTTTGATATTGGCGGCAATGAAAAAGTAAAAGCAAAAATAATATTGTACGATATGCTTGGCAGGCAGGCAGCAATTATGCTGGATGAAGAACTATCTCCGGGAGAATATAATATAAAATGGAATGGGGCTAATCTTGCAAGCGGAATATATTTCTGTCAATTAACAATTAGCAATGGACAATTAACAAAAGTATTTACTGAAACCAAGAAGATGGTTTTGCTAAAATAACTAATAACTAATAGAAATGAATATTGAAGAAGTATTATAGTAATAAGGCGGTTAATTTTTGACCGCCTTATTTTTTTGTATGAATAAAAATTTTGTCCAATCACAAATAAAAGAAACTGATTTACCGGTGTGTTTGTGGAATGGTCATGAGAGCAGAAAGATGCTGCACACGTTCTGAAGACAGAATTTGAAGGCGAGATTGAGGAGTCGCCTAAAAATGACTTGATAAATGAAAGCTGAATTTTGATTTTACAGAAGTTTATAAATCAAATCAACCAAATGGCATAAATTTACTTTTATTACTTATTCATAATATAACATCAATAAGAGGTAGTAATGAAAGCAATAATGTCTGTCGTAATACTTCAGTTAATATTTTCCTCATTCTTATTTTCTCAGAAGAAAGAAACAATAGGTAAAATAAATATAAATAACAGATATTGGTCTTTGGGAATAACAGGCGGCGGAGCTGCTTATTTGATAGATGATATCTACCCCAAAAAAATTAATCCATTACCCGGGTTCACCTTTGGAACGGAAATTTCATATAACTTTTCAGGTTTAAATTCTTCATTATTATTTTCAGTAAATTATACATCTTTTAATGTTAGCCCTTCAAAATATGAATACCATGGCAATAAGATAAAAGATAAGATAGAAAATATTGAGATAAGCATAGGTCCCAGATTTTTTACAGGTAAAAACTACTTTATCCAGGGGAGCTTTGGAAATTATATTCATTTCGGAAGATATGTAAATGAAAATAATGTATATGGAAAATTATACAATACTTATACAGATGCCGGATTAGGATTTAGTATTGCAGCAGGGAGATTTATACCTCTTTCAAAATCACTTGATTTATTGATGGAAGGGAAGATTCACAGCGTTCTTCCGCAGCTTAAGGAAGTACTGTATTTTACATTAAATGCCGGGGTGGTTTTGAATGGAAAAGGCAATGGATTGAAACAAAATTCATTGAATAATTATTCCATTGCCGTATCAGGCGGTATAACAAATTTTGATATGTTTTACACAAAGGAATATAAAACGAAACCAAACATAGGATTAGAAATAGGATATAAAACAGGTGGTAATGAATTTCTGATTATTGGCATGTATAATAAAATCAAAAATTACCGCGACAATGAATACATAAGCAGGTCATTAGCATCTATCACTGCAGGAGAAAGGATATATATTGGTGAAAAGAATATTAAAGGCTTTTTTGAGATAGGCGGCGGATTGTATGGTTCAAGCAGAACAAGGTCGGGAATTGTTGAAACTTCGGATTCAAAAAGTGGTATAGGGATAACAGCAGGAGCAGGAGTAATGTATAATATCACAAGCAGATTAAACGTTATCGCAAAATCTGTATTTAATACTATCTTCTCAGATAAAATTAAAGAATCTCCTTTTATAACACTGCAGGCAGGATTGAGATGGGAGTTTGATGAAATTGACAGGGAAGAAAAATTACCAGAATATTAAAAATCCATACAGATTTGACACCGCCTTAAAATCCCTCCAAATGTGCCGGGCAGGAATGACACGGGGTTAACGCGGAAAAATCAGAGTTGGGTTCAAAACAGTGCTAAGACGGGTTCAAGTTGTGCCGGAGTTGGGTTCAAATTGGTATCAAGTTGGGTTATCGTTTTTGGAAAACAGGGGTTAACTCATTGCAGTATAAGCAGATAACGCCGTCAGAGATGTGAGATTTTCGATTTAAGATTTGCGATTTTGAGCCGGAATCGGCATTTTTTCTGAAAAATAAAACTTCACTATATCATTAACCAATATCGCTATAGGAAAAATTTGGTAGCAAATATTTGTCGCTGTTGTTGGAGAGTTAAAGTATTACTTGAAGTTCATCAGTGTCAATAATAGGACACCCCCCTTCCGCTTCGCTCCCCCTCTCTCGAGAGGGGAATCCTTACCTGATTACTCTTCTTATATTCCACATTATGAAAAAATGCTCAATAC
This sequence comes from Ignavibacteriota bacterium, assembly GCA_003820375.1. Lineage (GTDB taxonomy): Bacteria > Bacteroidota > Ignavibacteria > Tepidaquicellales > OLB5 > RPQH01. The sequence goes on from RPQH01000002.1 coordinate 66,983, forward strand.
ACTCAATAAACTCTAAGCACTCAATACACTCCAAACTATTTTCAGGTAAAATTTGACAATTAATAATTACTATACTAATTTATGATAGTAGTGATTGCTATTGTATAATATCGATCACAATCGTTCTTTGTTAATATCGAAATAAATTAAAGCATGTCGTAATATTGTTTTAAAATGATGCTCACGAATTTGGTTAGATTTTTAATGGATGAAAAAAATATGTACTGAAAAATGCACTAAAATATTAATTGTATAAAAAGTGCATTTAAACCGCAAAACCGGTAAATTTTATAAAGGAACGCAGCGGGTAAAAGCCGGGGTTTTATTTTTTATAATTAGGAAGAGGTTAATAAATAATCCTGTTTTCTATGAATTTGGATTGATAATTTTAATAACTGATGAAAAAATTTGCTGAGTTTTTTGCATGTCTTGACCAAACCAACAAGACAAATGATAAGATAACAATATTAAAAGATTATCTTGAATCCGCACCGGATGAAGATAAGCTGTGGACATTATATTTATTTTCGGGAAGAAAAATAAAGCGGCAGTTCAATTCAACTAAGCTTGCTTTGTGGGCAGTTGAGTATGCAGGTATTCCGGACTGGCTCTTCAATGAATCATATCACTCCGTAGGTGACCTTGCTGAAGTAATTGCTTTAATACTTCCCAAGCCGTTAGGTGAATCAACCCAAACATTAACTCACTGGATAAAATATCTTGATGAGCTAACTGATAAGGATGAAGAGACTAAGAAGAAAAAAATAATCGATGCTTGGAGATGTTTTGACCAGACAGAAAGATTTGTATTCAATAAAATTATTACAGGCGGTTTCAGGGTTGGCATATCGCAAAATAATTTAGTGCGTGCAGTTGCAGAGTTAACAGGAATCGAAACAAATATTATTGCCCATAAGTTAATGGGGAACTGGCATCCTGATACAGTGACGTTCAAAGAGCTTGTTTATGCAGGTGATGGTTATGATGATGTTTCGAAGCCGTACCCGTTCTTCCTTGCACATCCTATTGAAAGCAAGCCTGAAGACCTTGGTTTACCGGAAGACTGGATGGCAGAATGGAAATGGGATGGAATCCGCTCACAGGTAATTTTGAGAAAAGGAGAATTGTTTATCTGGACAAGGGGAGAAGACCTTGTCACTGAAAAATTTCCCGAGCTTCATATATTGAATAAGCTGCTGCCTAACGGCACCGTGATTGATGGTGAGATAATGTGTTACTGCGAAAGTAAACCGATGGCTTTTAATGTGCTGCAAACAAGAATTGGCAGGAAGAATGTTACTCAGAAAATATTGAAGGAAGCACCTGCTGCAGTAATTGGCTATGATATAATAGAACATATGAATAAGGATATAAGGCATTATCCATTAACTGAACGAAGGGAAATACTTGAATCCGTTATTAATAAAGCGAACTGTCCCGCTCTTATTCTTTCACCTGTAATAAATTATTCATCATGGGAAGAGCTTGCAAAGATAAGAGACCGCTCAAGGGAAGAGCTTACCGAAGGTGTAATGTTAAAGCGGAAAATATCCCAGTACCAGGTAGGTAGAAAAAAAGGCGACTGGTGGAAATGGAAAATTGACCCGTATTCATTTGATGGTGTTATGATATATGCTCAGAAAGGGCATGGCAAAAGAGCTGACCTGTTCACTGATTACACTTTCGCTGTGTGGGATGGTGATAACCTTGTGACTGTAACTAAAGCATACTCGGGATTAACTGATGAAGAGATAAAAGAAGTGGATAAGTTTGTAAAGCTGAATACACTGGAGAAGTTTGGTCCAGTAAGAACAGTAAAGCCCGAGTTGGTATTTGAAATCGCTTTTGAAGGGATAGCGCTTTCAACCAGGCATAAATCGGGAGTAGCATTGCGTTTCCCGAGGATTGCACGATGGCGGCATGATAAGAAAGTAGAAGAAGCAGATACGCTGGAGAATTTAAGAAAACTATTATCTTAGTAATTCACAATTTAGTGTCTGGCAAATTGTTTTTGTCACCATAAATTTATTATATTTGTATACCAAATGGGATACAAATATAGAAATGAGGTATAAATGCCTAAAAATGCAATGATAAGAGCCCGTACAGAATCTAAATTAAAACGGGAAACAGAACTGATATTCAAAAAACTTGGTATGACACCAACTGAAGCCATTAATATTTTTTACAATCAGGTCCGGCTTAGAAAAGGCATTCCATTTAACATAGAAATACCGAACAAGATTACAAAGGATACGCTGGATAAATCAAGCAAACGTAAAAATTTAAAGACCTTCAAAACAGTTGAAGATTTGCTGACTGATTTGAAAAAGTGAAGAAAATATCAAGGACTAACCGGTTCAAGAAAGATTACAAGCTAATGATGAAACGCAGTAAGGCAATTGAGCTGCTTGATAAATTAATTATTAAACTTTTTAATGAAGAGAAATTGGAAGTAAAATACAAGGATCATCAATTAATGGGTATATACAGAGATAGTAGAGAGTGCCATGTAGAACCGGATTGGTTGTTGATTTATAGAATTGAAAATGATGAGTTGATATTAGAAAGAACCGGATCGCATTCAGATCTATTTGAATGAAAACTTCATACAATATTGTTTTAAACTGGTTCACTTCCAATGGATGGACGCCGTTTGAATTTCAGAAAGAGGTTTGGGATTTATACCTGAAAGGTTACAGCGGATTGCTTAACGCTCCAACAGGAAGCGGTAAAACATATGCTCTCTGGCTTCCGGTTATAATTGATTGGATAAATAAACATCCGAAAGATTATAAGAAGAAGAGACATAATAAGCTTCAATTGTTATGGATAACTCCGCTTAAAGCATTATCGAAAGATATTCAGAAAGCACTTCACAGGACCGTTACCGATTTAGAAATACCATGGAATATTGCTGTAAGAACCGGCGACACATCCACGGCAAAGAAGCTTCAGCAGAAAACCAAAATTCCGGAAGTGTTAATTACAACACCCGAAAGCTTGCATGTATTGTTAGCTCAAAAGGATTATGCAGACTTATTCAGTAACCTGACAACTGTTGTGATTGATGAATGGCATGAGCTCCTTGGCAGTAAACGCGGTGTGCAGGTTGAGCTTGGTCTCTCAAGATTGAAGGCATTAAAGAAGGATTTGAAGATTTGGGGAGTCTCGGCTACTATTGGGAACCTTGATGAAGCCAAAGATGTACTTCTTGGAAGCGATGCTAATAACAGGAAGACCAAAATTGTTAAAGCGGAGCTTTACAAGAAAATTGAGATAGAATCCGTTTTACCGGATGAAGTTGAGAAGTTTCCATGGACAGGGCATTTAGGGATAAGACTTCTTCCAAAGATAATCCCTATCATCGATGCCAGCAGGACAACTTTGATATTTACAAATGTCCGTTCACAGTGTGAGATATGGTTTCAGAAGTTAATTGATTATCATCCGGAGCTTGCTGGTGTAATTGCACTGCATCACGGTTCAATAGACAGGAAGATACGCGACTGGGTAGAAAGCGCATTGCATAGGGAAAAACTGAAGGTTGTAGTTTGTACATCAAGCTTAGATTTAGGAGTTGATTTCCGTCCTGTTGAAACGGTGATACAGATTGGAAGTCCGAAAGGAGTAGCAAGGTTTCTGCAGAGAGCAGGCAGAAGCGGACATCAACCCGGTGCAGTAAGCAAGATATATTTCGTACCGACACATTCACTTGAGCTTGTTGAAGCTGCGGCTCTTAAGCAGGCTATCAAAGATAAACAGTTTGAAAACCGCGACCCGTATATTAAACCTTATGATGTGCTTATTCAATATCTTGTTACCTTAGCAGTATCAAACGGCTTTGACCCTGTTAAGACATTTCATGAAGTTAAAACAACATTTGCATATGAGTCATTAACAGAAAGTGAATGGCAATGGATTGTGGATTTTATTCACAGCGGCGGAAAGACTCTTACAAGCTATGATGAATATAATAAAGTAGTAAAGGAAGATGGAGTGTTTATAGTAAATGACAGGAAAAAAGCAATCAGGCACAAGATGGGAATAGGTACTATTGTAAGCGACGCAAGCATGAGCGTAAAGTTATTGACAGGCAAGAACCTCGGCTCGGTGGAAGAGGGATTTATAACAAGATTAAAGACAGGTGACATCTTCTCTTTTGCAGGAAGGACACTTGAACTGCTTTATTTAAGAGGCATGACTGCATATGTAAAGAAAGCTAAAGCTAAAAATGCAATTGTCCCAAGCTGGCTTGGAGGCAGGATGCCGTTATCATCACAGCTATCGCAGTACTTAAGGATTAAGATTGATGAAGCAGGCAGAGGAATAACGGAAGATATTGAAATAAAAGAGATACAGCCGATTATTAATTTGCAGCAACGCTGGTCAAAGGTGCCTTCCCAAAACGAACTGCTGATAGAAAAAATAAAAACAAGGGAAGGGTATCATTTATTTATCTATCCTTTTGAAGGAAGACTGGTGCATGAAGGTATGGGTGCTTTAATTGCATACAGGTTAGCTAAGTATATGCCGATTACATTTACCATTGCAATGAATGACTACGGTTTTGAGCTACTTTCAGATAAGGATTTTGATGCTGAGTATGCATTGAGCCACGGCTTATTCAGTAATGAGAATTTAACTAACGACATACAGGCAAGCATTAACAGCATTGAAATGGCAAAGAGGAAGTTCAGGGAGATAGCAAGGGTTTCCGGCTTGATTTTCCAGGGTTACCCCGGGAGCCAAAAGACTAACAGGAACATACAGGCATCATCGGAACTGCTGTTTGATGTGTTTTCAAGATATGAGCCGGATAACCTGTTATTGAAACAGGCATATGAAGAGATGCTGTATTTCCAGTTGGAAGAAGCAAGGTTAAGGCAGGCACTGGACAGGATAAATTCACAGAAGATAATATTGACATATCCTAAGCGGCCAACTCCGTTTGCTTTCCCGATACTTGTGGATAGTATGAGAGAGAAGCTCAGCACAGAGAAGCTTTCTGCAAGAGTGATGAAGATGCAATTGCAGTTGGAGAAATGGGCCGAACAATGAGCAATGAACAATTGGCAATGAGCAATAATCAATGAAGAATGAAGGATGAAACTGTAAACTTATTTTATTAAGACCATCTTTTTTGATTCAACAAAACCGCCTGATGATAATGTATAGAAATATGTACCTGTTGAAAAACCGGATGCATTAAAATCGACCGAATAATGCCCTGCTTTTAATCCTTCATTAACAAGTGTGGCAATTTCTTTTCCCTGAACATCAAACACTTTAAGAGTCACAAATTCTGAGTAGTTGGGAATTGCAAAGTTTATCTTTGTTGAAGGATTAAACGGATTAGGATAATTCTGGCTTAGCTCGTATGATGACGGAATTTCCGATGAAATTGGTCTTATACCAATTGTCAATCCATCATAGATATATGTGCCGTTGCCTGTTGTTCCTATCCAGAGCTGGTTTGTATTATAAGGGTTAATTGATAAGCTTGTTGTATTCGGCAGCCGGTGATTGTAGTTTGTAATTTCATCCCATGTATTGCCATTATCAGTTGTTTTATAAATTTTGTTAAACGTATCGCCCGTTCTTCTGCCATATGCGGTAATTATATTTCCTGCAGCATCAACCTGCTCAGCACTTACCCATCCTGCCACATTGTTCCAGCTTGTCCCGCCATCTGTCGTTTTAAACAATCCGCTTTCACTGATTGCAATATAAAAAAGATTTTGGATTGAAGGATGGATAACTAAAGTCCCTGCATTTTTATAACCTGTTACGACCTGGTTTTTCAAGCTCCAGTTTTTGCCTTCATCATTACTTTCATAAAACCCGCCGCCATTGCCTTCAAAATATCCGTAACGTTTCATTGTATTAACGGGGTCTTTGCCAAGTCCATAAAAATTATAAAATACTGCCGGAGCCATTATATCTGATGATAAACCGTTTGCTCTCGTAAAGCTCCCGCCGCCGTTTACGCTCCAGTAAATACCGCCAATATTTCCAATGGTAGAATAGTCTCCTCCAACATATACTATGAGTTGATTTGCATCTGTGTTGGAAGCGACACCAGCAATAATAGGTCTGTTGGCAGTGTTTGGAATACCTGCTGCAATCATTTTAGTATAATTAGCTCCATTGTTATTTGTAACAAAAACACCGGGTACTTCACCCTGGTAAATATTTCCGCCGACTAAATAATGCTTTAATGGATTTGCAGCAGTTGTAAGAATTGCCGTACCGTTTGAAAAATCCTGAAGTATATTAAATGAATAAAAAGCATAGTCAGTTATTTCACCATCATTTCCGCCGTTTGTAATTCTTCCCATTGTCAGGTCACCCATCGGAAGATAAATAAAATTCGGGTCGGTAAGATGAAAATATGTTTTATACATTACAGGGATATTAATACCATGAGTTGCATATCTCCAGTTTTGTCCGCCATCGGTTGATTTGATACAGCCGAAACCTCCTGACATATACCATTCATTAGGATTTGCAGGGTTTTGCATAAAATGATTTCTTGCCCATTCCACTGTATTCCAGTTGTAGGAGTGTTTTGGTTTTGGAGGAAGCAGTGTCATAGGTAAAACCGTGGGAAATGTTGCACCGCCATCATTTGATAATCTTGTTAAGTCCATTCTGCCTGCAACAATTTTATTTTCGCTTCCCATAAAGTGAACTGCGCATAAATTTCCCTGACCCGTCTCAAACCCGGGAACATTCGTCCATGTACCGGATGAAAATTTCGCTAAGCTTTCGTTATAGGCAACAAAAACGGTTCCATCGGTTTTAACAAGTATTCTGAAAACCACATTCTGAATATCCCCTGCATTTCTTTGCTGGCCCCAGCTATTACCGGCGTTTGTAGAACGCCATACACCTGCAGAGGTTGTTCCTGTCTGTGAACCAACCCATACTTCTGCATTGTTACCGGTTGTTCCCGGTTTTATTGCAATTGACGAGATATTTCCTGAAACTATTGCAGGACTCACAACCTGGTTCCACGTAATTCCATTGTCGGTGCTTTTATAAACGCCGCTTCCTCTTCCGCCGCAATAAACAATATTCGGATTATTGGGGTCTATCACAATACATTCACCGCCCCATCTGATATCATCATTACCACTGAAATTAATGTTAGTTAATACATGAGCCCATGTTAATCCGCCATCCTGTGTTTTCCACACCCCTCTTCCGGGGTCATTCTCTCTGTAAGATGTTCCGCATGCTATATAAACTGTATTGCTGCTTACCGGGTGGACAGCAAGCCCCTGGATATATAAACCGGCAAGTGTTTGAGCATATTGGGAAATAAAAAGCCAGTTATTTCCGCCGTCTGTACTTTTGAAAGCACCGCCTACATCGGTACGTGCATACAGAATTGAACCGTCAAAACTATACTTTACAGCAGTTACCCAGCCCGCTCCTTCAAAATTTACAGGTCTGAATGTTTGAGCTTGTGTGTAGTTCATCGCTGTAAAAACAATGATTAAAGTAAAAAATCTTTTCATGATTTTAATATATTAATTGATTGAAAAATAATTTTCTTATACGGAAGTATTTACAAGATATATTAATTCAGAAAATAGGATATCATTCACCGGCTCAGCAAAAAAAGATATGAAGTGAAAATCTGAAGATATGGTAAAAAGTTCTAAGGTTTGTAAGGTTTGTAAGGTTTGTAAGGTTTGTAAGGTTTGTAAGGTTTATAAGGTTTATAAGGTTTGTAAGGTTTGTAAGGTTTATAAGGTTTTCTCACTCCTCTTTCAATTGAAGATCTCTGTACTTGCGAATGTCACTATCTCACTATTTCACAATCTCACTATTTAATAGTGACACTCACAGTACAGAAATTTTCAATCTTTCAATTTTTAACCTGTAACTTGTAACCTGCAACCTGTAACCTGTAACCACCAACTCGTCATTCGTCATTGTTTTAAACTTCCACTTCGCAGCCGATACCTTTTTCAATAGCCATATCGTAAACCAGCTTTGCAGCCGCGGCATCCTGAATTGCTAAGCCGTTAGACTTGAATAATGTTATCTCTTCATCATTCACTCTTCCGGGTTTTTTGCACGTTATTATTTCACCAAGCTCTGCATAAAAATGTGACTCATTTATAACACCATCTTTAATTGGAATCATTATATCACCTGCTTCGCTAAGGCATGCTGTTTTTGAATCACCGATAAACTTAGACCTTTTAATTATTGCTTCATCAAGCTCTCTAGCATTTGGAGTGTGGCTTCCGATTCCGTTGATATGCGTACCGGGCTTTACTTTATTTCCATCAAAAAGAGGAACAGATGATGAGGTAGCCGTGCAAATAATATCGGTGTTCAATACATCATCTACCGAAGAAGCAATTATCATTTCCATATCAAGCTTGGTACTCATTTCATTAACAAATTTATCAAGAGCAGCAAAGTTCAGGTCATATATATAAGCTTTTGTAATTTTTCTGGCATGCGCTATTGCCCATAATTGCATCTTTGCCTGTACACCTGCACCAAAGATTCCTGCGGTTAAGTTATCACCTTTTTTTGCAAGATACTTAGTTGCGACACCGCTTGCTGCACCGGTTCTTACTGCTGTTAAATATCCGGCATCCATTATACAGATAACTTCACCTGTTTCAGGATTTTGCAGTAAAAGCTTTCCAATTGTGGTCGGTATGTTATATTTAGCAGGATTATTTTTATAAACTGTAACGACTTTACAGGCAAGTGCTTTCATCTCTTTAAGATAAGCGGGCATATAAAGCGCAAGCCCCTCAGGTGGAAGAATACTGTTGCGAAGCGGCAATACTGCTGTCCCATTGGATAGTTCCGCGAATGCCTTTTCAACAACATTCATGCATGCCTGCATTTCAAGTAAGGAAACAACATCATTCCGGTTTAATAGAAGTGTCATATTTAGCTCCTTTAATATATATTAATATAAAATGACAATTTTCAAAAAAGAACGGGGAATATTTTAAATTAATATAATAAGGTTGAAATAAACATGAGAAAAGAGTTCTGAGAGTTCAGGAGTTCGGGAGTTCGGGAGTTTGGGAGTTTGAGAGTTCTTAGAGTTCGGAAAGTTCGATGAGTAACACAACACCTCTTTCCCAAATTTTCATTAGATCCCTGTGGGACAAATTGGGAAAACACATAAGGATCTATGACATGTTTATGTGCAATTGTAAATCCTCCCGGTCATCTTAAGCTGACGCTTGTGTCAGGTGAATCTTAGGAAATTTAAATTCTTTTTTTGCCTATCATAATAATCGGTTAATCTAAATTCATCCTTACATTCAAACTAACACCTGACACTGCCCCTACTCTACAAACTCTCCGAACTCTCCGAACTCTCCGAACTCTCAAACTCTCAAACTCTCAAACACTCAGAACTCTCAGAACTCTTAAAATATTTTTCAGACACGTGAATTTTAAAACAAAATTTTTCATTTAATTAGTAACTCTTATTCTCATTCTGAATTGTCAAAAATTAAAGAGAAAGAAGCTCAATGCAGGAAATGGTAAAAGAAATATCTAATAGAAAGCTCCTCGTGTCCGGTATGGCAGAAACGCTTATCGGCTCGGAAATAATTCGACTTGCCGGTGAGATTAATGAAAAGATTAAAAATGGTGAGAAAATATATAATCTTACCATAGGAGATTTTGACCCGGAGATATTTCCGATTCCCAAAGAGCTTGAGAATGAAATAATAAAAGCATATAAAGAAAAGCAAACAAATTACCCTCCCGCAAATGGTATTGCGGAGCTAAGGAAAGCAGTTTCACATTTTTTAAATGAACGTGAAGGCTTAAATTACTCACCTGAAGAAATATTAATTGCCGCAGGTGCAAGGCCATTGATATACACCATATTTCAGACAATTGTTCAGCCGGATGAGAAAGTAATATTCCCGGTTCCTTCATGGAATAACAATCATTATACGCATTTATCACATGCACAAAAAATTGAGATAAAAACTCTTGCTGAAAATAATTTCATGCCGGCTGCAGGTGATATTAAACCGTATATAAAAGAAGCATCGCTAATTTCTTTATGCTCGCCGCTAAATCCGACCGGTACTGCTTTCTCAGAAAAGGCTCTTGCCGATATTTGTGACATAATAGTGGAAGAAAATAACCGGAGGAAAGAAAATGAAAAACCTCTTTACCTTCTATATGACCAGATATACTGGGTACTAACTTACGGCAGTACTAAACATTTTGACCCTGTTTCACTGAATCCCGAAATGAGGGATTACACAATATTTGTTGATGGAATGTCAAAGGCATTTTCAGCAACAGGAGTGAGGGTTGGGTGGTCATTTGGTCCGCAAAGGGTGGTTGATAAAATGAAATCAATTCTTTCCCATCTTGGAGCGTGGGCACCCAAAGCAGAACAAGTGGCTGCAGCAAAATACCTTGAACAAAAACAAAATGTAGATAGTTATTTATTTAATTTCAAAAATGAAATCAGCAAAAGATTAAATGCATTTTACGATGGTTTCATGAAGCTGAAAAATGAAGGATTTAAAGTTGATGCAATTGCACCGCAGGCGGCAATTTATCTTACTGTGCAGTTTAATCTGCATGGAATGAAAAAAGAAAACGGCGAAGTTCTTCATGATACAAAGGAGACTACCAAGTATATCCTCAAAGAAGCAAAGGTTGCTATTGTTCCATTTTATGCATTCGGTGATTCTGCCGGTTCGGCCTGGTACAGGTTATCGGTTGGCACATGCAAACTGGAAGAAGTGGAAGGAATAATAGAGAGCCTGCGTTCTGCTTTAAAAAAATTAGAATCATAACCGGACTAAAAGAACCTTATTTCAGCCCTCTTTGTTTACCTACAACAATCAATCAAAATTTTAAAAATTTAAGGAGATTTTATGGATTCACAGTACACTTCTTTCACAGGTTCCGTTCCGGAAAATTATGACAAATACCTGGGACCTTTTTTATTTGATTATTTTGCAGGTATCTTAACTGAAAGATTATCTCAAATTAAACCATCAAAAATACTTGATATTGCATGCGGGACAGGCATAGTAACTAAAAAAATTGAAGAAGCTTTGCCCAAATCACATATTATCGGGTTAGACCTAAATCCGGATATGATAGAATTTGGAAAAAAGAAATTAAAAAATTCCTCAATTGAGTGGAAAGTATCTAATGCCATTAACCTTCCGTTTGATAATGATACATTTGATGCAGTTGTTTGCCAATTTGGTGTGATGTTCTTTCCCGATAAAGCTGCAGCATTCATAGAAGCAAGACGTGTATTAAAACCCAATGGCACTTTTATATTTAATACCTGGGATTCGCTTGAGATTAATGAGCTGTTTCTTACTTCCGATAGGGTAATTGGCAGAATATTTACAGATAATCCTCCTGATTTTTATAAAGTACCTTTTTCTTTTTATGATACAAAGGAAATAGAAAAACTATTGAATGAAGCGGGATTCAGGGATATAAAATTAGAATATGTAAAAACTAAAGCTGAAAATGAATCCGTTAAAGCTTTAGCTATAGGACTTGTGGAAGGCAACCCTATCTACGGTCAAATAACCGAGAGAGATGCATCAAAAGTACCTGTTGTTAAAAGTGAAATTGAAAAAGAGGTGAGTTCAAAATTTGGTGATAACCCTGTAAAAGCAGACCTCTCTGCAATAATGTGCACATGCAGGAAATGAGTTAGAGTGTTGTGAGTTAGAGTGTTGTGAGTTAGAGAGTTGTGAGTTAATGAGTTGTGAGTTAATGAGTTGTGAGTCAATGAGTTGTGAGTTAAAAACAAAAAAACCCGGATAGACACACCCGGGTTTTTTGCTATTTGCTATTTGCTATTTGTTTTCACCCTTCAATTTCTGCTCAATCTCATTAAGCTGTTCTTCGGTTAAGCTTTTTTCAACCAAAGGAAATAGCTCTCTTTCTTCAAAGCGGATATGAGCTTCCAGTTTTTCACCATATTGGTTAAGAAGAGCCTCGTCAGGGTCACTTACTTCAATCACATAAAGCAGTTCGTACATCTTTACATGCTCATCGAGCATTCTTTTTATTATTTCATTATCAGGCAGATAAGGTACAAGAATCTCTTCTTCCAATCTGAAATGCTTATGAATATACTCATCAGAGAATTTCAGCAGCATTTCTTTTTTATCATCAACGGTCATTTCCGTATCCGTGGAACTTGATGGCTTGTAACCGTATTTTAATTTTTGGGCCGTAACAAGCCCATGGTGATGCTCGCTTGATAAGGAAATTAATGATTTATGACGTTCCATAATAAAGAAAAAATCCCGATGAAGATCGGGATAAAAATCTCGTTAATAGTATTAGTAATAATTTATTTCATCTTATTCACATGACGAGTAAGACGCGATTTCTTATTAGCAGCATTGTTTTTATGGATAACACCTTTTGTTGATATTTTATCCAGAACTGCAGTTGCTGTTTTCAATTCCTTTTCTGCACTTTCTTTTGTCTTAGCAGATAGCACATTTTTAAGGGCTGTTCTTATTTTTGCCTTATAAAGCTTATTTTTCTCAGTTCTTTTCACTGTTTGCCTGGCTCTTTTTTGTGCAGATTTATGTCTTAGTGGCATCTATATTTTCCTTTTTATAATTAAATTATAAAATTATTATTACTAAATTTTAATTTGAACACAAAAATAGCCAGAATGTTAATGAAAATCAATTTACAATTTCAAATCTCAATTAAATAACTTAAAAATCGCAAAGTGGATAAAATCAAAAACAAAATATTGTGGATTGATGATGAAATTGAGCTTTTACGCTCAAATATCCTGTTTTTAGAGGATAAAGGGTATAATGTTGATAAAGCGACCAATGGGGAAGATGCTATTGAAATGGTCAAAAAGAAGGATTATAACCTTATTTTCCTTGATGAAATGATGGCCGGCATGGGTGGACTTAAAACGCTTGCTATCCTGAAAGATGTACAGCCAAACATTCCTGTGGTAATGGTGACCAAAAATGAGACCGAATCATTGATGGAAGATGCCATTGGTGCAAAAATTTCCGATTATCTGCTCAAACCCGTGAACCCTAACCAGATTCTTCTTGTTCTGAAAAAATTTCTTGAAGGAAGAAGGATTAAAGGTGAAACTTTATCAAGAGATTATATTCAGGAGTTCAACAGAATCAGTGCTGAAATGATGGGAGACCTTGATTACCGGGACTGGATTAATATTAATCAGGAAATGACTCAATGGGAAATGGAGCTGGATGAACATCCTGAACTCGGTTTGAAAGAAACTTTATATGCCCAGAGAAAAGAATGCAATGCAGAGTTCTGCAGGTTCTTTGAAAGAAATTACCTTGAGTGGATACATCAGAAAAAACCGGGACCAATATTTTCAAACCAGGTTATTGAATCATATGTAGTACCCGAGCTTGAAAATACCAAATCCGTTTTCTTTTTTGTTATCGATTGCCTGCGGCTTGACCAATGGATGCTTATGGAAAGAAAGCTGTATGATTATTTCAAGATAAGCAAAGAATTTTATTACGGAATGATACCTTCTGCTACACCGTATGCAAGAAATGCTATATTCAGCGGCCTGTTTCCAAGTGAGATTGAAAAATATTATCCCGACCTGTGGGCAAAGGGTGAAGATGATGAGAACAGTAAAAACAATAATGAAAAAGAGTTTCTTGAAAAACTGCTTCAAAGAAAAAGAGTTAAGCTTAGGAATGACCTGAAATATGTAAAGATACTTGAAGCGGATTTCGGGAAAGGAATTGAAAGCAAAATATCTACATTCAGCAATAACCACCTGAATGCAATAGTTGTGAACTTTGTTGATATTCTTGCACACTCCCGTTCCGATAATGCAGTATTAAAAGAAATAGCACCTGATGAAGCTGCATACCGCTCGCTTACGGATTCATGGTTCGAGCATTCAACATTATTTTCAATGTTCAAAATACTTTCTGCACAAAAAGATATTAAAATTATTGTAACTACGGACCATGGAAGCATAAGATGCTTAAGAGGAGCGAAAGTGCTTGGAGATAAAGAAACATCTACAAACCTGCGTTACAAGTACGGCAGAAACGTAAAAAGCGATGACAGGCAGGCAATATTTATCCGCAATCCGCTGGATTATAAACTGCCAAGACGCGGCGGTATTGTGAACTATGTGATTACTAAAGAAGACTTTTATTTTGTTTACCCAACTGATTATCATTATTATCTTAATCATTATAAAAATACCTTCCAGCATGGAGGTATTTCAATGGAAGAGCTGATTCTTCCGGTAATAACACTTGACCCGAAGGAATAAGATTGGAAGAATTGCTTAGCAAAAGTCCCGAAGAAACGCAGAAATATGGTAAAGCAATTGGTTCTGTTTTAAAAGATAAAGACATTGTTTTATTTTATGGCGAATTGGGCAGCGGTAAAACCCAACTGATAAAAGGTATATGCTCTGCTCTGGGTGTTAAACAAGTTGTCAACAGCCCTACATTTATTATTGTAAACGAGTATGTATCCGGTGATAATAAGAACATTTATCATTTTGACCTTTACAGGCTGAAATCGGCTGAAGAAGTAATAGATATAGGGCTTGATGACTATTTAAAAGACAGGGGAATAATACTTATCGAATGGCCTGAGTTAATTGAAGATATACTGCCTGCAGGCTCAAAGAAGGTTTTTATTTCACATGTCAACGGAAATGAAAATTCAAGGTACATTAAATTTTATCCCGTAGAAGAGTGAAGCTATTACTTATAAATTCAAATGAAGCAAATGCATTCATTGCTCTGTATAATGACGGTGAATTAATAGTAACCTATGCGAAAGAATTTATTGAAAAGCAGGAAAAACAACCCCGTGTAAAACCCTCTGACAGATTAATAGACTGCCTTGATGATGTAATAAAAAAAAGTAATGATATTTTGTTAAGCAGTATTGATGCTGTTGCCGTTATTACAGGACCCGGTTCATTTACGGGAATTAGAGTAGGGCTTTCTATTGCTAAAGGTTTTGCTGATGCTTTAGAAAAAAAGATAATTCCTATTGATAACTTCATACTTACACTAAACAGGATAGGGAAAATTGAAACCGATAAAACTTATTGCATTGTTTTGCCTGCAAAGCTGCCCGAATATTATTACCGCACTATGAGCAGCTGCCGGGAAATTGAAACAGGTTTTTTCTTCCCTGATGAAATTTCTGCTAAAATCAATGAAAAAACAATACTTGTGGGAGATTTTAATGATGAATCTCAAATAAATGTTAATTATTTTAGGTATATTGATGTGCAAAATATGAAGAGTGAACTTGATTCGATGACAGAGCTAAGCTTGCTGTATTTTAATGAAAATAAAGCCGTAGACCCCGGTGAAATAGAACCTTTGTATATTAAAGATTTTGTAGCTAAAAAAAAACAATTTTAAAATCATTGTAAACTCAGATTAATAAATAGAGTTTAATTTAATAAAGAGAGCGTAATAAAATGGCCTGGTTTAAAAGAACTAAAGAAAATATAACTACCGACTCACAGGATAAAAAAGATATCGGTGAAGGTATGTGGATAAAATGCCCTAACTGCGGCGAAATGATGCATAAAACTCAATGGGAAAATAACCTTTTTGTATGCATTAAGTGTGACCATCATTTCAGGATAGGAAGCAAAGAGTATTTTGATATAGTATTCGATAAGGGAACATTCAAGGAATTTGATAAAAAGGTTACATCGGTTGATGTGCTTGAATTTGCCGATACTAAAAAATACAGCGATAGAATAGTAGAGACCACAAAGAAAACAGGATTATATGACTGCATCCGGAACGGCACGGGAAAAATATTTGAAATACCCGCTGTAGTAAGCTGTATGGATTTTACATTTATCGGTGGAAGTATGGGTGCTGTGCTTGGAGAAAAGATAGCAAGAGCAGTAAATAAAGCAGTAAAAACAAAGTCACCTTATATAATAATATCCAAGTCAGGCGGAGCAAGAATGCAGGAAGCTGCAATTGCTCTTATGCAATTGGCGAAAACCTCTGCAATGCTTGCAAAGCTGGCAGAGTATAAGCTGCCTTACATTTCAGTAATAACCGACCCGACAACAGGCGGTTCATCTGCAAGTTTCTCTATGCTTGGTGATGTGAATATTGCCGAACCCGAAGCACTTATAGGCTTTGCAGGACCGCGTGTTATTAAACAGGCAACAGGTAAAGACCTGCCTCCCGGTTTCCAGCGTTCTGATTTTGTGCTTGAGCATGGATTCCTTGACCTGGTGGTGCATAGAAAAGATTTGAAAGAGAAGCTGTTTTATCTTATCAAATTTATGAAAGATTAGGATATTACTTCTCTTAAATGAAAATTATTACCAAAGCAAGCTCTGCTCAAAGACTTGCCTCTAAAATAAGATGTGAAAATAAGACAATAGGTTTTGTTCCCACCATGGGTTATCTGCATGAAGGGCATATTTCATTGATAAATATTGCCCGGAAAAAAGCCGATGTTGTTTTTGTCAGCATCTATGTAAATCCCCTTCAATTTGGACCAAGTGAAGACCTGAAGAAATATCCCCGCGACCTGAAACGTGATGAAAAGCTTTGCCGTGAAGCCGGCGTGGATTATATTTTTTATCCTTCAGATTCAGAAATGTACAGCGATGAATATTCCACTTATGTTAATGTGGAAAATATTACAGATATACTTGAAGGAAAAGTAAGACCCGGGCATTTTAAAGGAGTTACAACTGTCTGCCTGAAATTATTCAATATTGTGCAGCCGCATTTTTCCGTATTCGGACAGAAAGATGCCCAGCAGCTTGCTGTAATAAAAAAAATGGTTCATGAGCTTAACCTTGATATGAAAGTTATCACGGGGGAAACAAAGCGTGAACCGGATGGATTGGCAATGAGCTCAAGAAATGTTTACCTGAACGATGAACAAAGAAAAGATGCATCTGTATTATATAAAGCATTGCAGTATGCAAAGAGAAAGATTGAAGAGGGCTATAACAGGGATATTGATTTCCTTTCACACCAGATGTACAAGCTTATAAAATCAAGACCAAGAGTAACAAATATAGATTATATTTCGTTCAATGATAGCGAAAACCTGAAAACTTATAAATCTTTCAAAGAAATTGCAAAAAATAAAGAAATTACAGTATCTTTGGCTGTGAGATTTGGTAAAATCAGGTTGATTGATAATATTTCAATAAAGTGTTAACTTTGACAAACAGTGAAATTGCGAGCTATTAATTTACAGGAGATTTTCACAGGTTTTAAGCTTGCAATTTAATTGAATATAATTTTAAAAACGTAAGCGAAGCAATCCCGTTAATGATGCGGTTGACTGTCAGGATTGCCGGGCAATTAGGGGTTATTAAATTATGAGAAGAATAATGTGCAAATCAAAAATACACCGTGCTAGGGTGACGCAGGCAGAACTGTATTACCAGGGCAGTCTGACAATTGACTCAGACTTGCTTGATGCTGCCGATATACTGCCTTATGAGCGTGTTCAGGTTTGCAATGTAAATAACGGTGAAAGATTTGAAACCTATGCCATTCCCGGCAAAAGGAGAAGCGGAATTATTTGCCTCAATGGAGCGGCAGCACGGCTTGGCTCTGTTGGTGATGAAATTATTATTATAACTTACGGAACATTTAACGAAGAAGAATTAAAACATTTCATTCCGAATGTTGTATTAGTTGATAAGGATAATAAGATAGTTGATATTAAAAAGGATAATGAGATATTGGAAGTATAATTTTCCATATATAAAGTAATTTCTTTTTATTAAGTTTACCCCTGTAGATGAAACAAACAGGGGTTTTTTTTATTATAAATAGTACAGAACAAATTTTTAATTAAAATATATCATTATGAAGAGAATTATTTTATTATCATTTATTGTTATACTTGCAAGCTCAAATCTGTTTGCACAAAAGATGTTCAAAGTGAAATATGAATCACAGGCAGACCTGAAAATTTATGTTGTAGGCTATGAATCGCAGGCGGATTTGACTGTGTACATGGTTAAATACGAATCACAGGCAAATAAAGACGGCTTGTGGTATAATGTTGATTACGAGTCGCAAGCGGATTTTAAACTGTACTTTGTAGATTACGAATCACAGGCAGACTTGAAAATATATTTTGTAGATTACGAATCACAGGCAGGGTGGAAGAATAAATCGAAGATGCATTTGCTGAAGTTTAAGAATTAGAATATTGCAATAACTGTATGAATTGCGAACCAATTATTATAGTACGTATTTGATAGGTCTGATGAATTTATATCATTGAATATTTTATATAGTAAAGATGTGAAGCAATCCCATAGATGAAACGGAGGAATACCAATAACATTTCTTTTATTGGGGTGAACCATGGAATAATGAGTTAATTGAAAATTGTTCGTATCATCCATGGATTGCTTCGCTTCCGTATTTATAACAATAAAAACTTTAATTTATATTTTTTCCTTATTTAATTAAATAATTTATTAATCATCGGCTCGCAATTGGGTGTGGTTCAATTACCGGCTCGCAATTGGGCTGATTATAGGGTAAAAAAATGCCAATAACAGATACAAACTTCATAGAACAAATGACTGCAAAACAGAATGAAAAGCTGGCAGCATTAATGCAGCAAATGGATAAAGCAGGAAGGGTGCATAATAAGCTTGCTGTAGTTATTCTTGCTGCAGGGCTTGGAAAAAGGATGAAAAATCCCGAAAAACCGAAAGTAATGTTCGAGCTATGCGGCAAGCCGATGATACAATATGTTGTAGAGCTTGCTTTAAAAATACAGGCAGAAAGAATTATTCCGATAGTAGGGCACAGGCGTGAGCTTGTAATTGATTTCCTCACTGACCTGTTACCTTCGCTTCCCTCTCCAACAGAAGGCGGCTCGGATGAAACACCTGCCGGTTCTGAAGATGTATCCAATGCGGTTTTTAATTTTGCAATACAGGCAGAACAGCTTGGCACAGGGCATGCAGTTATGCAAACCGAAGAATATTTATCCGATTTCGATGGGGAAGTTCTAATACTCTCAGGTGATGTTCCATTGCTGAAGTTTGAAACCATACAGGAACTTGTTAATGAGCATTTTGACAATAATAACAGTGCAACATTGTTAACTACCGAATTTAAAAATCCATTTGGATACGGCAGGATTGTAAGAGATGAACATGGAAATTTTGACAGGATAGTAGAAGAAAAAGACTGCAGTGATGAACAGAAAAAAATACAGGAGATAAATGATGCAATTTATATTGTTAACTCAAAGCTCCTTTTTAATGCATTGAAGCAGATAACTCCAAATAATAACCAGAAGGAATATTACCTGACGGATATATTCCATTATATTCCAAAAGAAAAGATTGGCACTTTAATAACCGAAGATGAACTTGAAGTAACAGGCGTAAACTCGGTTGAGCAATTGCAGGAGATGGAGAACATACTGAAGAGCCGGAACCCGAAGAATTGCGAATAATAAAGTAACCACGGACTGATAGGAAGTAACCACGGGCTTCAAAGTGTGTCCTGTGTTATCCACGGGCTAAAGCCCGTGGTTACTTTCCAACCGGTAAAGATGAAGTCTGTAGTTACTAAACAAATAGATGTATTTAAACACAGTTGTAATATACATGAAGAAAAGCATATACCCGGAAGAAATAATCGTTTTTATATTTTCTGTTCTTGTACTTGCATTCCAGTTAAATTATGAACCGACATCAATTATTCAATTGCTTGCGGCATTTGTTGTGTTCTTCATATTTGTTATTTATACAAGAAGGACAGATAAGAGCTTTATTGTTTTTCTCAGGAGCTGGCTTCATATTCCTTATTATGGAATTATCTTTACTGCATTCCAAAGCTATATTCACCGTTTAAATCCGAATGATTACGACCTTTTTCTTGCTAAAGCTGACCTTGCCATATTCGGATTTGATATTACTAAATGGTTTGAAAGATTTAACTCACCCGTACTTACTGATGTATTAACAATTTCTTATTTTTCTTATTACCTTCTCCCGACACTAACTGCAGTAGTAATTTATTTCTATAAGAAAAATGATAATTCATATACAGAGCTTAGAAAATATATTCTTGCAATAGTTATAGCATGGTATACTGCTTTTATATGGTATGTTATAATTCCTGCAGCAGGACCTGACTTGGCATTTGCACAAAATTACAGCACTGAGCTAAAAGGCAATTTGAGCTTTGTTAATTATTACCTGAATTCGGTTCATAATTATCTTGCTGAATCACAGGTAAGAAATACTTTTCCCAGCTTACACTTCGGAATTATTCTTATCTCAAATTACTTCGCATTCAGAAAAAGCAAATTATTCTTCTACCTCATCACGCTTCCGCTTGGTTTGGGACTTGCAATTGCAACTCTTTATTTAAGACAGCATTATTTGATTGATTTGGTCGGCTCAATAGTTGTTGCTGTATATAGTATATGGATTGCAAATATGCTGCTTAAGTCAAGCAAAGCCGCAAAGACCGCAATGAATCTTAAAATGGAATAAATTTCAAATCTAATAAGTCACCTTACGCAAAAGAGAAATCATAAGGTAAGATTTTAGTTTTTGTATTTAATTTCAGCATATGTCCTCACCCCCCGACCCCCTCTCCTATGATATATGAAAGGAGAGGGGGAGACTATAGATTAAAGAACTTGAGTTATAATAAAATCTTAAAGATAAAAGAACTCCCCCTCTCCTAACGCATATCATAGGAGAGGGGGTCGGGGGGTGAGGACATATGCTGAAATTACCTGTATATCTCTTTCGGTAACAAATTGATTTACGATTTGCGTAAGGTGAGTCTAATAAGTATCTAAAGCTTTTATTATGATATGAACCTTTTTTTATCAATTTTCTGTTATGTTTCCATACTTAAAGGATAAAATATGGATAAAACATTAGAATTAATTTTAAACAGCAGTGCATCATCTGCAAGGAATACTTATCCGCTTTCCGGGCAGGATGATTTTGAACTGCTTGATGCTTATTCCAAAGCAGTAATAAATGCGGCTGAACTTGTAAGCCCTTCAGTTGTAAATATCGAAGTTAAGCAGAGAACCAAAAATAAGAGGGAAATCGGCGGTAATGGCTCAGGTTTCATTTTTACTCCCGATGGATTGATATTTACAAACAGCCATGTTGTTCATAATGCAACAGAGATAAGAGTTACTTTACCTGATGGAAGAAGCTTCATTGCAGACCTTATAGGTGATGACCCTGATACTGACCTTGCCGTTATCAGGATTAGCGGAACAGGAATAATTGCGACTGAACTTGGTGATTCTCAAACAATAAGAGTGGGACAGCTTGTAATCGCAATTGGTAATCCGTATGGATTTCAATACAGTGTAACAGCAGGTGTGGTAAGTGCGTTGGGCAGATCATTCAGGTCAATGTCAGGAAGGTTGATAGATAATATTATTCAGACTGACGCGGCATTAAACCCGGGAAATTCAGGCGGACCGTTGATTAATTCAAGAGGTGAAGTAATCGGGGTAAACACTGCAATCATTCCTCAGGCACAGGGAATATGTTTTGCTACTTCTATCAATACTGCAAAAATTGTTGCTGTTCAGCTTATTAATGAAGGAAGAGTAAGAAGAAGCTATATTGGAGTTGCAGGGCAGAATATTCCGATACACAGGCGGATAGTAAGATATCATAAGCTTGAAGAAGAGCAGGGAGTATTTGTAATATCTGTTGAAAAGAATAGTCCCGCAGAACGTTCCGGCTTGATGGAAGGCGATATAATCTTATGTTATAAAGATGCCAATATAAAAAGCATTGATGACCTGCATAAACTTTTAACTGAAAAAGAAGTCGGAGTTGAATCGGGCCTAAGAATATTAAGAAGGACAGAAATAAAAACACTCAAGATAAAACCGGAAGAAAGTAAGCAGGGAGAGTAGAAAACATTTCAGGTAGCACAGACACTCCTGTCTGTGATAAGCATCTTACAATCACAGACAGGAGTGTCTGTACTACCTGAAAATTATTTTATAAAAATCATTTTCTTAGTTTCAGAATAATCTCCTGAAGTTAATTTATAATAATAAATCCCGCTTGGATAGTTCGATGCATCCCATTCCACTTCATATGTACCGGGATTCATCTGTTCATTTATAAGAGTGGTTATTTCTTTTCCAATGACATTATGTATAACAAGTTTAACATTTGACGTTTGACGTTTCACATTTGACGGAATATCAAACCTTATCTTTGTTGTGGGATTGAAAGGGTTAGGATAATTTTGATATAATATATACTTATCAGGAATCAGTTCACCTTCATTGGAAACAGGTGTTAGTGCTACAGTATCTATTAATTTTAATATATGACCCTCTAAAGAGACAGCAAAAGCATAAACCTTATTGCCTTTGAGCACTGCGTCCATATATTCTATTTGATATTGATTACCCGGTGTTGACATAGATACCCAGGTGGTGCCGTCATCTGTAGACTTTAAAATTCTTCCGCTTGGTCCGAGAATTTCTATTGCAACATACCATACATTACTGTTTGGTATAGATATTATCCGCTTGCAATTACCAAAGTAATAAGGGGAACTATAATAATTCCAATTCAATCCACCGTTTGTAGTTTTGAAATAATAATTGGAATGTTCCTGCATGGCTGCCATACCCACAAGATTATTATCCTTGAATTCAATACTGGAAGTAACATACCCTACCATTGGAAGAGACAGCGTTGAAAAATTTAAACCACCGTTTGTAGTACAAAGTATTTTCCCGTAATTGCTGCCGCCCACATTTTTATTTAATCCAAACCACGCATGATTGGAATCAGTAACACAAATAGAAGGGGTATAACCTACATAGTTATTTATAATTGCAGCATCAAACACAGTCCAGTTTTGCCCATAATTTGAAGTTTTGTATATTTTAAATGGTGTTCCATTACCTGCCGGTGGGTCACTGCATGCGTATCCATATGCAGGATGTTTCCGTGAGAATCTAACATCATTTAAATATCCGGAATTACCGCCTGTGTTAAAGGCAATCTGCCAGTTATTGCCATTGTTTGTAGTTTTATACATTGACGCATTATTGTTTCCTGCACCTACAAATGCTGTTGAGGAACTTAGAGCTGCAATACAGGTTAGAGGTTGGTTACTAATTCCACTTAAGGATACTTCCAACCATATAATACCGTCGAATCGTCTATATATTATGGGAGTATTGTTTGACCATGTACTACCTATCACCCAAACATTTGTTGAATCTGCAGAAGATAAATAATTGAATATTGCCTGTGGGTTATTGAGAGAAGTCTCAATAACCCATTGGGCTGATGCTTGCTTGAAAGTAAAATATACAAAAATGACGCTCAAATAAAATATAAACTTAAAACAAAGTCTTTTACAATTACTTATTATTGTAATCATAGTATAATTATTTAATTAACAACATTTTTTTCGATTCAACAAAATTATCCGTTTTTATCCTGTAAAAATAAATTCCTGATGATAAATTAGAACCATCAAACAAAAATTCGTGATAATCTTTTTCCATTTCGCCATTTACTAACGTAGTTATTTCTTTTCCTAAAATATCAAAAATTTTCAATTCAACTTTTTCCTTAATTGGCAATTCAAACTTTATTTTTGTTTTTGGGTTGAAGGGATTTGGATAATTTTGAAACAATTCAAAACTTGCAGGTATTTCTTCGCTGATTGGTTTAATACCGATTGGTTCTCCGCCTGTTGTGGTTTTTAAAACGATACCTTCACCAACACAATAACCGGTGTTTTGACTGGTGAATTTAATCTTCCATAATCTATTTACAATATTTGTAACTTGTTTATTCCAGTTATTGCCGATATTTGTTGTTTTGAGAATTAATCCATTTTGTCCGCATATAAATCCTGTGGTACTGTTAACAAAAGTTACATTTGTGCAAGATAAAGTATCACTATCAATAGAAATCCAGGAATTACCTAAATTTGTAGTTTTCTCGATTATATTTAGGTTGCCGAAATAGTTAGTCACAACTCCTGTATTAAGATTAACAAAACATAATGAGCTATAAGGTCCTGAATTATTACCTATAACTCTCCAATCGTTACCGTTATTTGATGAGTAAATAACTTGATAACCACAGACATATAAGTTAGAGGTATCAATAGTCGATATTGAATAATAATAACCGGAAGGTCCGTTTAATGAAAACCAGTTTTCACCACAATTTGTAGATTTCAAAATATTGCTTGTTTCTCCAACCGCAAAACCTGTAAATGTATTAACAAATTTGATATCGTATAAATAAAGATATGTTAATTTTTTCACTTCCCAATTAATTCCGCCATTTGTAGTTTTCAAAATACTGCAATAATAATCTCCGCATATAAATCCTGTATCCTCATCAATAAATTCAATATCCCAAACATCACGTGGATATATGGATTGTATTGAAATCCAGTTATTCCCTCCATTTGTAGTTTTGAAAACATCGCCGACCATGTTCAACACATATCCTGTATTGTCATTAATAAAACTAACAGAACAGAAATATGGAGCATTGGTTTCCGGAGTACAATTTACCCATCCCGATTGAGAATAAGAATTGTAATTAATAAAAGTGAGTAAACAAGAAGAAAAAATTAATGCCGTAATTTTTATCTTCATAATTCAATAAGTTGATTGAGATAAATATAATTACTTAAGCAGTAAATAAGTATATAAAAAAAGTGGATTTATAAAATAAATCCACTTTTTTTACCAACCAACAAAAATTATTTTATTAAAATCATTTTCCTTGTTTCAAAATAATTTCCTGAAGTTAATTTATAATAATATACACCGCTTGGATAGTTCGATGCATCCCATTCCACTTCATATTCTCCCGGATTTAGTGATTCGTTAACAAGTATAATAATTTCTCTTCCAAGTACATCAAATATTATCAGCTTTACGTTTGACATTTCACTTTTCACGTTTGACGGTATAGAAAACTTTATCATTGTCTTAGGATTAAAGGGATTTGGATAATTTTGGTATAATGCAAATGATTGCGGAGTATTTCCTGCCTGCGGTTCAATTCCTGTTATAATTTCATTAATATTTCTTTGATATAATCCGGCACTGGTGACTGCTAAAATTTTCCCATTATAAACATAAAGCTTCTCTATTGAGCTTAGAAAAGGCAGCCCTTCACTTATTTCTATCCAGTTAAGCCCGTCATTTGTTGTTTTGAAAATACCCGAGCCGCCAAACTTTACGGATGATATTAATACTCCGTTCACTCTTACAAAACCGGAATTATACGGGTCAGGCGGTAAGCCGCTGCTCCTGTTACTCCAGCTTGTTCCATCGCTTGTTGATAGCCATGCTCCATGTATTGTACCTGCCCAAATCTTACCCGTCTCGGAGAAAAATGTAATGGTAGGATAGTTAATACCTATTGCTGTACTCCAGTTTAGTCCGTTATCAGTTGATTTATAAGCATATGGAGTATTTATACTTTCTCTTGCTGCAAATAATATTCCATTGTGATATGTAAAGTTTTTAGCTAAAACTGCCGAGCCGGTGATATTTGCCGGAATCCAGCTTTCACCTCCATTTGTAGAGCGGTAGATAGCTGTATATGCACCGGTAAATAAATTTCCGTTAAGCTCATAAATTGAATTGCAATATTCAAAAGTTGAGCCGCCTCCTATAATAATGCCGCTGCTTTTCTTTTCCCAGCTAATACCTGCATTTGTGGATTTATAAATTCCATCCATAGCTGCGGCATACAAGTTATTTCCGGTCAGCAGTAATTGGAAAACATTCCTCGATTGTGTTGTAACCAGACCGCTGTTTACTGATTGCCAGTTCAAGCCGCCATTAACGGATTTATAAATTCCGCTGTTAAAGTTTGCCATGTATAACGTATCATTTCTCTGAACGATATCATGATAATAAGTGTTAGGAGCACCCGGATTCAACTGCCATTGTGATTTAATGTTAACAGAAAAAAGAATAATGCAAATAATTATTATAGCTGACTTCATATATTATAATTTGATTTATCAGAATATTATTCCAGTTATGAAATTACAAAACAATAATTATTATTAACTTGTTACAGCAAATAATAAAATATTTATTTTAGTAATATCATTTTTCCGGTTTCCGAATAATATTCTGCAGAAAGCCGGTAAAAATAAATTCCTGATGTGTAGTTTGAAGCATTCCATTCCACTTCGTAAGTGCCGGGAGAAAGCTGCTGGTTAATGAGAATAGCAATTTCTCTTCCAAGAACATCATATACAACAAGTTTAACATTTGACTTCTGACTTCTAACTTCTTCCGGTATATCGAACTTTATCTTTGTTGCAGGATTAAAAGGATTGGGATAATTCTGATATAGCTTATACGAAAAAGGGATTTGCTGCGATGTATTAATTGCGTTTACAATAGTATTGTATGAACTTATTATAGTACCTCCGGAACCGGTTATAACAATACTGTCCTGTGTATTATAGCTCACATCGTAAAGATGATTCCCTGTACCCGACCGCTCACTAATCCAGTTTAAACCTCCGTTAGTTGTTTTGAAAATGAATCCATAACTTGCTGCTGCTATACCTGTATTTTCATTTATAAAAGAAATTCCATTTAATGCTTCGTATAGACCGGCTGACCTGCTGCTCCAGTTAACCCCTCCATTAGTAGAAACATAAACAATCCCTGTAACAGGGAAAGCCCATGAATCAAACCCTGCAAGAACGAAAAAGTTATTATTCAATATCTGTACCTGACCGAATACATATCCCTGTCCAATAGACCGGTTTTGCCATGAACTTCCGGAGTTAGTTGTTACTAAAATTGTGCCCATTCCTCCAGCAGCAACACCGGTATTTGCATCAATAAAGTCTACACCATAAAGCAAATTTGAAAATCCTGTCAGCGTATTTACCCAGTTATTGCCTCCATTGGTTGTTTTTAAAATTACACTTGTACCATTGCTGTTATATCCTGCAGTAAATCCTAAATCACTGTTTACAAATTTCACACTTCCAAGATTACCTGTCACATTGCTTTGCTGGGTAGTCCATTGTGCCCCGCCGTTTGTCGTTTTTATAATAACACCTAAAGCCCCGACCGCAGTACCTGTATTTACATTAATAAAATCTATGCCATACAAAGATTGTGATAAACCGGTAGGCAATGCCTGCCAAACAGAACCACGGTTAATGGTTTTAAGTATTGTTCCGTTCTGACCTGAAATATATCCTGTTTGTGTTGAAAGGAAATCAGCCGAATACAAATCATTTACAGTGCCTTCGGAAACATGTATCCAGTTTGTACCGCCGTTTGTGGTTCTCAAAATAGTGCCGTATATGCCGACCGCAATTCCTGTATTGGCATCGGAAAATGAAATATCAAATAAGGAATTTTGTGTACCGCTGTTTTGTGCAAACCAGTTTGTACCTCCGTTTGTGGTTTTGTAAACAGTGCCATTAGAACCTGCCGCATAGCCGGTGTTTGCATCCGTAAAATCGAGTCCTTCAAAAAACAATGTTACATTATTTAGCTGCTGCATCCATGTAATACCGGCATCAGTGCTCTTTAAAATAATTCCTGCATTCCCGGCTATAAACCAGGTATTATCACCAATATTTTCTATAGCATAAAATTGTTCTGTTGTACCGCTGTTTTGTTTTATCCAGTCAGCACCTCCATTAGTTGTCCGCAGAATATTTCCTAATAATCCGACTGCAATTCCTAAATTTGCATTAGCGAAAGTAACATCATGCAGGTTATCAGGTCCCTGGGGTGGAAGCGGCTGATTTACCCATGACGAACCGCCTGTAGTTGTCCTGAATATTGAGCCGCAGCAATTTGTATTCTGAAATGCAGCTACTATTGTTCCTGTATTGGAATTGCTAAAATGGATACCCTGCACAATTTTATAAGTATGCCCTGTAACCGAATCCCAGCTTACGCCGCCGTTTGTTGTTCTTAATAAAGAGCCGTCATAGCCGCCAATCCACCCATTGTTAATATCAATAAAGTAAAGAGCTTTTAAAATTTTAGAAGTGCCGCCTGCATAGTTCATTATACTCCAGTTCATTCCTGCATTCGTTGTCTTTATAAATGTACCTGCTTCACCAACAGCATAAGCAATATTTGGACTTACAAACTGGATATTATATAAAGAATTGCCCTGCGGTTTAGGGTTTTGCCATGACCATATAGTTTGTGCTTTTGAGTACTGAAAAGTAGAAACAACAATAAGTAGAGTTAAAAAAAATAATCTTATAATATTTTTAGTGTGCATTTTTGTAAAATTTTAAGCAATTCAAGCAAATTTTAACAACGAACATAGATTTTTTTAATATTTGAAGCAAATTAATTTTCGTTAAAAATAAGGAGTCAACCGGTTGAAAAATCCTGTAATTTTTTAAAAATTTCTGTGTTTACAATAAAAACCTTAAATATGAATATGGAGTCAACTGGAAAAAACGATTCTTTATATAAATTGGTTAAATCTTTAACTAAAACAGAAAAAGCTTACTTTAAAAAGTTTGCATCAAGACATGTACTTGGTGACTACAATAAATACACGTTACTGTTTGATGCTATCGCCGTGAGTAAAAACGGTTACGACGAAAATGAAATAAAAGATAAATTCCCGAATGAGAAGTTTGTGAAAAATTTCCCGGTTATTAAAAATTATCTTGCTAACATGATACTAAAAAGCTTAAACAGCTTTTATTCGGATTCAACTCCTGATAATGAGATTAAAAATGATTTAAGATATATTAAGATACTTTACAAAAAAGCTTTATTCGAACAATGCAGAAAAATTGTTGAAAGTTCATTAAAAAGAGCATACCTGACAGATAATTTTCTTATGATACTTGAACTGCTGAACTGGAAAAAGAATCTTATTAACGAAGATGTTTACGAAGGCAACCAATTTATTAACCTGGAAAAAGCTTACTGCGAAGAACAGGACATAATCAGGAAGATGAAAAATCTCAGTGATTACAGGATGCTTTCATACCGGGCAAGAAGTATTTCCGTAGGTTTTAATCCCTACTATAAAGGAGATGATACAAAAGAAGAGCTGCTTAACATTTTAAATGACCCTCTTTTGCAATCGGAAAAAGAAGCATTATCTTATCCTGCCCGTATTGCCTATTATCATGTATTTGCCTTGGTTAATGAATGCATTGGAAAGAACCTGGAAGCTTTTGAGTGCAGGAAACAGCTTCTATGCATTATGGAAGAAAATCCGGATACAATTAAAGGAAACATTTCTAATTACATTATTTCCATTTTTAATTTATTGGGTACGTGTTTTGGCTTAAGAGCATTTAACGAACTTGAAAATTATATAAACAAGCTCAGGACAATTAAAATAAACTATCCCGGTAAAATTTCTGGAAATGACCTGCTTATAATATTTTTAGGTACAATGATATTCGAATTAAAAATGCAGATAAAAAAAGGTGAGTTCAGTAAGCTTGTTCAAAACATTAATGAAATTGAGGATGGACTTAAAGAATTTGAAAAGATGATTGTAAAAGAAGATTTGCTTTACTGCTTTTATATGCTGGCTTACAGTTACTTTGGTGCCGGAAAATATGATGAAGCACTTAATTGGGTGAACAGGATATTTAATGAAAAAGAAACTGATTGTGATACAAAGCTGCAAACAATATCAAAGATATTAAATATTATCATACATTACGAGCTTGATAATTATGAACTGCTTGAATACTTGATTAAATCGGCTTACAGGTACTTCAGGAAAAACGGCTCAAACAGTATTGAAGGAAAAATCATTATTGATTTTTTCAAACAGCTTCCTTCAATAACTTACCGGGATCAATTGAAAGAACTTTTTGCTGAATCACTCGGTAGAATCAGAGCAGGCAGGCAAAATGCAGATAACGCAGATAATAAAACAAACCCTTTTGAAATCCAGAATAATTTTACAAACAGTGCTGAGTTTGATCTTGAAAGCTGGCTTGAAAGCAAAGTGAATGGCAAAAGTTTTGAAGAAATTGTAAGAAGCAAGTATTTGAAAAAAATAAAGGCAGCACAGACTGAATTATCTATGCTGCCAATTTTTTAATAAACGGCAGTCTATTATTTCACTAATCCTGCAAAGCTGGATTTCAAAAATCAGCTACCGCTTATTTTATCAATATCATCTTCCTTGTTTCAATAAAATTGCCCGATGTTAAGCGGTATGTATAAACACCGCTTGGTAAATTTGCACCATCGAAGGTTGCTTTGTAATTTCCTGCTTTCTGAAAATTATTTACAAGTGTTTCTACATTTTGACCGAGCATATTAAATATTTGCAGTTCAACATTGCCTTCAACAGGTATAGAATACAATATGGTTGTTGACGGATTGAACGGATTGGGATAATTTTGCTCAAGCTTATATACCGAAGGAACCTCATAATTCTGAGTAACTACTCCAACAAATGTATATGGCAGTGTATGATTCCATGTTGCAGCAATTTCTGCTGTATCAAGTGCTCTTTTATATACTC
The DNA here is from genome assembly GCA_003820375.1 of Ignavibacteriota bacterium. Taxonomy (GTDB): domain Bacteria; phylum Bacteroidota; class Ignavibacteria; order Tepidaquicellales; family OLB5; genus RPQH01. The sequence continues at coordinate 97,551 of RPQH01000002.1, forward strand.
TGAATTCATCCATCAGCCAGCCGACACCTATTGCACTAGATGTACCATAACCGCCTACTTTGAAAACAGCAGCAGCGGTAAGGTTAAGTGCCGATTGTGTTGTTGAAGATTGAAACACTCCATTAACATAAGTTTTCACTGAAGTGGATGCAGAGTCATAAACAAAATGCACAACACTTGGACCCGGCAGCACACCCGTTACGTTTACATTTGCAAAGTTATTTCCTCTTAGAGTGATGTTACCGGCACCTGCTGCTCCATTTGTAAAACAGCGGAAGCTTGTTGTAATATCATTACCAAACATGTAATTTGTTGTCGTCCCAATATTGTTAATCCACATTGAAATAGTCCAGCTTGATGTACCAAAATTCATATTCCATCCGGTATTAACATAGTTAGCTGTGCTCGAGCCGCCGATACCGACAAGTGCACTATCAAATTGACCGGTCGAACCTAAAGTGTGTCCTAAAACGGGAGCAGGGTTGGTTCCCTGTCCGGGGACTGCATAATTAGGTGTCGTTGTAGAACCATTGTTGAATTTGTAATACAAAATATCAGGCACGTTATAAGTTTGCGAATGTGTATACAGAATGGAAATGAAAAATATCAGAATAACAGTAATTTTTTTCATTGTGTTTTCCTTTCAGTAAGTTGATTATTGATTAATTGGAAAATATAGATTTCTTTTCAAATAAGAAAATGAAAAGTAAGTATTATTTTAAAATTTAGTTAATTATAAAAATATCAAATTGTTTATCAGTAAAAAATCAACTGTAAACTTATATTTTTTAACAAATTAAGATGAAACTATCCAGTAAGGATGCCTGTTATATATTTTAATCTTGACTTTTTAGTACAGATTGCATAATTTCGTAATAATCAAAGGAAAACAGGGAATAATTATATAATGCATACAGAAGAAAATTCAATAGAAGTATTAGCGAACCAGGAATATAAATACGGCTTTAAGACCGATATTGAGATGGATACAATTCCCCGCGGCTTAAGTGAGGATGTGATACGCTTAATATCCAAAAAGAAAAATGAGCCGGAGTGGATGCTTGCGTGGCGGCTTAAAGCATATGAGCACTGGAAAACCATGAAGGAACCTAAGTGGCCGAATGTCAGCTACCCGCCAATAGATTATAATGATATTATTTATTATGCTGCACCGAAGGATAAGCCAAAACTCAATTCACTTGATGAAGTTGACCCCGAGCTTTTAAATACTTTCGAGAAGCTTGGAATATCACTGGAAGAGCAAAAGAAATTAACTGGTGTTGCTGTCGATGCAGTGTTTGACAGCGTATCTGTAACCACAACATATAAAGAAAAATTAAAAGAGCTTGGAATAATTTTCTGCTCAATGTCTGAAGCAGTTACAGAACATCCTGAACTGGTAAAGAAATATCTTGGCTCGGTTGTACCTTATACCGATAATTATTTTGCAACATTAAACTCAGCAGTGTTCAGTGACGGTTCATTTGCATATATCCCTAAAGGCGTTACTTGCCCGATGGAGCTTTCAACTTATTTCAGGATAAATGCAATGGATACCGGACAGTTTGAAAGAACATTGATAGTTGCTGATGAAGGTGCATTCGTAAGTTACCTTGAGGGATGTACCGCACCGATAAGAGATACCAACCAGCTACACGCGGCAGTTGTTGAGCTTGTTGCACTTGATGATGCAACAGTAAAATACTCAACAGTGCAGAACTGGTACCCGGGTGATAAAAACGGTGTTGGCGGAATATACAATTTTGTAACGAAACGCGGAGCTTGCAGGGGAAAGAATTCAAAGATAACATGGACACAGGTTGAAACAGGTTCAGCTATAACATGGAAATATCCCGGCTGTCTTTTGATAGGAGAAAATTCAGTTGGTGAGTTTTATTCGGTTGCTGTAACAAATAATATGCAGCAGGCAGATACAGGAACGAAGATGATACATATGGGAAAAAATACAAGAAGCACTATTGTATCAAAAGGTATCTCGGCAGGCAAAGGTCAGAACTCATACCGCGGACTTGTGAAGATAACATCAAAAGCAGAAAATGCACGTAACTATACACAGTGTGATTCATTACTGCTTGGTGATAAATGCGGTGCACATACATTCCCCTATATCGAAGTGAAGAATCCTACTGCAAAAGTTGAGCATGAAGCAACAACATCGAAGATTGGTGAAGACCAGTTGTTCTATTTAAGGCAAAGAGGTATATCACAGGAAGATGCAGTGAATATGATTGTGAACGGATACTGCAAAGAAGTATTCAGAGAGCTGCCGATGGAGTTTGCAGTAGAGGCACAGAAGCTGTTGAGCGTAAGTCTTGAAGGAAGCGTGGGATAAGTTATTTAAGTTCTTTAAGTTCTTAGAGTTCTTAGAGTTCTTAGAGTTCTGAGAGTTCTGAGAGTTCATGAGATTTATAACGTTTATATGGTTTTATAAAGGATAAATCCCGAAGGGATGATATTATGGTAGAAAGAATCCGGAAATATAGTTAGAACCCCGAAGGGGTGATATAATAAAAAATAAATTAATGGGATTCCCGCTTTCGCGGGAATGACAAAACAATAATAATAAGGATAAACAAAATAAATGTTAACAGTAAAAGATTTATACGTTTCAGTAGAAGAGAAACAAATATTAAAAGGAATAAACCTCCAGGTTAATGCCGGTGAGGTACATGCAATCATGGGACCTAACGGCTCAGGAAAAAGTACACTTGCAAACGTACTTGCAGGTAAAGATGGATATGAAGTAACATCAGGTGAAGTGACTTACGAAGGCAAAGACCTGCTTGATATGGATCCTGAAGACAGGGCAAGAGAAGGTTTATTTCTCGCATTCCAGTACCCGGTGGAAATTCCAGGTGTCAGCAATGCAACATTTCTTAAGACTGCGATTAATGAGATAAGGAAATACAAAGGTCAGCCGGAAATGGATGCAAGAGAATTCCTTAAATACATGAGAGAAAAAATGGAATTGGTTGAGCTGGACCAATCATTGATAAACAGGCCTGTGAACCAGGGGTTTTCAGGAGGCGAGAAAAAGAAAAATGAGATTTTCCAGCTTGCTATGCTTAATCCTAAGCTTGCAGTGCTTGATGAAACAGACTCAGGACTTGATATTGATGCTTTGAAAATTGTATCACATGGTGTAAATACATATAAGAATAAAGATAACGCAGTGATAGTTGTAACTCACTACCAGAGACTGCTGGATTATATCGTTCCAGATTTTGTACATGTGCTTGTGAACGGAAGGATAGTTAAATCAGGTACAAAAGAGCTTGCACTTGAGCTTGAAGAAAAAGGATACGACTGGGTTACTCCGGAAGAATCAATTACCGAGAATATTTAAGGAGAGAATAAGGAAAAAATGGAAAATACAAATCCGAAAGAATGGTACATATCCGATTTTAAAAAGTATGAGGAAAGCCTGAACGGCAATGCTTCAAAAGATTTTCATCATATAAGAGAAAATGCTATTGAGGTATTCAATGTATTGGACTTTCCGACAACGAAAAATGAAGAATGGAAATATACCAATGTTTCTCCGATATTAAATAATAAATTTTCTGCACAAACAGACCAAAGGAAAATTGCACTTGATGAGCAGGATTTTGAGCTTTATAAAATAAATAATCTTGATGCTCATCTGGTTGTATTGATAAACGGGCTTTTTGACAGAACATATTCTGATGCAAATAATTTACCAAAAGGAGTGATTATTGAAAATCTTTCTTCTGCAATGAATAATCATCCTGAAATTATTGCAGAGCATTTTGGTAAATATGTGAAATATGAAAACGGTTTTATTGCTTTGAACACTGCACTTACATTGGATGGTGTAGTTATTTATGTACCGGATAATGTTGTAATTGAAAAACCGGTTCACATAATAAATATTACAGGCAGCGCAGAGGGGCAAATACTTGCACAGCCGAGAAATCTTATTGTTACAGGCAAGAATGCCCAAGTGAAGATAATTGAATCATATAACAGCTTTGGTGATGATGTGAATTTTAATAACAATGTTACCGAAATAATTGCAGGTGAAAACGCGCATATTGATTTATACAAGATACAAAATGAAAATCAAAATTCATTCAATATCTCAAGAACACAGGTAGAGCAGAAAAGAAACAGTGTTACAACTATATATACAATGACAACCGGCGGTGCACTGGTGAGAAATGATATTAATACAGTACTTAATGATGAGAACTGTAACTGTAATTTATACGGCTTGTATCTGATAGATGGAAACCAGCATGTTGATAATCATACTTTGATTGACCATGCAAAGCCGCACTGCTTAAGCAATGAATTATATAAAGGTGTGTTAAATGATAAATCACACGCCGTATTTAACGGTAAAGTATTTGTAAGAAAAGATGCCCAGAAGACAAATGCATATCAATCGAACAAGAATATTTTATTATCGAATGATTCGCTTGTAGATACAAAGCCGCAGCTTGAAATATATGCCGATGATGTGAAATGTTCGCATGGTGCAACAGTAGGGCAGCTTGAAGAAGAGGCATTGTTCTATTTACGTGCAAGGGGAATATCAAAAGACAATGCACGCTCAATATTAATTAGAGCATTTGCAAATGATATATTTGATGAGATAAAGATAGACGCATTACATGACCACTTTAATGAAATGGTTTTTGAAAAATTAAGCTAATAATAAATTGGACGCTGTAAAAACAAAGCCCGCAAAGAGCTTTAACATAGATGAAATAAGAAAAGATTTCCCGATACTTGAAAGAACAGTACACGGAAAACCGCTTGTTTATCTCGATAATGCTGCAACTTCACAGAAGCCGCAGGCAGTAATAGATTCACATGTAGATTTTTATCTGAATCATAATGCTAATATTCACCGGGGCGTTTACCAGATGAGTACTGAATCAACTGATGCTTATGATGAATCAAGAACTAAAGTTAAAGAGTTTATTAATGCACCTGATTCAAGAGAGATAATATTTACAAGGGGAACAACAGAATCCATCAACCTTGTATCAAATACTTTCGGCAGGTTTAATGTTAAATCAGGTGATGAGATAATTGTGTCCACAATGGAACATCATGCAAATATTGTTCCATGGCAGATACTTTGCGGAGAGAAGAACGCTATGCTCAGGGTAATTCCCATAAATGAAAAAGGCGAGCTTCTCATGGATGAGTATAAAAAATTGCTGAATGAAAAGACCAAGCTTGTTTCGGTTACGCATATTTCTAATACGCTTGGTACAATTAACCCGGTTAAAGAAATTATAGAGCTTGCACATGAAAAGAAAATTCCTGTAATGATAGACGGTGCACAGGCAGTGGCTCATATGAGAGTGGATGTCCGGGACCTTGATTGTGACTTCTATGCTTTTTCGGGACATAAGATGTTCGGTCCGACAGGTATTGGAGTTCTTTACGGCAAGGCAGAATATCTTGAAGCAATGCCTCCTTACCAGGGCGGCGGTGATATGATAAGAAATGTTTCATTTGAAAAAACAACTTACGGTGAGATACCTACTAAATTTGAAGCAGGTACACCTAATATTGCAGGGTCTATTGGGCTTGGAATTGCAATAGATTATCTGAATAAGCTTGATTTTAACCAGATACATGAGCATGAAATGAAAATGCTTAACTATGCAACAAACGAGATGGAGAAAATTGAGGGTGTCAGAATAATAGGTACGGCAAAAAATAAAGCAAGTGTGATATCATTCATTGTCGAAGGAATTAATCCGATGGACCTTGGAATAATGCTTGACACAATGGGAGTTGCTGTGAGAACAGGGCAGCATTGTACCGAGCCGCTGATGACATGGTACTGCATCCCCGGAACAGTGAGAGCTTCATTTGCAATGTATAATAGAATGGAAGAAGTTGATATTTTTATTAAATCCCTGAAAAAAGCTATTTCAATATTAAAATGAGTTCAATTCAAAATACCGAAAATGAAATAGTGGAAGAATTTAGTTTCTTCCCCGAATGGACAGATAAGTACCAGTACATTATTGAATTGGGGCATAAGCTTAATAATTTTCCCAAAGATAAAATGACTGAGGAGTATAAAATAAAAGGATGCCAGTCAAGTGTATGGTTAACAGCAGAGATGAAGGACGGGAAAATATATTTTAACAGTGACAGCGATTCATCTATTGTGAAAGGTCTTGCTGCACTTATGATAAATATTCTTTCGGGAAGAACACCTGAAGAAATTATAAATGCAAAGCTGGGTTTCATCGATAAGATTGGTTTAAGACAGCATCTTGCACCAACAAGGTCGAACGGACTTTCAGCTATGATAAAGCAAATGAAAATGTATGCCCTTGCTTATAAAATAAAGCTTGAAGGCAATAGCTCAAATGGAAACGGTAACCCAAAATTGAAAAACGAGTATAAAATAAAATAATTTATAATGGAAACAAACGAAAAGAAAACAACAGAAGAAAAAAAGCCCGAATTAGACAGAGGGGCAATACATGAAGCAGTGGTTGATGTTTTGAAATCATGTTACGACCCTGAAATACCGGTTAATATATATGAGATGGGGCTTATTTACGGAATAGTTATTAATGATGATGCATCTGTTGATGTAGTTATGACACTAACATCACCGGCTTGTCCTGTGGCGGGTTCATTGCCGCCGGAAGTTGAAAGCAGGGTGGAAAGCATTCCCGGTGTAAAGGATTGCAGGGTTAAAGTAGTTTGGGAACCGATGTGGGGAATTCATATGATGTCTGACGAAGCAAGATTGCAGCTAGGGCTGTAGGTTGCAAGTTAAAGGTTGCAGGTTAAAGGTTGCAGGTTAAAGGTTGCAGATTGGAAATTGGAAAATTAGGGCAGTGTAGATCTTTGTTGATTATGGTAGCACAGACACTCTTGTCTGTGATTATAAAATGAAATTGCAGCACAGATAATTTATCCTGCCTATGGCAGCAGCGAGTTAGAAGGACTTGTCTGTGATTATAAAATGAAATTGCAGCACAGATAATTTATCCTGCCTATGGCAGCA
>RPQH01000003.1 GCA_003820375.1 Ignavibacteriota bacterium
CGGTTCTGACATGTTTTTAATGAGTGATTAAACTATTTTTAGTTAAAACTTGACAATTAGCTTTTACTATATTAAATTATATTGATGGAGCTTATATCAATATATAAGCATCATTAACCGTTCTTTGATAATATCGAAATAAATTAAGGCATGTCGTAATATTGTTTAAAATGCTGCTCACGAAATTAGTTAGATTTTGGAAGGATGAAAAAAATATGCATTTAAAAATGCACTAAAGAGTCGGGAGTTAAGGAGTCGGGTGTTAAAGAGCCGGAGGTGAAGAGCCGAAATATTTTTAATAATAAAAAAGGCATCCTTTTTCAAGAACGCCTTTTTAAAATTACAAATTTTCACTATTTCACTATTTCACTCCGCCCAGCCGGATTCACTATTTAACAAGTGTCATCCTTTTTGTTTCAGAAAAATCTCCTGCTTTGAGCTGATAGAAATACACGCCGCTTGGATGGTTTGCTGCATCCCATGTCACTTCGTATGTTCCGGGTGCTAATTTTTCATTTACAAGCGTTGTAATTTCGTTTCCAAGTACATCATAAACCACTAGCTTCACATTTGACTTTTCGCTTCTGACGTCTGACGGAACTGCAAACTTAATCTTTGTTGAAGGATTAAACGGGTTGGGATAATTCTGCTCCAGTGAAAATTTATCAGGTACTTCACTGCTGATTGGCTCAACAAATACAAAGCCGCCGTTAGTTGTCTTCAGGATTTTGCTGAACCATGTTGAAATATATCCGGTTGTTGCAGAAGTAAACCATACACTTGTCAGTATATCAGTTGTACCCGATGCCTGGGGGAACCATGTTGCACCAGCATCAGTTGTGACAATAATCTTGCCGGCATTTCCGCACGCATAACCGGTATTCATATTAATAAAATAAATGCCAAACATGGATTCCGTTGTTCCTGTTGTAAGGAGAGTCCAGTTACCGCCGGCATTGGTTGTTTTAACAATTCTTCCGGCATCCGAAGCAAAATATCCTGTATTGTCATCCAGGAAAATAATTTGCCTGAAATTTTCAAATCCGCTGAAGTAAGGTGCATTGCAGTTTGTCCATGTGGTTCCGGCATTGGTTGTTTTTAAAACAATAGCCGAGCCCGAAATATATCCTGTTTGCTCATTACGGAAGAAGATACTGGAGAAAGCATTTTGCACGCCTGAGCTTAAAGGAAACCAGGTTAAACCCCTGTCTGTGCTTTTGATTATTCTTCCCATGCTTCCGCAGGCAAATCCCGTAAAGGAATTTACAAATTGTATTCCCCAAATTTGTGTTGTTGTATCGCCTGTCGGCATTGTAATCCAGTTCTGTCCGGCGTTTACGGTTTTTACAATGATGCCATTGTTCCCGCTTATGAAGGCAGTATCAGCACTTACAAACCAGATTGACATAAAGCGGATTCCGGTATATCCTGCTGTCTGGTTTACCCAGTTCAATCCTGCATTTGTTGTCCTGTGAATATTGAATTGGTTTCCATAAACAGGGGCTGTGCATAATCCTGTATTTGCATCGTAAAATCTTACTGATTGTAATGATTGTGCAGGTGTAAAAGTAACATTAATGCTCCACTGTGAGAGTGTGGTGTATGATATAAATAATAAAAGAATTATAGAGAAAGATTTTTTCATTTTAGTTTTTGCTTTTTTTGATAATTACTTAAAATAGCTTTAAAAAAACTAAAATTAAATGAAAAATTTATACACAAAACAGCGATAGGGCAAAAAAAATCCTTCCCAATCCGCCTAACGGATTGAGAAGGAAAATATATTTTAAATTTGGGAGAGAGAATATATTAAACCAAATTAAAACATGAACTAATGTACTGAAACTCTCTTATCAACTTAAAGAACTTAAAGAACTCTAATCATCCGTACTATCTAAGGGATTGCCACGCTTTCCTTGCTTAGTATAATTATACGTTGATTTACATTTTTCATTTTTTATACTAATTGTCCGTAGATATTAGAGCTCGCAATTTTTTCTTTCATTCTATGCTGCCGGTGGCGGTGTAAAAACCCTTGCTGCAAGTTCCCTGTCAAGCATGAGCAGTCCCTCGCCTTTACCGTCAACTATGTTAAGCTTGCCGAGTAATTTAGTAACTGTCGCTTCTTCTTCAACCTGTTCATCGATGAACCATTTCAAAAAGCTGACAACTGCATAATCATCCTCTTTTGTAGCAAGAGCCATAAGGTCATTGATGCTTTTAGTTACCAGCTGTTCATGCTTTTGAGTTTCTTCAAATGTATCTATAATACTGCTGAAATTGGTCTTAGGGGCATCTATAGATTTTAGTGTAACTTTTCCGCCTTTATCGATTACAAAATTGAAGAATTTCATTGCATGGAAATGTTCCTCCTGGGCTTGTACAAGATAATAATTAGCAACTCCATCAAGGTCATTCTGCTGGCAATATGCAGCCATCGAAAGATAAAGAAATTCAGAAAAGAATTCCTTATTAATCTGTTCGTTTATTGCTTCCTGTAGTTTCTTTGATAACATTATTTCCTCCTTAAACGGATATAATTTATTATTAAAACTTTTAATTATTTAATTATGTGCAATTTAACCAATTGAAAGCTGAGAAAAAATGCAATAAATTATTAAGAACGGTTAATATTTCTTATTTTATCTATAGTTCTTCTTTCTTTTTTGGTAGGTCTTCCCGCTCCTTTGTACCTGGCAATATAAGAGCGGTGTGCAATTTCTTCTTTAAGCTTTTCTTCAGGCGGTGTAATATCCTGAACATACTCAGCAGCAATTTTTGCAGAGCTGCGTTTTTCAAGGAGCCCTTTTACCCTGTAGGTCTTCTTAACAGGACCTGACTGAACTGTAACAACTTCGTCAGGCTTAATATCCCGCGAGGGCTTTATGCTCTTATTATCTATTTTCACTTTACCGCCGCCGCATGCTTCAGTTGCAAGTGTTCTTGATTTAAATACTCTAACCGCCCAAAGCCACTTATCTATTCTCATGCTTATTTTATTACTGAATCTACTGCGTATAAGATTTTCTCGTAAAGCTCAATCATTACATCAAAAGGAACATCTTCAAACGGCGGACCATCCCTGACAAAATCTTCATAACTCTGTGGTATAGCCCTTGTTTCAGGAATTGCATTATGCTCTACTATAAACCACACAAGTTTTTCATCACGGGTATGAACGCCTTCATAGCTCCCGGCAGTTTTGTTCCATCTCCACTCTTTTGGTGGAATTTTGTGCTTATCGATTTTCAATTGTGCATTAAGTTTGTTAAGTGCTTTAAGTTTATTAAGTTCTTTAAGTTCACAAAGAATTTTAAAACTTTCAAGTTAATAGAAGTATAATGACAAAACGTCAGGAACTCCTCTAAAAACTTAACGAACTCTATAAACTTAAAGGTTCTCTTTAAAAAACTTTACAGTCATGCCCCATGCGTCTTTAGTTGCTTCAGGGTCATGCTTTGGATTGCTCGGATTTGCAAATGCATGAACTGCATCATAACTCTTTATTGTTATTGTTTTGTTCAACTGTTTCATATTTTCTTCAAACTTTGAAACAACTGCAGGAGTGATATTCTGGTCCTGCAAAGCAAATATTCCTAGTACCGGAGCTTTTATCATTGCAAGACGTGATGTATCGCTTTCAGGCATACCGTAATACATTACCGTAGCTTTGCTCTTATCTCCGAGTAGAATTGCCGACTGCAGCGACCATCCTCCGCCAAAACACCAGCCAATTGTTCCTATTTGATTGCTTCCGGTATAATCTATTGCACCGTTTATTATATTTACTGCTCTTTCTTTAGAAACCTCTTTGACATACTTTGAAGCTTCATCGCTGTTTGCTGCTACTTTTCCATCATAAAGGTCAAGAGCAAGAACAGTAACATCGCCCAGCTCAGCCTGCAATGCATCTGCTTCCTGCTTAATATAATCATTTAAGCCGTACCATTCATGGAACATTAAAATGTACTTAGAAGATGTACCGGTGCCTTTAATCTGGTAAGCACTTCCGGTCTTACCATCGGGTGTTGAAAAGGTAACCATCTCACCTGCCGGGTTTAGTAAAGTAAATGGAATTGGTTCCGGGTGTGCATCACGAAATGCCTGCTGTTCGCCGAATGAAGCGAATTTATCAATTGCTGACATTTTACAGCAAGGGTCTTCCTGGGAATATAAAGTGCTCATCGAAATGATAATAAATGCTAAAATAAATGTGATTTTTGCCATTATTTCCTAATTTATATTTATATTAATCCTTGTTTAATTAAATAATAACTGAAACTATGGCTTATATATTCCCTGAAATCAATATTATTTCAAATTGAAGCTTGGTTATAAATCTTTGTGATAACATATAAATAATTCATTCATTTTAAAACCCTCTCTTATATAAAGGTTTGCAGCGTTTTCGTTTTCTGCATTTACACTAAGAGCCGCTATTTTATACCCTTTTCTTTCACCGTATTCGAGTGCAGCCCTGAGCAGATTTTTACCCAAGCCTTTCCCCTGATATCCGGGCAGGATTGACAATGCCTGTATAAACAGGATGGGAATTCCGTTTTCGCTTTCTTCTACTAAATGCATTGTTCCAACCGGCTTATTCTGATCCCATAACAGGTACAACCCGTCGTTTAAATATCCTGCTTCTGTTTTAAATTCTTCTATCATTGCACGTCTCATATGCCTGTGTCCTGCATGTTTTTCAAATGCAATATTGATCGTATCGCAAAACGCCTGTTCATCATTGCTTCCATGTAATGGTTTTAAATAAAATCCTGCAGGAAAAGCTGCCGGCTGGTGATTTCCTGTTTCCCTGCTTAATACCCAGGAATATCTTTCAATTTCGAAACCAATCTCTTCCCATATTCTTCTTACATCTTCATACTTGTCTTGTATAAAGCAGTAAACGTTTTTAATACCATGAGCACATCTAACAAGGTTTTCCAGCAGCATCGAATAACACTCTGCATCTTTTCTTATAGAATGAAATATCCTGAACCTGCCTTTTTTTAGTTCCCTGTATTCGGGATGCAGTATAAGTGAAGCAGCCCCGGTAATTTTATTATCTTCAATAAGAATAATGGTTGGGTCATCAGATCCCGGTTTAAAAGATTTATCAGGTAAATACGATTCATCCTGCTCATGCCCGTACTTATTACAGTATTCAATAAATTCAGGAATTAATTTTTCGGGTAATTCAATTGCTTTCATCTATATTCAAATTCTCTGATTATTTGAGAGGGGTCATCAACGAATTTCCAGAAAGGTATTGCATCAATATATATTCTCGGTCTGTGAGAATTTTCAGATGTATCGGGAAAAATTCTGGAAATTGATAATTCCATTAATTTAGGTTTAGAAAAAGAAATCGTTTTCTCATGTCCATCAATCAGCATTGAGTCTGAGTAGCAGGAACCTTGCGCACGTACCATTTTGCCGCCAACTATAATTCTTTGCTCTTCCCTGGTTAATTTAAGCATTTCTCCTTTAGATTCCCAGGTACCTTCATGGCTGATTATTCTTTTTGCACAATCCATTTGTGAATAAAAGAATTTGTAAGTACCGTTTTTAAAGAAGAGGTAGGTATTTGACCAGCCCGAACCAACCACATTATTATCCTGCCATACTCCTACAATGCTGTCCCTGGGTACAATGTCGTAATAATTGCTTTCAATCCATGGCTGGAACTCTGTAATATCATAAAACCTGCCAAAGTGAACCGGAAAGAAATCACGTGTTATCAGGGAATTCCATTCGGATAACAGAGTTGGAAATCCTATATAATATATACCATGCATAAAATGTATATCATCAATGAAAAGATTGCCGTGGTAATTTCTTATTTTGTATGGCTCTAATGAATTAAATACCAGACTCATAGTATCAGATGGTAAATGTATGATATTTAAAAAATAAGTTCCACCCGCATATTTTTCAGCATAGTAAAAATCCCAATCCTTATGAACTGTATCAAATGTAATATTCAACGACTCATCTATATATGATTCCGAGAATTTCACCTGCACTTTATAACCCGGAGTAGTATTGCTTATTATCTGTCCGTCGGGAGAAAAGATTTTAAGTGATAATACATATCCCTGCCCGTACAGAACACCAGATATTACCAGCAGAAATAATATTGAAGTTTTCATTAATCAGCTCCAAGGTAAATAAATTTGATCTTCCTGGTACTTGCCTTTAAACCTGCTTTCCTGACAGTGTACGCTTTAGCTGAAGGATAGGCAGAAACAACTTTGTGAAGCTCCCTGCCTGTAAAATGCAAAGCACAGCTATCTTCAACACCAAAGCCGTTATCCAGTTCTCCCTGAGCTATCAATCTTGAAAAAGCTTTTCGCAGTTCCCCCCGGTTATTGTAATGCGGGCATAAGCTTCCCGTCAAAAGCCCAAGCCCGCTGATGCGTTTAAAATTATTATCATCCTTTGGATTAGATAGAACATCAGAAAACCAGCACATAGCCCCGGCACTCATACCCGAAAGGATAATACCTCTGCGCCATGCTTTGCGTATAATTTTATCCATTCCTGTTTTCCGCCACACTTTCATAATCAGCCGCGGGCTGCCGCCTCCTGCAAATATAATATCCTGGCTTAGGATAAAGGATTCAAGCCTTCTAACATTCGTTTTGCCCTTCGTCAGTGAAAGATGCGATGGTATTGCCGGAAGCCGCTCATATGCCTTATAAAATTTTTCTATGTAATCAATTGCGTCGCCACTTGCTGTCGGCAAAAAGCATATCCTGGGTTTTGGTTTACCTGACTGGACAATTATATACAGGTCAAGCATTGGATTTCCCGGGTCATCCGAGAACCCTCCTCCTCCAAGAGCAATAATTTGTTTTTTAACCTGTGCTTGCTTCGGTACAATATTTAAATTTGCAATCATTTTTATCTTTTATTATTCATCAAAACAATTAATGTATTACCCTTAATATTATCAATTTCAAAATTTGTAAATTAGTTCTGCAAAAATAATAATAAATTTATAATTATTATAAATTTATTATTAATGTATGAAACAGATTTCAATTATTAATATATTTAAAACTTCCGATAGAAGGTAAATGTGAAAACCGTTTGCTATATCTTAAAAAATAAAATATCTTAACGGAAGCTTAACATTCCGTCTTAAATAAAATTCCAAGCTGCTAATGAAAAATTTGTTCAAAAATATTCCAATTATTTGATTTATTCCAAATTCTTCATTAACTTGTACGTTCTTAAATCCAAATTGAGAAATGGCAATACAAGTAACCCAAAAGGTTGAAATAAATAAACCGAGAGATATAGTCGCAAATTATGCTTTTGAGACGGATAATGACCCGTTGTGGCTGAGGCATGTATTCGAGTCACATCTGTTAACAGACCGCCCTATAAGGAAAGGTACACACATACTGAGATCGGCTAAGTTTCTCGGGAAAGAAGTCAACTCAACATTGGAGATAATAGATTTCGAGCCGGGGCATAAAATGGTATTGATATCAAACGATCCGTTTAAAATGAAAGTTACTGTAAAATTTGATGATGCAGGTGAGGGAAAAACACTTGCTCAAATTAAAGTAGAAAATGAATCAAGAAAATTTTACAATCTTGCTGATATTTTATTGAAACCGCAGTTCAAAAAAAATCTGAATAACAGCTTAAAGCGTCTTAAGTTAATCATGGAGGAGAACCTGCTGTAATGACTCAAAAAGAAATCTTACTGGAACAAATGGCTTCATGCCGTAACCAGACAAACTGGTTCATTACTTCTCAAACTGCAGTAGAAGACCTGACACCCGGGCAGGCACTCCAAAAAGATGAAAGCAATAATTCCATAATGCAGATAGTGATTCATCTTATATTTTGGAATGAACTCTATCTTTCAAGATTCAATGGCACAAATCTTCCACCATTTGAAGGCAATAACAAGGAAACATTTGAACCCGGCAGCATTGGTAATACTGAACTCAACTGGGACTCAGCCAAAGAAAGATTAGATAAAGTCCTTTCAGATTTTTACGACGCAGTAAAAGATGCGGATGAAGAAAAACTAAACTCACAGGCGATTCAAAGCCAGCCGGATGCATGGTATTCATACATTGCACAGATAACAATTCATAACGCATATCACATCGGTCAAATTGTTACAATAAGAAAGCAGCACGGGAACTGGAATCCTGATAAAGGATTTAAGTAACGTAATATAAAAATAGGAGTATTATGGAACTAAAGACTAAACGTTTAGCCGGCTTACTCTTTATCATATTACCGACTGTTGCCTTTGGAGGTGTAAGCTTATTATCAATGCTGATAGACCCGGATTCGGGTTATATGCAAAATAAGTTAAGACAAGATCTCTGGCGTGCCGGTCATGCCCATGCAGGTGTTTTGCTTATCCTCTCATTATTAATTTTAAGATATGTTGACCAGGCAAACCTTTCAGGAAGCTTAAAAGGATTCATCAGGATTGGTGTGCCAATTGCCGCAATTATGCTTCCTCTTGCATTTTTCCTTTCAGTACTTGATAAAGATGCCACAGAACCAAACGCAATGATTTACCTTGCTTATGCAGGATTTGTAATGTTAATAATTACCCTTATTTTGCTGGGGTATGGCCTGATGAAAAAAAACGTGTAAGTAATTTCACTGCAATTGATAAAATAAATTTATAGTATGTAAAAATTAATTTTTCAAACATGGAAGACTACAAAAAATATAATATTAATCTTGACGTTAAATTCAATCACCAGGAAGTAATCGATATTCCTTCGGTCGTCAATGAATGCACTGAGAAATGGTCGAACCGTACATTAACACAGGTGAATGACAGCGTCGTAAGAATAGGAGTCATAGAAGGTGAATTCCACTGGCACAAACATGATAACGATGATGAATTTTTTTATGTGGTAGAAGGAAATTTATATATTGACCTTGAAGACCGCACACTTGAGCTTCATCCTAACCAGGGTGTAACTATATCAAAAGGTGTAAAACACAGACCCCGTGCACCGCAAAGAGTAGTAATGCTCATGGTTGAGACAAGTGCAATCCAGCCAACAGGGAATTAGTTTATAAGGAAGAAGCTAATTGCGAGCTCGAACATTATTGGAAATGTAACATAGATTTGGAGAGACATTAATAAATCGTAAATCTTACTAAATAAGGAAAGCGAAGTAATCCCAGCGATGATTCGTAGAGTTTTAAATCCAGGACCTTACCCTCCTGTTACACAGGACAGGCGACCCCTCTCCATTCCCTTACAAAATATCTTTTCATTCAAACTCTCCAACTCTCCAACTCTTCAACACTCAAACTCTCAAACTCACTAACTCCATACACCCTTTTTTCAATTCTTTATTGCATTCATTTCCGTTATATTGCTTAATAACTTCACAAAGAACAATCATTTACTAAACCAAATTATTCACAATTTTTCATGGGAAATATAAAAAAGATTTTTCTTATCATCTTATTATTAACAATAAGTTATAACGCATATGCACAGGAAAAGCATTTTATAGAGATTTCAATTTCAGATACTCTTATTTTAGCACCATTAAAATTTATTTATCAAATAAGTATCTCTGATAAATCCACATATTACCCGCTGCAGGATACAGTTTCCGAAGAACCCATAACATTTTCAGATATAGAAAAAATTCTTGACGCTGAAAATTTTACAAACAGGGAATACAGCTCGAACTATTCAATTACAACCTATTCCGCTGAAATCGAAAATCTTCTTGTTTATTTGAATTCAAAAACTGAATTGAAAAGATTATATGATGTTTTAAAAAAGAATAAAGGTGTAACAGGGAAAATAATCTCGGTAGAGCATGAGTCATATGAACCTTATTATACCAGGTTGTTCGAAAGAATGTATAAAAAGGCATTAACAGAAGCAACTAAAATGGCCGAAGTAACAGGTAATGAAACAAGCAGGCTGATAAGTGTAACTGAAACCAAAGCAGAAACTGAAAACTTTTTTAATACCATCATGGAGTATTATAAAGAGTATCCTTTAGATTTTTTTAATTCCAATCCGGATCTTTCAAAAACATATATAAAAAAGTTGTTATTCAGATTTGAGTTGAAATAAGTTAATCAATGCCGTTTGAAGAACTGCACGGCACGTTCATGCTGCTTAGCTTCTTCCAAAGTATCAAAAGTCCCGAGATTCCTTCTTTTATTGGTCTTGGGATTTTTCTTTCTTGAATACAGCCTGTATTTACCGGATTTTAATTTTCTAATCATACCGGTAAAACCTGAGACAACGAGAAAAAGTTTTTTATCATCATATTTGAAAATAACCGCTTACTCCTTGTAAAACTATCCGGTTTGCATGATTATTAATTTATAAATTGAGCCGGATTTCCTCATTTTTCATTGCCAATTGTTCATTGCTCATTGCTCATTGAATTGTAAGAAAACTCCTACATATGGAAATTTTTCATTTTTATACTTTTTTGTTTCCATATCTGACCCTGAAACCGGGTTCAGAATAAAATAATTTCACGACCGGATAATTACAATTTCGATATTGACAAAGAACGACAGTGAGAAGTAACATGCAGCAGCATTCACTACTATATAAAAATAATATAGAGATTGCCGCTTGTCAAGTTTTATCTTAAAATAGTATTGAGTGTGTGGAGTGTATTAAGTTTATGGAGTGTATTGAGCATATTTTCATGATGTGGAATATAAGAAGAGTAAGCAGGTAAGGATTCCCCTCTCGAGAGGGGAGGGAGCGAAGCGGAAGGGGTGTGTTCGGTAATGAACCTAAGGAGCTTAAAGCATTACTTTAGCTCTAAAATAATTGCGACACACACCACCACTTTTTACCCAAAATACCGTGGGCAGGAGTACTTTTTAAAAAACCTCAATTCCTGCTTATAATCGCCATTTTTGGAGCTATTTTTAGCACTTTGGTCACGAGTTATCTCTTTATACTGTAATAAGTTACAGCGATTTTTCGAAAAACTCTGCCCAAAACCTGCCCAAGAAGTGCCCGTAGAGTGACCACTGGATGAACATAAAGTGCCCGCTGAGTGACCACTGGATGAACATAGGTTTTTAAACCCCTGCCAAGGTACCAATAATTTCATGTTCACGTGCAATTGGAAATTATCCAAGTCAGATTGTTTTAAAGGGGTAATTCGTTATGATAGTCTGGAGTTGTTAGTATAATATTTTTTGTAATTCCTGAATATCCATATCAATATCAGTAACCCTCCCGATGTCAGTTGACGCTTCTTCGGCCTGCCTGCCAACCTGTCTGCCTTGGCAGAAGCTTTGGCGCAGGCAGGGATATACGACTTGTCTAACTGCATCTTCAAATCTCTCAATACTCTATCATAACAGCAATTGTAAATCTTGTAAGCCGAAAAGTGAACAAGGGGTAATTCGTTAATTTTAATCTGGAGTTGTTAATGCAATGTAATCTGTAATTTCCGTATGTCCGTATTTATTTCAGTAACCCCTTGTCTAACTCCAATTGTAAATCTTCTTAAACTCTATGAACTCTAATGCTAATTGAAACAATTATATTTCTTTCTTAAATTAGTATAATAATATTAATAAATTATAATTAAAAACTATGCCGGCAAAAGATAAACGCATTGACGAATACATTGCAAAGTCACAGGATTTTGCAAAACCAATTCTCACTCACATAAGGGAGGTTGTGCATAAAGCCATTCCCGGTGTGGAAGAAACAATGAAATGGAGCTTTCCGCACTTCGTTTATGAAGGCGAAACATTATGCAGTATGGCTTCATTCAAACAGCATTGTGCCTTCGGTTTCTGGAAAGCATCACTGATGAAAGACCCTCATAAAATTATGGATACAAAAGAAGCAATGGGTCATTTGGGAAAGATAACATCTGTAAAAGACCTGCCTTCAAATAAAATATTTACAGAATATTTAAAGGAAGCTGCAAAGCTGAACGAACAGGGTGTGAAAGTAAAGAAAGTAATTAAACCGGGTGCAAAAAAAGAAGTGGAGATTCCCGATTATTTTATGAAGTCACTAAAGAAAAATAAAACGGCATTCAAGACATTTGAAGAATTCAGTCCAAGCCATAAAAGAGAATATGTTGAATGGATTACTGAAGCTAAAACAGATGAAACAAAAAATAAACGATTGGAAACAGCCATTGAGTGGATGGCAGAAGGAAAAATCAGAAACTGGAAATACGTTAAGAAATAAATAAACAATGAGCAATTAGCAATGAACAATGAGCAATTAGCAATGAACAATGAGCAATTAGCAATGAACAATGAGCAATTAGCAATGAAGAATTAGCAATGAGCAATTAGCAATGAGCAATGAAGAATTAGCAATCAGTCACGTAGTGACGCGGCGTATTAGCGAAATAAACACCAGATATAATTAATCACGTAGTGACGAAACGTAATAGCAAAATTAACAATCAATCAGGATAAAAATAATGAGCAGTTTATTTAAAATAGAAGACAACAAAACAGTACTTAAAAGAATCGGGAAGCTTACACCTGAAACTCCCGCACAATGGGGAAAGATGAACGTAAGCCAGATGCTTGCACATTGCTGTGTTCCATTCGAATCAGCTCTTGGTGACAAAAAATTAGGAAGAACGTTTTTCAGCTACCTTTTTGGAGCAATTGCAAAAAAACAATTGGCAAATACTAAACCATTTAGAAAAGATATGCCGACAGATAAACGGTTTGTGATTTCAGACAACAGAAATTTTGAACAGGAGAAAAAGAAATTAATTTCAATTGTTGAAAGATTTTATAATGCCGGACCTGAAAAAATATCAAAAGACCCGCACCCGTTCTTTGGTAAAATGACACCGGAACAATGGGATATGCTGATGTGGAAACACCTTGATCATCATTTGAGCCAATTTGGTGCGTAAAATTTACTAATCCGGGTTCTTTTACTCATCCTATGACTATCTATTTAAGTACAGAAAATCTTTACAAATATTAATGTGTAATTAATAAGTAGTCATAGGATGAGTAGAAAACCAGGATTAGTAACTATAATTATTTAGGCACATCAAAATTTGTTCCAGGTCTTTCAGTTTGCATCACCTTCCAGTACTTAGCACCATCCGGAGTTCTGTCAAGTATTTTAGCAGATACAAGCTCGCGCCTCACTGTCTGATGGTCGCCAAATGAAATAGCAGTTTTTATCATTTCGTTCACTTCTTTTTCGTTGTAAGTCTTATCCGTTTCAAATTTTTCACTTATCATATCAAGTGCCGCTTTTCTTTTATCCTGCTTAGAAGGCCATTGCTTAAGCTTACCTTCTTTATCAAGAAAACCTTTTAATTCTGTTTCGTAGGGCATTACTTTTTCTCCTTTAAATATTTTATTAAAGCAAGCCGGATGTCGTTCCTTAAATCAGATTTATCATCTGCCTGCGGTTCCAATATTTTCAAAATGCCTGGATTATCTCTTTTTAAAAATGACATATTTTGTTCCATACCCGTTAACAGGTAATCCGATACAGCAATATTATACGTGTCAGTTTCAATAATACCGTGACCGTTAAATCCCCATGATACCGATGAAGAATCGTATTGAATGCCGTAATACTGCAGGAAACCTCTGCTTCCCCTGTTGGCAATGCCGGTATTCAATATTTTTAAGAGCAGTTCTCCTGTAACTTCAATCTCAATTATTTTTCCCCCAAACGGCAGGGTACGTATAATATCATACTGAGATATTTCACCCATCAGATTATCATCAATTCTCACCGAGCCGCTGTTAAAGATTGCCGCTGTGGAATTTCTTGAAACACTATACATAGCTTCACCGATTACTTTACCCAGGTTTGTCTCATAAAACCTGTTGTTTATTTCAAGCCCGTCAAGCGGTTCATTGAGCGTGGTTACAATTTCATTTGGCTCAAATCCCTTTGAACGGAAACCGCTGAAAGCTCTGTCAACCCATTTATTCACTGTCTCAGATGTAGCCCCGTCATTCTTTATTGCCGTATCAATTGTTTTTAATTCCGATTCAATCTTTAATTTTTTTCTTTTGGTATCATATAAAAGATGATGGACGTAAACAGATTTTGCATTGGCATCTGCTTTGGCAATTATGGTTTCGTCCTGTGTAACATACATATTAAAATGCTCATGTCCTCCCATAATGAATTTTATTTCCGGCATGGCGGCGGCAAGCTCTTTATCCTGCTGGATGGTTAAATGAGTCATTGCAATCAGGAAATCTATGCTGTCTTTAATTTCACTATATATTCTTTTTCCTGCATCCACAGAGTTTTCATAATATACATAGGGCTGCTTATTAACATCGATGCAAAGTGCTATCATCCCGACTCTTACCATTTTTTTCCCGGAGGAAGGTATTTTCAAAATAACATATTGCGGAATTGGATGGTCTATCCTCCTGAATGATTGCCGCAAGCCATTTTGGTCATGATATACATTTGATGAAATCCATTCAAATTTTGATTCATCCATTCTATCCTGCAGAACCTCATATTTATAATCAAACTCATGATTACCAAACATAGCAAAATCCAGACCGAGAGTATTCAATACATCAATCATCTGTGCCCCGTTAATTCTTTTACCTTCGAACTCAGCGGTACCAAGTGCAGAAGGACTAATGAAATCACCCGGCAGTACAGTATATGTATTTGGATTTTGCTTCAATAATTGTTTTCTTAATTCAGCAACACGTGATAGCCCGCCGTATTTACCGCCTTCAAGGGGGGTAATCTCGTAAACATCATTCATATGGAGGAATACAATATCTACGACCTTTGCATATTGAATGCTGCAGGTAAACAGGAATAAAAATGTAAGCTTATAAAGCAGGGCAGCTCTTTTAAACAAATATTTTTTATTTTATTTTTTTTCTTTTAAAATAAATTACAATCAACGAAAATAATATAATTCCAGTTATTATGAAATATATATTATTCTTTCCTGAATCCAATGAAGATTTTTGTATATTATTCTCTTCAATTATATTACCTGACTTTTCTCCGCATTTTAATAACTCAGGATATTTTGCAGCTTCATCCCTATCGGGGGGAGGAGTATCTTTCAGGAACTCAACACCATTATATGCATCTTCAATCAATTTACGGTTTGTCTTATAAGAGTATTCTTCAAGTTTTTCATTTACGATGCCTTCATTGTTTGCAGTTACATCAATTAATTTTACAGGTGTTGAGCAATCAAAATCAAGAGATGCAAAATCTATGTACTGGATATCTGAATTTTTTACAGTTTTATAAAAACACCTTCAGGTTTTTAATATCATAAATTATGCTCCAAACCGTATAGCCATTTCCCTGCTCAACACTTTTCAATACATCAAATCCGTAATCAACTGCAGTTCTTTCCGGTGACAATGTGTAAGATTTTATCATTGAACAAGCTTTCACAAATCTATCGAGTGAGCTTTTGCTTTCTATCATCGGTTGATTACCCCCGAAACCTTTAAATCTTTTCAAATAACCGGTTGAGTTTTCGTAGGTATCATTTGTTAATGCAGTCACAGGCATAGTTTCGCCGGTATGATAAACAAGCTTACCATCCAGATATTCAATGCTGACGGTTTTTCCTGTTTTATCCGTTACAAGGTAATGAACAGGAACCGACCTGTTTGATATTCTTATTTTAGAATCGGTTGCAATTACTTCATCAATTGTTGCACTGTTATCCAGTTGATATTGAATCCACTGCAATATATTAACGACGGGGCGGGTATCCGGTACCGGAAATTTCGTTTCATCAAGCCACATAAGCTCGATAACGAGACCTGCTTCGTTCATTCCGCCTGATGGAAACTCCCTGCCGTACTGATTAAATGTCACACTCCCATACTTTGATGTCCACTCAGCCGCTATGGAATTTGGACCAACCATTGAGCGTTTTACTACATCTTTTTTATTAACAATTACCAATCCATAGCTTATCATCCAGTCGTAATTTTTACCGAATACAAGCTCGTTATCCGTATTGATGCAAAATGTAGTACATGCATAAGCTGAGTAATTAAGGATAAAACCAAGGGCAATAATGGAGAGAATGGTTTTTATATGTATCATCATAACTTTAAATATAGTAAGTAATAAATAGTAAAAGGCGGAAATCATCTTAAAAATTCCATAGATTATTTTGCGGTAATCCGGCAATCACCGGACACTCCATACACACTTAACACACTCATGCACTTAGCAGTAACACGGTTACTGCACTCCAAAAACTTAACACACTCTTGCACTTAGCAGTAACACGGTTACTGCACTCCAAAAACTCAACACACTCTATACACTCGCAATGCATTTCAATTCAATCGCGATCGGAGTTGGCAAAGATTTTATTTCAATTGTTGTCCTGCATGGTTGGTTATCTTTGAAATACTCAGCATACAATTTGTTATACGCAGGAAAATCATCCTTCATGTTAGTGAGAAATACAGTAACATCAATTAATTTATCCCATGAAGAGCCTGCTTCCTCCAGTATCCATCTTACATTCTGGAAAACCGAACGGCACTGGATTTCAATGTCGTACGAAATAATATTCCCCTTTTCATCAAGCTCTACACCGGGAATTTTCCTGCTGCCCCGTTCTCTTGGTCCCACTCCTGAAAGGAATAACAAATTTCCCAAACGCTTTGCATGAGGATATAAACCAACAGGTTCGGGCGCACGTGATGAGTTTATTGAGTCCATTAAGTTTGTTAAGTTTGTTAAATTGTCTGAATCACAGATTTCGCTGATATTTTTCTTATATCACTGATAGATGATGATTATCTGAATCACAGATTTCACTGAAAAATGATTGTACTGATAATATTTCGAAATCATGATTAAGTATCAGAAACGAATAAACATAATCTTAACACAAATAAACCAAGGTTACTAAGTTCAAAAGGAAATAGAAATAAATAAGAGCACCTTTGTGTTCTTTGTCTTCTTTGTAAACTTGGTGTTAAAGCTTTTTTATCAGTGACATCAGCAAAAATCTGTGTAATCTGTGATTCAGACAACAATCAATATCAGTTATCCAATTTAAAATTTTTTGATTGCAAAAACAAGTAATGAAAATTCTAATTAATATTTGCAAAAATTCAATAGATTACAAACTATGCAAATTTTGAACGTTGTTATAACATCAAATATGTTTTATATTATAAAAGTTTTTAAGCAAATATTTAAATGCAGCTAAAAAGATTTTCCTATCTGCCGTTTATACTTTTCCTGTTGCCGTTTATTTTCAATAATGGTAACATAAATTATTCCCGGGAATTATCTTCAGACATAACGGATTCTCTAAACCAGGATACGGGCGTAATGCATGATTATATAGAATTCATTCCGGAAAAAGAAATAGAAGCATTGAGAAAAGCTCCGTATTTGATTTCTGTTAATTATTTTCATAATGCAAATGAATTTATGGACAGCTTAAAATCAAAAGGATTTACTGCAGAAGTTTATAAATGGGAAAAAGACCCGGAGTTCAAATCATTTGATGATTACAGCACAATCTGGCTCGGTAATAATGTTCCCGTCGATATTACTGTTGAAGTTATTCAATTAGCAAATAATTTTTATCCGCACTTAAAATATATACACATATCAGGTGACAAACCGGGTGAGCAACCTCCTTCGCATATTCACAACAATGTATTCATTGGCGGAGCAACATCAACAGCATTAGAATACAAGTTGAAAGCGTTAACACATGAAGATTTTATGAAGATAAACAGCAGCATGACAAAAGAAGAGCTGCATAAATATATTAGAGGATTTTATACACATTAATTTTTTATGTCTCCCACACAAATATCAGTCGAATTAAAAAAGCAGGCAGATTATATTCTTCATGAATTGAAATTCTGTGATATACTCTCTCATTGCGGAAGGGTTATTCCAACAGGCAGCTATTTTCTTGACCTGATGATATATCCCGACATAGATTTTTATGTTACAAAAGTACCGATAGAAAAAGTATTTGAAATGGCAGGTGAACTGGTTAAATCAAATCTTGTATTTGAAGTTAAGATGGAGAAATCTGACGATGACCCAAGGATGAGAGGCGGCTATTATCTGAAGTTGTTCATTAATTACGGCAACTGGAAACGCCACTGGAAAATTGATATCTGGTTTTTGGAAGATTCACATATTGACGAAGTAATGGAAACAATGCAGAGCTTCAAAGACAGGATTACTCCGGAATTAAAGGAAAAGATTCTTAATTACAAATTCTCAGTTATAAATGAACAGCACCGCACACCTATGTACAGCGGTTATTTTATATATAAGGCAATGATAGATGAAGGAATGACGGATTATGAAGATATTACCAAATATTTAATTGATAATGGAATTAATGTAAATAAATCATAAATAATATTTTCGAAAGCAAACTTTCGGAAGTAATCCTCTTTACTTTATAATATAAAATAATTTATTCGAATAAAAAAATTAATCCTTATGGCTTTTTAAAAATTCCTTTATCATATAACTCCCAGAATTTTTTAGGTGTTACTTGAAATTCACTTCTGATAGATACCTCTTTATTTGATTTTGCAGAGCTATTATATTTAAATTTGATATTGTTAAAAACAAAACTGCTTATTCCGCCCCAGCCGCGTAACTTTGAGATGTGATATACTCTTATTATTTTATTAAGTCCCCATATATAATAACACCAGTCTGTTGTTACACCATAAATAAAATCTCTTTCATGGTTTTCAATAATCACATAATTTTTATTGTGATAATATAATTCTATAGGGAAATCTTCTTTGAAATATTCACTGCTTAAATCTCTGTTCATCATACTGAATATATCATTAATAAATTTATTATGGAAATAATTAGCACTGTCATCTGCGATAAACATACCGGCTTCAAATTTCGTTGTATCAAAATCGCCATAACGTCCTCCATAGCAAGCTGTTTGGGCAATTGTAGTACCATAAAGCAAAAAATGTTTCATACTAATATCTTTACAAATAGCAAAAACAGTACTATCTCCTTTATAAACAACACTATCAAGGTTTAGGAGGATATTTTCAAGTATAGAATGTTCCGAAGATAATTCAGAAAAATCTTTAAAGTTTTTGCTATCTAATTCTCTAAGTATACCTGGACCTGATACTATAACGTTGCTCTCGTCCTGAGAATATGTATAACTTAAAAAAAGTATTAATACTAATAATATTATCTTTATAGCCATAAACCAAATAATAAACGTATTATGATCTTGTTTATACAAAATAAAACAAATTTCATTAAAATGATATTATTTTAAAATTATAATCAAAAGAAATAATTTATATCATTGAAGTTGTAATAATAATTCCTGAATTTGATTATTCAAATAGCCGGATTATTTATTAAAATAATTACAAACTATAGAATACAGCCATGCCAATAAACGAATCCTTAATCGCCGAGCTTCAGCAGGAAGCTTCTACAACCAGAAAAATCCTTGAACGCGTACCATTTAAAGACCCAAACTGGAAACCACATGAGAAATCGATGGCAATCGGGCAGCTTGCTGTTCATGTTGCAGAATTGCCAAACTGGATAAATGCAACCCTTGAACATGACGAACTTGATTTCGCAAAAAGTGAATATAATCCACCGGCAGCATGTTCAGGTGCTGAGCTTGTTGAAATACTTGATAAAAATGTAGCAAGTGCTATGGAAATCTTAAAGAAAAGCAGTGATGAGCATTTTATGACCAACTGGACATTAAGGAATGGCAAAGAGATTTATTTCACTTTGCCTAAAATTGCTGTACTGCGTTCTATGGTTTATAATCATATTATCCATCACCGGGCACAGCTTGGTGTTTACCTGAGACTGCTTGGCATACCGCTTCCCGGAAGCTACGGACCAAGTGCAGATGAACAGATGAATTAGTTTGTAGAGTTTGTAAGGTTTGTAAAGTTTGTAAGGTTTGTAAGGTTTGTAAAGTTTGTAAGGTTTGTAAGGTTTGTAAGGTTTTCACACTTTATGAACTTTATGAACCTTATTAACCTTATAAACCATCTTCTATCTTTACACACACATTTCTCGGTTCTGTAAAGAATCTCAATGCTTCCAGTCCGCCTTCACGACCTACACCTGAGCTGTTCATTCCGCCAAAAGGTGTCCGCAGGTCACGCAGCATCCAGCAATTCACCCACACAATACCTGTTTTAATTTGTGCAGATACACGGTGAGCACGGGTTAAATTTTCTGTCCATAATATTGATGCTAAGCCATACTCTGTGCAGTTTGCTTTTTCTATGACTTCTTCTTCTGTATCAAAAGACTGAATTGTCACAACAGGACCGAATATTTCTTCCGTATTTGTCCGGCATGTATGTGTTAATCCTTCAATGACAGTTGGTTCAATAAACCACCCGTTTTTACATCTTCCATCCATATTTACCCTGTTTCCTCCGCATAATATCTTCCCGCCTTCTTCTTGAGCAAGCTCTATATACGATAATATCTTCTCCATATGCTGTTTTGATACAATTGCTCCCTGCTCTGTTCCCGGTTTGTTGGGGTCTCCTATCTCAAGCTTCTTCACCCTATCAACAAAATCATTTTTAAATCTGTCATATAAAGTTTTTTCAATAAAGATTCTTGAACCGCATAAACAAATTTCACCCTGGTTCGAAAATGATGAGCGTATCGTTGTTTCAAGCATTTCATCAAACCTGCAATCGGCAAAGATAATGTTCGGATTTTTCCCGCCAAGCTCAAGCGAGAGCTTTTTAAACATAGGAGCAGCAATAGAAGCAATATCAGCTCCGGTTTTTGTACCGCCTGTAAATGTAATAGCTTTAATATCAGGATGAGCAGAAATTGCCTTACCGACCTTATGCCCGTAACCATGAACTATATTTAATACTCCTGCAGGTAATCCTGCTTCAATGCACAACTCAGAAAGTAAATAAGCGGTCATTGGCGTTATTTCTGATGGTTTTGCAATAACACAATTTCCCGCAGCAAGTGCAGGGGCAATTTTCCATGTAAATAAATATAGCGGGAGATTCCAGGGTGAGATAGCTCCAACTACACCAATTGGATTTCGCAAGGTGTAATTGATTGCTTTATCCTCCATTATGTGTGCTTCACTGGCAAAATGAATTATAGCAGTTGCGAAGAACTCAAAATTCTTAACAGCACGGGGAATATCAACACTCTTTGCCAATGAAACAGGTTTTCCATTATCGATACTCTCTGCAATTGCAAGCTTATCGAGATTTTTTTGGATTAATGAAGCTATTTTCAACAAAATTTTCGAGCGTTCCTCTGCAGGTGTAACAGACCAAACAGGAAAAGCCTTTACAGCGGCTTCAACTGCACAGTTTATATCCCGCTCATCTGAATCAGGAATAAGTGAATACACCTTCCCTGCTGCCGGCTCATAATTATCGATGTATGAATCAGATAACGGAGAGATTAATTCACCGTTTATGTAATTTTTAATTTTGTTCATAATTTATCACTCTAAATCATTCAAAAAATCTTTGGCTCACAATTGATGCTGCCTCCTCTACACTTTTTCCAATACACTACGGAATGCAGTATATCTTCCGCCGAATTTTTCCTTTGTTTCCGATTGGAGGAATGCTGCATGCTCAATCTGGTATTTTTCATATTCCTCAAGGTCGTTTGCATAATATTGAATTGAATATGTTACTCCTTCCTCTGTTTCCGGTGAAAGCAAGCGGAATATTTCACTCCCTGTGAAACACCCTGTTTCCATTACCTGCGGAATATGCTTGGTTGTCATCCAGTCAAGCCAGTTTTCGTGGATTTCTTCATCTACATTTACTGTAACGTTATATACTATCATTTTTTATTAATTAATTGAATAATAAGCTAAAATTGCAAATCATTATCAATTAATCAATACTTAATTTAAAAAATATTACCTGTAAATCCTTTTACGTGAAAACGGGCTTTTTGATGAATTACGTGGATTTACCCAATTTTCATTTTGTTTAAATCGCTGCTATTTTATGTTTCACGTGAAACATTTGTATAAATTTTGCGACATATATTTTACCTGTTTTAGCACATTTGGGTAATACAATGCTATATGTTCATTAGACTTAACTATTAATTTCGTTTTCTTTGATTTTGTGCCGGTTTTGCTGTTTTTGATGTGTTTTTTATACAAAAATAATCACGCTATCTGCTTATTTATTTAATTGTTATACAGATATTTAAGGAGTTAGAAAACATTATTTCTATCTTTTACAGCAGAATGACAGCACGATGAACGTAAAATGTTTGTTTTTGCTTTATATTTAACATAATTGGGTTGTGAAGCTCCGGCTTTATATATTCATCCCCCCGAATTGCCAAAATGGGGCATAAATGAGAATGGCTTTGGAATTTTGTTTGACGGGAATGTAAATCATCTTATAATTTGTATGTGTTATTGTCGCTGTAATGTATAATATATTGTGCAGGCAATTTGCTCAATATGGAACATTGGTTGGTATTTTGTTATCTGTAATGAGCTTTTTATCTTATAAAAATAATATCACTATTTTATTAATACCATTCTTCTTGTTTCTATAAAATCTCCGGCTTTTAAAGAGTAAAAATATACACCGCTGGAAAAATTTGAAGCATTCCATTCTATGTTGTAAGTACCCGGATGCAGTTCTTCATTAACAAGAGTTATAACTTCTCTTCCCAATATATCATAGACAACTAATTTCACGATTTCCATTTCATGATTAGAGTTTGAAGGAATTTCAATTTTAATATGAGTTATAGGATTAAACGGATTGGGATAGTTTTGATAAAGTATAAATTTACCGGGTACTTTATTGCTGATTGGATCTATACCGATAGGTGTGCCTCCGCCGTTTGTTGTTTTAATTATTGTGCCATAATCACCTACAGCATATCCTACCAGAGAGTCTACGAAGTATAAAGAATTAAGACTATTATAAGAACAAGTTCTTCTTAATTGAAACCAATTTATCCCTCCATTAGTGGTTTTAAATATCACACTGCCGCACTTAGCAAATCCAACACTTTCATTTACGAAAGATATATCATCAATAGAATAGTTGCAAATATCGAATTTTTGCCAGCTATTTCCGCCATTTGTTGTTTTCCAAACAGAGCCGTGATATGAATATCCAATATAATAACCACCGCCAATAAAACCTGTATATTCATTAATAAATTGTATATCAGCAGAATACATACTATCCATACCGGAAACTGCATTCCAATTTATCCCTGCATTTGTAGTTTTTCGAAATAGAGAACCACCTGCAAATCCCGTATTTTCATTTATGAAATCCAGCGACCAATTTTGCGCCCCATTTGTATTACTTACCAATATCCAATTCATACCGCCATTTGTAGTTTTAATAAAGTTTCCATATTTACACACACCATATCCTGTATTCTCATTAAAGAATTTTAAACGGGTAATTCCATAAGCATTTGAATATGTTGTATCGAAACTTAAACCTGTGTTTGTCGTCTTAAAGATTTTTCCATCATCCCATGAAGGGAAATACCAAATATCGGAATTTACTTTTCCGATTCCGCCATAATCTAATATGGGGAATTGATATGTTAACCAATTTATTCCGCCATTTGTGGTTTTAAATAAATATCCATATAGACCAACTGCAAACCCGGTATTGTAATCAGAAAATTGCACCTCCCATATAATACTATTAATTCCATTATTTTTTTTAGTCCAATTTATTCCACCGTTGATAGTCTTCGCTATTACTCCACCATAACCGACAGCTATTCCGGTATTTGTGTTAATAAAAGAAGTTTCATTTAAATCATTCCCAACTTCTGCATAGTAATAATATTGAACCCAATTATCTCCATTATTAGTAGTTTTGTAAATATAACCTTGAGTAATTAAAAAACCTGTATTAGAATCAATAAAATAAAAATTACCGAAATTAATATTTCCATTTGTCACCGCTATCCAGTTTGTACCTCCATCTGTTGTTCTCAGAATTTTGTTTGAAGGTGATATTGAACCACAAATAAACCCTGTTGAATTATTGACAAATATTGCAGAAGAAATCGAATATAAGTTAATTGAATTTTGAACACTGTCCCATGTAATTCCCGAATCTGTAGTTTTTAAATTTTTAAGATGTTTTAAGCTGTAATAATTAATTTCCCGGACACTTATTATATAACCGGTTACACTATTAAGAAAACTAATTTTGCCATTATTAATAGTAGAATCATTTATTATTGTATTCCATGTTAAACCTCCATTACTTGTTCTAAATAATTTTATCCCTCCATAAATATTTCTTCCGGCTATAATAAAGCCAATGTTTGTAGAAATAAATTTTAGGTTTGGTGTTATAATATTATCTATTTGTGCCACAAAGGACCAGTTAACTCCGCCATTCACTGTTTTTATTATTTTAGATGAATCTAATAAAATATATCCGATATTCTCATCAACCATTGACATTGAAGTATTATAGGTATCAAAGCCGGTATATATCGCTTGCCAGTTATCGCCGCCATTAGTAGTTCTGAGAATGTTATCAGCATTTATACAAATCCCTGTATTTTCATTAAACATTTTTAAATCAGATAATGCATTTCCCTGCGGTAAAGGGTTTTGCCAGAACCATCCGGATTGTGAAAATACTGTACCGCTAAAAAGAAATAAAGAAATAATTATTATATATTTCATTTTCGTGTTGATGATTGCACAAAGTTAAAATATTATACCCGGTATTCCAAAGACATTTTTGGGGGTATTGACATGTGTTTTCAGGAGGATTTTATCCCTGTCATGGCATTATTTGTTGATTTTGTTATGTAAATGCAATTATTATCAGGACATATTTTCGGGTCTGTGTCTTGTTAAGTGTTTGAAGTGACCTTACGCAATAGTATAATACCCGGTTACCATTTGAGTATTTGTTTATAATTTCAGTTCATGTCCTCACCCGGATTGATTTCGGATTGAAAAGCTAATACCGGTTCATCGAAGTTAAGAGCTTTAACACAAAGAGCACAAAGGTTACAAATTTCACAAAGACAAGCTCTTAAAATTATTATGGTATTTCTTTGTGTCCTTTGTAACCTTTGTGAACTTTGTGTTAAGATTTAAAACTATGCAAACATGAAAAATCAATTTAATCTATGATTCTTTATTATAAATATTATACTTTTCGTTTTCATCTTATTCTTTATGTTGCAAGTTTTTCAATCCGCAATTGGCAATCCAAAATCTGAAATCAATCAGGGGTGAGGATATGAACTGAAATTACCTGTTTATTTCTTTCGGTAACAAAAAGATTTATGATTTGCGTAACGTCTCTTAGTAATTCACCTTACGCAAGAGTGTAATCATAGGGTAAGATTTTAGTATTTGTATTTAATTTCAGCTCCTGTCCTCACCCCCCGACCCCCTCTCCTATGATAAATGAAAGGAGAGGGGGAGACATAAAAATATAGAACTTGAGAAATAATAAAATCTTAAAAGTAAAAGGAACTCCCCCTCTCCTAACACCTATCATAGGAGAGGGGGTCGGGGGGTGAGGACAGGAGCTGAAATTACCCGTATATTTTTTTCGTTAACAAAAAGATTTAGTTTTTGTAAGTTGAATTTAATGGTAATTTTCCTGAGATTTGATGTAACCGGTTTTAATTGCACATCCGGCAAAAAAATATTCCGGGCGGAATGCGTCAGGTCTGCCTTTAGGTTATTTGAAGCTGTCAATGGGTAATATAATATTTGAGTTATTAAAAAATTTTATTCTTGAATCAAAGTGTATTCGTGTTAAATAAGTTACCCATTGTCTTTGATACTTACCTAATCTTTCGGTTAATTGATGATGGCAATTTGAAAACCTTCCAACTTTCCAACCATTCAACGCTCCAATGCTTTAAAATCCTCCGTATCATCTATGGGATTGCTTCGCTTTCCGTAAATTAAAGTTCATCTTCTACTTTAAAAACCTGATGAACCTTATGAACTTTACATACTAAGCCCGAGCTCGCAATTAAAAGCAATGTCCCTCACCCTCCTACAAGCAGCCAATCCTTCCGCCATCAAGAGGTAAGCTGGTTCCTGTAATATATCCTGCCAGCGGTGATGCAAGAAATGCAGCGGCATAACCGAATTCCTCCGGCTCGCCAAATCTCCCCGCCGGTATTTCCTTAAGCCAATCCTTTTCAATCTCCTCTTCGGTTTTTCCTGAGCTTTCTGCACGTGCTTTAAACAATGAATACAACCGCTGAGTTTTTGTTGCACCCGGTAATATATTGTTAACGGTTATACCAAACGGTGCAAGCTCGATTGCAAGTGTCTTTGACCAGCTCGCAACTGCTCCTCTTATTGTATTTGATACTCCAAGTCCTTTTATAGGCTGTTTTACCGATGTGGAAATTATATTTATTATCCTGCCGTATTTTTCTGCCTTCATTCCCTCAATAAGCGATTGCACAAGGATTTGATTGCATACAATATGATTCCTGAATGTTTTAATAAACTCGTCTGTACCCGCAGCAACAATATCCCCGCCTTTGGGACCGCCGGAATTATTTACAAGAATGTGTACGGGAGGATTTTCAGTTACGTAATTATTGAGCTTTAACCGAAGTGTTTCAGGTTCGGAAAAATCTGCAACTATAATATTATGGTTCTGTATCTTCGATGCTGCCAATTCCCTTAGTACATTTCTTAAAGCAACTTCATTTCTTGCTATAAGTGTTACGTTTGCACCCGATGATGCAAACTGCAATGCAATAGCTTTCCCTATACCCTGCGTACTGCCGCAGACTATTGCATTCTTTCCTTCTAAACTAATGTTCATAATTTGATTTTTTGTGAATAATAAAACCCAAGCTGTTTCGTCAGTTCTTCCGGCAGTTCAGGCAATGACGAACGCGGAATCAAATATGTAGAAAGATTGAAAAGGTCTGTAAACACCCTGTGCTTTTCAATTGTCGTCATCAAATAGCTGTGCCCCGAAGAGCCGCCTGTACCTACCTTTGCTCCAATCATCCTGTGAACCATGAGCACATGCCTGTAACGCCACGTTGCAAACATTTCATCCATTTCAGCAAGTGCATTCAAAAAACGGAATGGAAGATGAAGTATTGGTTCATCACGGTAAAGATTGATAAATAAAGCCGCAAGAGTTGCCCTCAATGAAAGACGCACCACCCCCTCTTTTTCAAGCTCGTTATGTTTTTCTTCATCATAAAGCGCTTCGAAATGCTCAAGTGTTTTTGCATTTTGCTGAAGCTGTGTCTCTTTCTTTTTTTCCGATAAAGTGGGGTTGGTCAGAATTATCTGTCTCTCATTCTCAATCATATTTTCAACAGTGTTTTTATATTCTTCCCAGAAATCGAAGCCTGCAAATTTCAGGAAGGGCGTTCTTTCCAGCCATTTTTCCACCATTTCAAATAATGATATATTTTCCATCGAGGCAAGTATCTGCCGCCTGTGCTCTTCATTGAGTGCATTAAAATAATCTATGTTATTATACTGCACACGATTTTCGGATTTTAGCCCAAGCTTGTTTTCTATCAAGCGGAACTGGTAACTCTGAAATCCCGATGCAGGAATTAAAAAATCCCTGAACTCAAGAAAATCAAGCGGTGTCATTGTTTCAATAACCCGTAATTGTTCCGTCAGGACTTTCTGGATTTCAATGATTCGCTGAATTCTTGATACAGCCACGCCAATGCTTCTTTCATCAACAGATTCATCCTGGAACATTTTGCAAACTGAATCTATCTCATGAATTATTTGCTTGAACCATAATTCAAATACCTGGTGAACAATGATGAACAGCATTTCATCATGCGCAGGCTGCCCGTACTCTTCGCTTTTTGGCTTTTGTGCATCGAGCACTTTATTTAACTGGAGATACTCTGCATAATAGACCGGGGGATATGGTTTGTTCATATCTTTAATATTTTAAATTTTTGCAAGATAAGATTATTGAATTAATATTAAAAGTAATAAATACTAATCTCTTAATATTAAATGTAAACAATTAGGAATACGTTCCTTAACTTATTTTGAATATTGCGAATTTTAGATATGATGTTTCCTCCATAGCGGGAATTCGCGGATGGTCTAAAGATGCACCGTTAAAATAGATTTGCTGGATTTTCCTGCCTGATTTTGCTGCTGCTAAGCTTACCGCTTCTGTAAAATCATTCTCTTTTAAGTGATAGGAACATGATGAAGTTACAAGGAAACCGTTCTCATTAACAATTTCCAGTGCCAGGCGGTTTAGCTTAATATATCCTTTAATTGCTGAGGGCAGGCTTTTGCGGCTTTTTGCAAATGCCGGAGGGTCAAGCATTACAACATCAAACTTTTTGTTTTCACTTATACTCTTCTCAAGAAAATCAAACACATCTGCTTTTATAAATTCTTTCTCTGCAGTGAGGTTATTTAATTCGTAATTTATCTTAACATTATTTATCTCTGCATCAGAAGCATCAACAAATGTAACCTGTCCTGCTCCTGCATGAGCAGCGTGCATTCCAAATCCGCCCGAATTGCAGAATGCATCGAGAACTGATTTATCCTTAACAAGCTTTTCAATAAACTCCCTGTTATCGCACTGGTCAAAAAAGAAACCTGTCTTCTGGGTTTCATTAAAGTTTATACGGTACTTTAATTTCCCGTCATCAATTATTTCTTCCTTTATCCCGCCAAAATAAACTTTATCTTCATCAGACAAACCTTCGAGCTTTCTGAAATAGGATTCGTTATGAGTAAAGATTGTTTGTGCATTCATCAGGTTCTTCAAAACATTTACAATGGCATCGATATTCTTTTCCATACCTGCAGAATAAACCTGCAATACATAGCTGTCATTAAATTTATCGATGATTAATCCGGGAAGGTAATCGCTTTCACTAAAGACCAGACGGAATGAATTACGGTTAGGGTATAAAGCTTTCCGTAAAGAATACGCACCGGCAATTCTCTCCGATGCATACTCTCCGAAATCACCGTTAAAAGAAGGATGGAACAACCGCACTCCGATGAGCGAATTCTTATTGTAGAATCCTGAACCCAATGGATTACCGTTACTCTCAAACAATTCTACAATATCACCATTTTCAGCATTGCCTGTTATCTTACCAAACTCATTGCTGAAAACCCACAGGTGTCCGTTCTTTATGCGGCGTTCTTCATTCTTCCTTAAAAATACCTGAGCCAATAAACTATAGTCTTTCTATAACGTTCTTAAGCTTTTGCGTAACCAGCTCTGCAACTTCGTTTAAGTTTGGATTACCGACCGACTGCATTGATGTCATTGGATTTATCGCCGAAACCTGCACATCGCCGTTATCCTTTTCCTGCACTATCACATTGCATGGAAGCATAACGCCGATGTTTTCCTCTGTCTGCAAAGCTTTATAGGCAAGCGGAGGATTGCATGCACCAAGTATCCTGTAATTCCTGAAATCAACATCCAGCTTGTTTTTCAGAGTTGCTTTAACATCGATTTCAGTCAATATCCCAAATCCCTCGTTTTTCAGTTCATCGGTAACTTTAGCTATTGCCTCATCGAATGAAATGTTTACTGTTTTGCTGTTATGATATGTCATAATATTTTACATTCCCGCGAAAGCGGGAATCCCGTTAATGATTTAAAAAAATTTCAAAGACCAATCTGCAATCTGCAATCTTCCAATCTGCAATCTTCCAATCTGTAATCTTCCAATCTGCAATCTGTAATCTGTAATCTGTAATCTTCCAATCTGCAATCACTTATAACTGTTCATC
Organism: Ignavibacteriota bacterium; assembly: GCA_003820375.1. GTDB lineage: Bacteria > Bacteroidota > Ignavibacteria > Tepidaquicellales > OLB5 > RPQH01. Next base: position 29,784 of record RPQH01000003.1, read on the forward strand.
GCCTTAGCCAGCATCTCCACATCTTCAAAGTTATTATAAACATGCGGTGATACTCTTAAATATCCTTCCCGCATTGCAATATATATATTCTTTTCCTCAAGATACTTTTGAACCTTTGTATTCAGGTCCGGATTAACATGAGAAAGTATCAATATATTTGAGCGGTGTTCCGGAGACAGGTCACTTTCAATTTTATATATGGATTTATCAAGCAGTTCGATAAGTTTATCCTGTATCTCAAGTATATGCTCAAAAATATTTTTAACACCAAGCTCAGTAAAGAACTTCACACTCTCATTCATGCCAATCATTCCAAGAGTATTCAGTGTTGAGTTTTCATAAGCCGTACCGTCTTTTCTGAAATCAAGCTTATAATTTAGAAAATTAGCAAAGTCATAATTTACACTTGTAGTACCGACATATGACGGGTGGATATAATCCCTGTATTTTTTTGAAATATATGCAAATCCTGTTCCTGCAGGTGACATTAGCCACTTTTGATTGCCTGTACATAAATAATCTAATCCCATTTGCTCAATATCTATGGGGCAAATCCCGGTTGCCTGGATTGCATCCACTATAAAAATTATATTATTTTTTCTGCAGAACTCAGCAATGCTCTTTACATTATACCTGTATCCAAGAAACTGCACCATACTTAAAGTAAACACTCTTACATCGTTATCAAGCAATGAGCGTTTTATTATTGCATCGTTCACATATCCCTTTGATGACGGTATCATCAATGCAGATACTCTTCCCAGCTCTTCCTGGTTCAGCCATGGGTAAACAACAGCAGGAAACTCTGAATCAATAAAAGCTACGTTATTATTACCTGACGGAAGCTTAATTCCATTTGCAGCAATATTAATGCCGTGTGTTGCACTTGTTGTAAGAATTATATCATCGGGGTCTGCATTTATTAATTTTGCACAGCTCTGTTTTGTTTCTTTCGCAATATCCATATTAAATAAACTGAGATTTAAATAGGTCTCAGTATAACATTGCATAAAATCCGTTATTTTTCTTACAATAAATTGCGGGTAAGGTGTATAATGAGCAGCATCGAAATAAACGAACTTTTTTAAAAAAACAAACTGCTCACGAATTGAATTATGATTGTTCAGCATTATTTAGTAAGTATTTAAAAATATAAATCATCCTTTATTGTCCTTATTACTTCGGAATATATGAGATTAGATAAATGTATTATTCTTGTTATTATAGTTTGATTTATTCTGGGTTACTTAATGTACAAACGTTATGCGTTTAATTATCATTGGCAAGGGGTAATAAGAAAATCATATTTCAGAGTTACTTAAATAACTCTTCGAATAATTTATGTATATTATTATCAACAACGTTACCCCTTGTCTATATATAAATGTAAATCTTCCAACCTGCCAACTTTTTCAACCTGAAACCTGCAACCTGTAACCTGCAACCTGCAAACTCAAACCTTCTCCAACGCTTTTCCGATGTCTTCTATCAAATCATCATAATCTTCTATCCCTACAGATAACCTGATAAGTCCATCTGTTAAGCCAAACTTTTCTCTTTCTTCTTTTGGTACGCTTCCATGTGTCATGCTAACAGGATGGCAGACAAGACTTTCCACTCCTCCAAGACTTTCCGCTCTTGCAAATATGCTTAAACCATTGAAAAAATTCTTTGCATTTTCCAGTGACCCAAGCTCGATAGAAATTATTCCGCCAAATCCCCTCATTTGCTTCTCAGCAAGTTTATATTGCGGATGAGATTTTAATCCCGGGTAATATATCCGCTTTATCTTTTTAGAATATTTCTGTTCAAGGAATTCGGCTATCTTAATTGCATTCTCGTTATGCTGTCTCATTCTTACAGCAAGTGTTTTAGTGGAACGAAGTATCAGCCAGCAATCAAATGGTGACGGCACTGCCCCTACTGCATTTTGAGTATACTTAATCTTTTCAGCGAGCTCTGCATCATTTGTAATAACACATCCGCCTATCACATCACTATGCCCGTTTATATATTTTGTTGAGCTGTGCACAACTATACTAATTCCAAAATCCAGCGGGTTCTGAAAATACGGGCTCATGAATGTATTATCTGCAACGGATATCAAATTATTCTTTTTTGCAAATGATGATACTTCGGATAAGTCTGTTAATGTAAGCATAGGATTTGAAGGTGTTTCAACAAATATCATTTTTGTATTTTCCTTCAATGCACCGTCCATATTCTTTCTCTCTGATGTATCAACCCATGAAAAATCCAGGCCGTAATTTCGCATCACTTTTTCAAATAAACGGTGTGTACCTCCGTAAACATTGCTTGTAACAATCACGTGGTCACCCTGTTTAAGCAGGCTTGTAACAGCACTTGTCGCACCCATTCCGCTTGAAAAGCAGTAACCATATTTTCCGTTTTCCAGTGCTGCAAGATTTTTTTCAAGTGCAATGCGTGTTGGATTAATTGTCCTGCCGTAGTCAAAACCTTTTGAAACACCAAACGCTTCATCGGCATAAGTTGATGTCATATATATTGGGGTAATAACCGCACCTGTTGTTGGGTCGGGTTGCTGCCCCTCATGTATAGCTTTAGTTGAAAATTTCATTAATTAAACATGTTTAATTGTTCATCATTCTTTTTAAACTTTTTATCTTTTTCAACAGGAATAGTTTCGGTTTTTACTTCCTGCTCAATTATTTTTCCTTCAAAATCTATTGGAATTCCGCCTTTTTCTATCAATAAATTGTTAGCATTTTTTTCTCCTTCTTCAGGAATTCTGACATAAACTTTCCTTCCCTTTTTTAATCCATCAAGTGCACCGTTCCATGTGCCTCCGGTTTCATTTGATTCAGCAACATAAATTTCATTAGCCAATCCGTAAATATAAGTATTTCTTGCCATAGCCAGCCGGACATTCCACGGTATATTGGGAGGAAAAGTGCTTATTACCAGTATTTGCCCCTCAACAAGCTGCGGATAATATTTTTTAAATCCGCTTGAAAATGTTAATATACCCTGCGGTAAAACTATTATACTATTGCCGTTATTTTTTATGCTTGAATCCAATGCCATTTTATCAACACCTTTGGCAAATCCGCTTACAACAACTTTAAAATTCTTCGCAAGCTCAATAGATAAGTTTTCCGTAAACTTTAAAGCAGTATCCCCTGCAGTCCTTGAACCAACCACAGCAACACATTCTTCATTCATTAATCCTTTAAAACCCTTCACATATAGTATAGGCGGTGAAGATTTTATTTTCAGATTTTCCTTCATCACCTTTGAGTATTCATCAGAGTTCATAGGTATTATATCAATTCCCTGTTCATTCATACTTTCAGCTAAGAAAGAATAATTTGCAAGCTGGCTTTTCGCTTCAATTAATGAAGCTGCTTCCTTTTCATTTATGCTGTAAACATTCTCCCATTCATTTTCATCCATATCAAAAAAATCAGGAAATGTCATTTCATGATTTACCAGTATATCAATAACAAGATTATTGATACGCTCAATTCTCCATCCTCTCAAATGAGCCAGTGCCATCCAGTATGGTGCTTCTTTAAGCATTTGCCTGTATATCTCCCCCTATAGTTTTTGCGATTACTAACGGTGCAATCTTCCACACACCCATGTGGGCTAACACCATTCCGATCTCTTTAATGCTTGTTCCACTGTCGTAAATATCATCTATCAATAATATACTTTTAAATTGCACCTCACACTGGTCTTCATAACAGAAAGCATCTTTTACGTTTTCAATTTTCAATACCCGGTTTTGAAACATTTTTTGCGGCTGTGTCATTCTTGCTTTTTTTAATTTATGCGAAACAGGTATTTTCAATTCCTTTGAAATCTTCATTGCGAAATTTTTAACAAGGTCTCCTGATTCTGTCGGTGGAACATATAATATCAGGTCAAAATTAATATCTTTGAACTGGTGATTAAAAGCATTTACTGTTTGTTTAACAAGATATTCAGGGAAATCACCGCCGTTCTCATATTTGCATTTATGTATCATACTCCCAACATTTGAAAATCCGTAATATGATGATGCCACACCGTTAATTATCTTTAAAGTCTTCGATTCCATCTCAAGCACTGGAAAAAAATTATCTTTAAAATCAACAAGCTTTTTTTTCCATTTCCCGCTAAGATTGTAATTGTTATTTATTCCCAGGTCATTATCACATTTACCGCAGTTGCAATCAACTTTATCACCGAGATACGACCTTAAATAGTTCATTCTGCAAGTTTTAATTTCAGCATATTTTATCACAGCATCAAGCTCCTTCATTTTTGAAGCACGAAATTTTTCGAATAATCCGGTATTAAAATACGGTGCACCAAAAATATATTCCATCTTCCTTACTTTGCCGTAATTTGCTTCACGGATTATTCCCTGGTCTATAAGGTCTGCCTTTATTACCCTTATGTAAGTATTCTTTAAATTGGTTCTTCGCATCAAATCATATTCGCCAAGCGGCTCTTTTTTTAATTCATCTACAACTTTAATATACTTATCTATTGTTGGCTTTGCCGTATCGATAAATACTTCAGGTAATTCCCTGTCGCCATCTTTATATAATAGTACTATTTTTGTTGGCTTGCCATCCCTGCCTGCCCTGCCGATTTCCTGGTAATAATGTATCGGTGAACCAGGTACCTGGGTATGTACAATGAATCTTATATCAGGTTTATTTATTCCCATGCCAAGTGCATTTGTTGATACAATACATTTCCATCTGTTCTCCATCAAATCCTGTTCAATCTCTTTACGTGTTTCGGCATCTAATCCTGCATTATAACTAATACATGAAATTCCGGCATGTTTTAGCCAATTTGAGTATATATCTGTATCCGCCCTTGTACCTGTATATATGATACCTGTTCCCTGCTCATTTTGAAGGAACTCTGCCAGCCAGGCCATTTTATGGCTGTCGGATTGAGCTTTTACTACATTCAGATAAAAATTATTTCTCAGTAATTTTCCGCGGAGATATGTTATTTTTCCGCCTATCTGGCTTATAATATCCTGTGCAACTTTTTCTGTAGCCGTTGCTGTTGTCGCAAGTACCGGAAAATTACTTGGAAGCAGCTTTACAAGATTTATTATTCTCCTGTATGCAGGTCTGAAATCATGTCCCCAAACGGAAATGCAGTGAGCTTCATCTATTACAACCATTTTCAGATTCATCCTGCGTACTGATTCTATCCAATCAATATTTTCCTGCCGTTCGGGTGCAATATATAATATTTTTATCCTGCCTTTTTCGGCTTCACAAAGAATCTGTTTGTTTTCTGAATCTTCCTGCTCACTGTTTATGCATCTCGCCGGAATGTTAAGCCGGTTTAAATAACTCACCTGGTCTCTCATTAATGCAATCAGCGGAGAAAAGACGATAGTCACTCCACTTTGGATTACTGCCGGAAACTGGAAGCAAAGTGATTTTCCGAATCCTGTTTTTTCAATCAGGAGGACTCTTTCACCATTGAGTATCTTATCAATGGCTCTCCATTGCTCATCATAAAACTTATTTAGCCGGAAGATATTTTTAAGTTTCTCCTCGGCTATTTCTCTGTTCATTAATTATTTTTTGTTATGCTTTTGCAGTAAACATCCAACAAAAAATTAAATTAATACATTTCGCTGCTCCGTGAATAGATATTCTTGCAATAATGTCATCACTTTGGAATTCCTTACAAACCTTACAAACCTTATAAACCTTATAGACTCTTCGGACTCACACAAAATCCAGCACGTCATGCCTGGTTACGATTCCTGAAATATTACCGTATTCACTGACCAGTATTGCCGGTGACTTCTTTAGCTCTTTTAAAACTTTTTTAAAATCATCAAACTCATCCAACACAGGCAGTGGTTTATCCATAACCTCATCTACCTTCTTTTGTGATATATCAGGATTGCTTAGCAGCTTTGTTATTATATCCGCTTCTATAATTGTACCCACAGATTGATTGTTTTCGATCACGGGCAGCTGTGACAAGTCATATTTTTCCAGCATCTCAACTGCATCCCGTATAAGATTACCGGGTTTTAAAGAAACCAGTTCGGGAATTTTATCATTCAATTTTGTCTGGTGGATTATTCCAAGAGTGATAAGGTCTTTTTCAAGCATGCGTTTTTCCCTGAGCCATTCATCGGAGTGGTTTTTGGTGAGATACCTTTCCCCGGTATCATTGACCATAAATACTACTATACCGTTTTCATCAAGCACTTTTGCAACTTTCAATGCGACACATACTACAGTCCCTGTACTGCCTCCTGCAAAAATTCCTTCTTCCCTGGCTAATCTTCTCGCCATATAAAACGAATCTTTATCGGTTACATTTATTATATCATCTATATACCGGAAATGCACATTCTCCGGTAAAACATCCTGCCCGATCCCTTCAACAAGATAAGGCTTACCTTCGGTAATAATTCCTGTTTCTTTATATGTTTTAAATATTGAGCCGTAAGGGTCGGCACCAATAATTTTTATTGCAGAATTTTTCTCTTTTAAAAATCTGCCTGTTCCGCTTATAGTACCGCCGGTACCAATGCTAACAACAAGATGTGTAATTTTCCCGTCTGTCTGTTCCCAAATCTCAGGACCTGTAGTTTTATAATGTACTACAGGGTTTGCCGGGTTAGTATATTGATAAGCAAAAAATGAATTAGGTGTATCGTTAGCAATTCTTTTAGCAGTGTTAACATAATGCTCAGGTGAATCCGGCTTTGCATCGATCGGGCATATAATAATATCGGCACCAAGTGCTTTCAGGTATCTTCTTTTTTCCACAGAGACCTTATCGGTCATAACGAAGATTGATTTATACCCTTTAACAGCAGCAGCAAGTGCAAGCCCTATACCTGTATTACCGCTGGTTGCTTCAACAACCGTACCGCCGGGATTTAATACTCCTCTTTTCTCAGCATCTTCTATCATGGCAGAACCAATCCTGTCCTTAACACTGCCGCCGGGATTTAATGATTCCATTTTCGCAAATACCTGCGACTTAAATCCTTTAGTCAGCTTGTTAAGCTTTACAAGAGGCGTGTTACCGACCAGTTCAATTATGCTGTTGTAATATTTCATTTATTATTTTTTTATTCACGCAAAGCCGCAAAGACCGCAAAGAATAGCTAATGAAAAGATTAATCTAAGAGATAATACTTATCAGTAACATGTTAGCATCAAAAAAATACCATTAAGAATTTGCGGCTATGTGTAAATTATTAATGCTTTAAATCGTATTTTGTATAATTAAGAGGCATATTCTCTTCTAAATTGTTTACAACTCTATGTATTCCGTCTTTAATCAGGCTAACGTTAAAATTAATTAACATTCCTAATTTTGAATCGGATAAATCTCAAATAAGTAATCAATTGTTTATAATGAACCTTATTTAATTCTTCAACTGATTTTAACTCTAATATTACTTTTCTCTCAACAATAATATCAGTTTTATAACCCATTTCAATAACTAAATCTTCGTAATGAATAGGCATACTTTTTTGCCGTTCAAATTTTAAATTATGCTTCTCTAACTCATAGCACAAAACTTCTTCATAAGCAGATTCAAATAAATCCGGACCTAATTTTTTATGAATTTTCAGACAGCAATCTACAACAACTGAAGATATCTCATTTTCAGTCATGATAATTAAAGTTTAATTATATAAAAGAACTATTAAATATAAATAGTTTAAATAATATAATAAACTCTTAGCGGCCTTTGCGGCTTTGCGTGAATAAAAAAAACTTACTTATCCAGCGGTCTCATTAATGGGAAGAACAGCACATCGCGTATTGTTTGAGAATTAGTCAATAACATTACTAACCTGTCAACACCGAGTCCAACGCCTGTTGTCGGCGGCATACCAACTTCAATAGCTTTAATAAAATCTTCATCAAGCGGATGAGTTTCTTCTTCACCGCCTCTGCCCCGCTCTACCTGCTCCTCAAGCAATTTTCTTTGCAGTACCGGGTCATTTAACTCTGAATATGAATTTCCAAGTTCCCATTTATAGATATATGGTTCAAACCTTTCGGCAAAGATAACATGTTCCGGGTCGTTTTTCATTTCTTCAAGCTGCTCAGGTGTATACTCACGAAGCGGCTTGCATAATGGTGTTGTATCAAGCGGATGGTCATAAACAAACGCCGGCTGTATCAAATCTTCTTCGCACGTTTCTTCAAATAATGCAGCTATTACCAATCCTTTGCTATGCGTAATCTTCGGGTCATATTCTATATTGTTATCATCCATATATTTTAATATTTCCGCTTTTTTCATGTTCAAAACATCAAGTCCCAGTTTATCTTTTAAAGCATCAATCATTCTAATTCGTTTCCAGGGTCTTTTAAAATCTATCTCAGTATCTATGTAAGTAATTTTAGTTGTCCCGTGCACATCTATACATGCCTGTTCCACAACTTCTTCAAACAAATTCATACTGTCCGTATAATCACCGAAAGCCTGGTACCATTCTACCTGTGTAAATTCAGGATTATGTGTTCTGTCAATTCCTTCATTACGGAAATCCCTCACAAACTCATATACCCTGTTAAATCCCCCGACTACCAGTCTTTTTAAATACAGCTCATTTGATATTCTGAGATACAACGGTATATCGAGCGCTCTGTGATGAGTAACAAACGGTTTTGCATTAGCTCCTCCGTAAATTGATTGAAGCGTCGGTGTTTCTACTTCAAAAAATCCATTTTTCTCGAGTGTCCTTCTTATTGATTGAATTATCTTTGTCCTGTTTACAAATGTTTCCCTGACATTCTCATTAACTATAAGGTCAATATATCTCTGCCTGTAGCGTAATTCCACATCAGCAAATGCATCATGTATTATCTTTTCTCCTGTTTCAGTAACTTCCTCTTTTACAACAGGCAGCGGCTGAATTGACTTCGTCAGCAAATCAAACGAAACAGCGTGGATAGAGATTTCCCCTGTTTTTGTGCGGAAAACATAACCTTTTACTCCGATAATATCACCAATATCAAGAAGCTTAAATACACTATACATTGTTTCTCCAACATCATCTTTCCTTATATACACCTGAATTCTGCCTGCATCATCTTTTATATGGCAGAAGCTTGCTTTTCCCATCCTGCGTAATCCCATTATTCTTCCTGCAACCGAAACATGCACTTCTTTCCGCTTTTCTTTTTCCTCATCATTTTCAGGATCTGTGAAATTTGCAAGTACTTCCGATGATGTCGCTGTAACATCATACCTATACGGATATGGATTTATACCGAGCTTCCTGATTTCTTCAAGCTCTTCTAATCTGCGTTTAATTAATTCGTTAGTTTTTATTTCGTTGATTTCTGTCAAAAAAATTTTCTCCTTATTTAATTAAAATCATTTTCTTAGTATCTGAAAATGTTTCGGTTTCTAATTTATAAAAGTAAATCCCACTGGCAAAATTACTGCCATCCCATTCAACTTCATAATTACCAGCATTTTCCTTCTGATTCACAATAACCGAAACTTCTTTTCCTGTTATATCAAAAATAGATAATCTGACATAACAAGACAGTTTTAATGTATAACAAATATTAGTTGAAGGATTAAAAGGATTCGGATAATTTTGTTCTAAATAAAATATATTAGGAACATTCTTCGAAATATTTATAACATCGATTGGCTGCCCGCCTCCATTTGTAGTTTTTAATATTAATCCCATACTGCCAACAGCAATACCTGAATTTTCATTAATAAAAGCCACACTATTTAATCTTGCATCTGGAATAATAGTGTTTTGGAAAAACCAATTTAGCCCATTATTTGTAGATCTGACTATTGAAGATGGGGTAGTGGCTAATGTTTTCCATCCTACAGCACTAATCTGGTTATTAGTTACAGATATTGAATAGAAAATTAGATTCCCGGTAAAAGCAATCGTCCATGATGCCCCCCCATTTGTAGATTTAGCTATATTACCTATTGTCTGATCACTGTTAATAGAATAACCGGTTACCCATCCGGTATTATCATTGAGAAATAAAACATCTCTAATATTGTTGTTTGAAGTGAGGCAATTCAAAGGTATCCAGTTATTTCCTTGGTCTGTCGTCTTATATATTTTTCCAGCATCAGATCCAATCCATCCTGTTGCATTATTAATGAAGTATACTGAATATAATTCAATTGATGGAATCTGAATATAGCTCCAATTTTGTCCGCCATTAATTGTTTTGAAAATATATCCATTATGATTTTCAATATCATTTCCAGTTGCCCAGCCATAATTTTGATCAGCGAAATGAATTGACCAAGGACCAATATCTAAATATGTACATTGAGTTGTCCAATTCAAACCTCCGTTTAAAGTTTTACTAACAACAAACTTATCCAATACTGCACCCTCGAGCAACCATCCTGTATTTTCATTAATAAAATAAATATCCTGTTTGTTATTCCCGTCAAAACTAACATCCTTCCAAGAATCCCCTCCATTTGTAGATTTCAAAAGTACTAGTTTATCATCTGTTATCCATATAATATCTTGATTTACATAAAAAACATTCGTAAAATTTCCATCATAACCATCTTTAATATCAATCCAGTTAAGCCCTGAATTAGTTGTTTTATATAAAACTTTACTTAATCCAGGCTCATCTGTATTCTCGCCACCGGTAACAAAGCCGGTTGATTCATTAATCATCTTCATATCGTATAATTCAATGTTTGCATATGAAGTTTGAGTATTCCAGTTTATTCCACCATCTGAAGTTTTATAAATTTTATTATCATCACCTGCTACCCAGCCCGTTTGAGGATTTACAAAGTAAGTACATAATAAATTAATATTGCTTAAGTTTGTTGTTGTCCAGTTCACACCACCATTTGATGTTATTATTACTTTTCCACCTGTACCAACACAACATCCATTTAAACTATCTACGAAAAAAATATCTTTTAGATTAACAAAAGTAGAACTCCATTGTTCATTCCAAGTAAGACCGCCATCCGATGTTTTTCTGATATTTTGTAAACCAATATCCCATCCTGTATTTTCATTAATGAAAAAAAGCTTTCCAATGCCTGAGCTATTTGTAAGTTGTACCCAGTTTTCACCCCCATTTGTTGACTTTTTCAGAGAACCCGACAAATCTTTACACCATCCTGTCGATTCATTCAGAAATAAAATTAGCAAAACAGATGAACTAATTGGACAAATATTTTCCCAGTTCTCTCCACCATTTGTAGTTTTAAAAATATCACTTGGTGATGATACCCAGCCTGTGTTATCATTTAAAAAGAATAAAGAATAAAGAATTGGAAATGAATTAATTTTATTCATTGAATACCAATTAATTCCATTATTTGTGCTCTTATAAATGACATAATTTTCATTTAAATACATAGTAGAAGAATTTGGGAATACCCAAATATTCGTAAAAGGGACTTCACTTGATATAACTTGCCAGTCAGTAAATTGAGAGTAAATTAAATAATTATTATATATAATAACTGAAAGAATAATCGGGAAAAGTTTCTTCATGGCTGTTTTGAATTTTTTTTTAGTATTAAAATTTCTTTTCTACTCAGCTCTCTCCACTCACCCATTCTCATTCCCTTCAAATTCAATCCTGCGTATTCAATTCTTTTCAGCTTGCGGACAAATAACCCAACAGCTTCAAGCATTTTCCTGACCTGCCTGTTTCTGCCTTCATGGATTATTATTCTGAATTGCTTATTATCTGTCTTGGGAATTATGCTGACTCTCGCTTTTGATGTCTTTTTGCCTTCTATATGCACACCTTCTGTCAGTCTTTTTAAAGCTTTTTCATCCATTGGACGGTTTATTTTCACAAGGTAAGTTTTTTCGACTTCATGCTTCGGATGCATAAGCTTATTTGCAAGCTCACCGTCGTTTGTTAACAGTAATAAACCTTCGGTATCATAATCAAGCCGTCCAACAGGGTAAATTCTTTCTCTTACTTTTACAAGGTCAATTACGGTAGGACGGTTTTTTTCGTCGGAAGTTGTGGTTATATATCCTGCGGGTTTATTGAGAAGTATATAAAGTAATCTTTGCGTGTTCCTTATTACTTCTCCGTCTACTTTTATTATATCTGTCCCGGGGTTTATCTTTGTACCAAGCTCGGTTATTGTTCTGCCGTTTACGCTTACTCTTCCTTCCGATATCAGTTCATCTGTTTTCCTTCTCGATGAATGCCCCGAACCTGATATGTATTTGTTTAATCTTACAATGTTCTCTTCACTCATTTATTTCATCATTACCGCTTATTTCAGTTTCTTCATTATTAGCGGAGGTTTCCTCAATTGATTCTTCTACTTTTACTTCTTCTTTAATCTCTTCATTGCTTCCGTTGTCAGATGAATTATCACCGTTAACATTTGAACCGTTAGCTGATTGTCCTGAGCCGTTTGCTGCAGAGTTGCTGTCTGCATGTTTAGCTTTTATTAAATTTATTTCTTCATAGAAATCTATATCCGATTGTGACACACCTTCCGGCGGACCTGATTTAATAATTTCATCAATTGCTTTAAGCGGCGGAAAGTCTGCAATAGAGTTAATACCAAGATATTCAAGCATTGTATCTGTCGTTCCGTACAGCATTGGTCTCCCGGGTGCTTCGGCTCTGCCTTTTATTGTGATAAGGTCCTTCTCAAGCAATGAGCCTATAATATAATCCACATTCACTCCCCTGACTGCTTCAATCTCCGGTCTTGTTATCGGCTGGTTATATGCAATAATAGCAAGTGTTTCCAGTGCTGACTGCGATAATCTTCTTTTGGCTTTTTCTTTGCTCAGCCTTGCAAGCCACGGTGCATAATCTTTCTTTGTAACAAACCTGAATGCACCTGCTACCGGCACTATCTGAAATGAATACTCGTCGCTGTTGTATTTATCCATTAGCTCAATAACTGCCTGTTCAATACTCTTTATATCAGCCGAAAAACCGCTTAGCTCCTTCTCCTGGTTAATAATATCCTTCATCTCTTTAAGAGATAACGGTTTATCAGAGGAGAAAATAAGAACTTCAACAATATTTTTTAGTATGTTATTCTTCATTTAATTTTATAATTCGCTAAACCGGAAATCCTCAGGCAATTCACCTATTTTAAATATAATAAAATCTGTTAAATTTTCATTTATTTTAATTCCTATAATACCGTTCTTTGCCATCTCAAGTACTGCAATAAATGTAACAACTATCCGTAATTTTTCACTCATTGCATTGATCAAATTAAGAAACGATACATATTCACTCTTAACACACTCATTCATAACATATTCAACCTGTTCTTCAAGTGTAACATTGAACCTCATTATGTTATGGACTACCTCTTTAGGGCGGTGGTCCATAGCAAATTTAAACGATTTAATCAGGTTGTAAAGTGTCAGGTTTTGAATGCTTGCATCTTCTTCTGCCGCTTCATCGATTCTATAATCCCCTGTAAAATCATTCCTGTAATAAGCTTTCCTGTTCTCTTCTTCAAATTCAGCTATTTCAGCAGAAGCATCTTTATATCTTTTGTATTCAAGCAGCCGTTTTACAAGCTCATATCTCGGGTCTTCTTCCTCTTCAATTTCCTCGTCGCCTGAAAATATCATCATTTTAGCTTTTATCTGGATAAGTGTGGCCGCCATTAAAATAAACTCGCTTGCCACTTCTAAATCCAGTACCTGCATATAGTTAACGTATTCACAAAATTCATTCGTAATTTTGGAAATAGGGATATCGTGAATATCCAGCTCATCACGCTGAATAAAAAACAATAAAAGGTCAAGCGGACCCTCGAATTCATTGAGCTTAATCCGGTACATATATGGTAAAATATAACGATATTTCGATATAAATGCTATGAACATTTATTGTAAATCACCCATATAAATACTAAATATTACAATGTAATAACAGGTACTTATAAAAATATTTTTTATATAGAGGTAAGTGAAAACGAAAAATGCAAATAAAAAAACCGGGCTCTGAAAAACCCGGTTTCAATAATATTTAACTTGAGTGCTTTCCGTCATAACATAATAATGTCATCCCTTCGGGATTCTTTCCTTACAAACCTTACAAACCTTATAAACTTACAAACCTTATAAACCTTATAAATTTTAAATCTCCGTATCAGTTATGGGATTGCTTCGCTTCCCTTATTTACCTGGTTTCTCATAAATCTTTAATCACCGAACTTAATATAATACATCGGAAATAGTTTGAGCTCGCAATTAATCTCTTCCTTATAAACCTTATAAACCTTATAAACCTTACAAACTTATCCCCTATTTCAGTAAGAACCTGAAACCTGCATAATATTCTCTTCCCTTAGTTGGACCCCAATTTAAAGATGTATCGAAATATTGCCCAAAGGGATTCTCTGCACTGATTATAGGATTATCCTGTTTGAAATTGAGAAGATTTTCTACTCCTGCGTAAATTTCAAACTTATCAAAATTCTTATTGAGCTGTGCATTCATGAGTATATACGGCTCAGATTCTTCCGGTAACTGATACTCAACAGGATTAGCTGATGTTGAAGGCAAACGCTGTTTACCAAACCATTGCAAACCTGCACTTGCACTCCATGAGTTGCTCTTAGGTGCATAAGATATTGTGGATAATATCCTGTGCTTTGAGTTAAACGGCTGGTCATATCTTTTTCCGTTCAAATCATATTTCTGGTCAACTAATTTATAAGCAAGCTTCAGGTCAAAGTTACTGTAAATATTTATATTCGCCTCTGCCTGGAAAACATTCGAGAATGCTTTTCCATCAAGATTTGTAAAAATTACTTTACCTGGATCCGAATCAAAATCGGGAATTACTTTGCTGTAAAAATCAGTCCTGTAAAAATCAACATTCAGGTTACCGCCAATTTTACCAAAGCTAAAATAATAAAGCAGGTCTGCGCCATAGTTCAATATTCTTTCCGGCTTAAGTCCATTTTCAATTACAATATCTTTAGCACTTGCAAGTATATTTGTGTTTTCACTCAGCAAATTAACCGTCCTGAAACCGGTACCTATTGATGCACGAATTACAAGCAATTCATCCGGCTGATACCTGAATAATACACGCGGTGTAACTATAAGCTTATGTTCATTATGATAATCAAGCCTGATGCCGGTCAAAAGAGATGCTTTATCATTCAGGAATCTGAATGAATTTTCAGCGAATACTCCGGGAATCGATTCTTTTTTAACATAATTTCCTGCATATGTTTTGTTTGTTGAACCAGTAAACTTAACTGTTTCATCAATGTTCAGGTATTTATAACTTGCACCTGTTTTCATACTGCTTCCCAATACATCAAACTCATAAAATCCCGACACGGAAAAATTTTCCTGCTTTGCACTATATTGTGTTATTCCGTAAAAAGATTTCTGGTCATAATAAGATGAACTTAAATATAACTTCATTCCATTTTCATCACTGAATTGTTTGCTGAACCTGGAATAACCCTCTATGGAATTTATATTAACTGTCTGGCCATATATTTTAT
The DNA here is from genome assembly GCA_003820375.1 of Ignavibacteriota bacterium. GTDB lineage: Bacteria > Bacteroidota > Ignavibacteria > Tepidaquicellales > OLB5 > RPQH01. The sequence continues at coordinate 45,286 of RPQH01000003.1, forward strand.
TACTGCCTTCATCACTTTTAATATTAAAATTTTTCTGACCGCCAATTCTTTCTTCATTCCATAATCTTCCTGCAATATTGAAATCGGTTTTATTTTTTTTATCGGAAAATTTCCATTTATTATAAGCAACATATCTGGTAACAAGCGGGTTATCAAGGAACCCATCACTGTTATCATCAATCCTGTTTGATTTTTGTATCGAATGGAACGTTAATATTGTGTTCAGCTTTTCGTTAAAGCTGTGTGTCAAATTCATGTTCATTTGTTTTTCAAGCATGCTGTTTACAAAGCCATTAATTAGCAGCCTGTCAGATACATCATAATCTTTGAGAAGGACATTCATAATACCGCTTATCGATTCATAACCCTGCAATACCGAATTGGAACCCTTTGAAATTGTTATCTTATCAATAAGCGTTCCCGGTATACTGCTGACACCGTATTTAACATTTAAGCCGTTCATTAAGGGCATATTATCAATAAGTATTTGTGTGTAAGCTCCTTCAAGTCCAAGTATCTTAAGTTCCTTGCTGTCGGTTAAAATATCCGTTACAGCTACTTCAACCGATGAGTTTCTTCCAAAACATCCGGCAAGATCACAGCAGGCATCTTTCACTAATTCCTGTGAAGTTATTATCTCGGTTTTTGCTTCATAATTCCCAAAGTAAGTTGAATTCTTGTCATCTGTTATTTCAATCGTTCCGGTGGTTGTATTTGATTGTAATACAATCTCTAAATCATTACTGCCGTCTGCTTCGACCGTGTCCGTTTTGAACCCGGAATAAGTTACGACAAGTTTTTTTTCGGTAATTCCAGTCAGAGATATTTCGAAATTACCGTTTCCGTCTGTGATGGTTCCTTTTGTTGTACCCATCCATTTTACGATTGCATCTTCCAGCTTTTCCTTTTTATTATCCGCTTCACCGTATACTGTACCTTTTACACTTTGTGAATAGATAATGTTAGCCGCCAAAAAGAAGTATAATGATATTAATATTAAGTATAGTTTTATTGATTTCATTTTCATTTCAGGTTCAGATATTATTGTTTAGTGTAATTATTAAGGTAACTTTCTGCATCTTTTTCGAACTTTGTTTTGCATCCCTTAGAACAGAAATAATATTTTACATTATCATTAACTGCAGATAATTCTTTTTTTGCATCATCTTCATCACAAACCGGGCACCGTAAATCTCCGGTTAAAAATTTTGCCGGTTCTTTTTTGAATGACTTCAGGCATCCTTCACAGCAGAATGTCATATCATTATTAAGATACTTATATTCTACGCCTCCGCCTGCTTCGATTGTTTCTTTTGATACAGGGCAAACCATTGCTGTGTCTGACATATTATTACCGTTTACGGCAGAGTAATTATTATCATTTTGTGATATTATTATTCCAAAAATTAACAGGAGTAAAAAACCTATTATAGATTTCATATAACTTTCTATTATCGAAAATTTATAAATTAATTGTTATTTCTTGCTTGAAATTTTAAGGTAAAAATGCGCTTGGAGAGGCTTAAATCCTCAGATTTGAAACTGACAAGTAAATATTGGAGGAATCGAATTTAAGAATAGCATATGTAAATCCCTGAAGCTCAGTAATTACAGGATTTTCTGATGTAGTATAAACTTCCGGGAATAAATTACTTATTACATTTATAGAAGCAGGAAAAGTGTATTGATGATTTGGCTGGTCACTCTCATGTATATCACAGCAGTCCTTTTCAACAGTATTTTTATCATTTGAATCCTTTTCACTGCTTTCACATGTTTCATCCATTTCACAGCAGTTGCTGCTGCACTTATGATGGATATCTTCTTCAATGGCACAATCGAGATGCGAAACCGCATAAGAAATATTTCCTGTTAATAATATCATAACAGATAGTAAAACACAGATTATATTTCTTTTGCTTTTATTCATGTGATACAAAGATAATGATTACCCGGTTTAAAAGAAAATGATTTATATCATAAAATAAGTTAATATTAGTCCTATAATTTCATTTTTTCATTTTTTGAGATCATGTATAACAATAGTTTATAACTAATGTAAATCCGGAATAGTTTCATAATGATATGAAAGTACAAATAAAAACGAGCCATTTGGGCTCGTTCTTTAGAAAACCAAATCAACAAACTCTTAATTCATAATTATTTCAAAATCCAATGCTTCCGGGCGGCGGCTCATTGTTCGTTTCCTGGGGAACAACATCTATTGCCGCGTGTGTAATTGTGCATGTCCTGTTGGCAAATTTTTTCAATACAAGGTCAACAGAAGAAGGACATGTAGAATTTGCTTTTAATCCGGAAACCATGCAAACACTTGTCTCTTCAACTTCAGGGGGCATTTCAAAATATGCAAGCGGCATAGTAGTTGACTCATCATCATAAACATATTTCATAAACCGTCCCCATATCGGAGCAGCGGCTTTACCGCCCTGTCCGTACCATCCGCCAAACTTTATTCTCGGGTCATCAAAGCCAACCCAAACACCTGCAACAAGCTGGGGTGTAAATCCGACAAACCATGCATCGGTAAAATCCTGAGTTGTTCCGGTTTTACCTGCGGCAGGTCTGTGGAACCATGCTCTTATGCTTGACGCCGTACCGCCATCGACTACATCTTCTAACATATCAGACATGATGTAAGCAGTACCTTCACTTATTACTTCCCTGCTCTCCGGCATGAACTCTTCTATAAGGTTTCCGTTCCGGTCTTCTATCTTCAGTATTGCAATAGGTTCAACCCATATGCCTTCATTTGCAAATACACCGAATGCATTTGTCATTTCAAGCGGAGAAACTTCACCTACACCAAGTGCAAGCGAAAGAACATTCGGCAATTCCCCGTTAACACCCATCTTATGAGCTAACCTAATTACCTGGTCAATTGGTGCAATCTCCATTGCAGTTCTTACCGCAACAATATTAATCGAATGCTGTACTGCTGTTCTGAGAGAAACCATTCCACCGGTACCCCCGCCTTTCGGCTCCCAGCTCTTTCCCCCTATTACAACTCTCAATGGGTCGTTAGAAATTGTGTAAGCCGGTGAATAACCGTTATCGATTGCAGTTGTATAAACAAACGGTTTAAATGATGAACCCGGCTGCCGCTTTATCTGAGTTACATGGTTTAATCCATATTTAAACGGGAAATTCGGGTTCTGCCCTACCATTGCTTTTACATGACCTGTATGAGGGTCAATTACACAAAAGCCAACCTGTACTGCTATTTCTCTTTCCTTTACTGTCTCAATAAACTTGTCATCCGATTTCAGGCGGTTATATATTTTTTGCCTGTCCGTGTCTGTCTTTGCTTTTTTATATTCATCACTTTGCTTTATGCTTTTTTCAATAGCATCAGCCAGTATCTGCTTATTATTCTTCCAGTTCCAGGTTGTATTAAATGTTCTTTGAAATTCTTTCAGATGATTGGTAACGGCATCAACTGCATGTTTCTGGTACCTGGTGTCAAGAGTTGTTGTGATAACAAGCCCGTCACGGTAAAGATTGAACCCGTATTTCTCTGCCTTTTTTTCTAGCTGCTGCCTTACATATTCCGTGAACTGCGGAGCAAACCCGGATGTTGATGCAACTTCTTTTTTACCCGGAGCTCTTACAGGGTCATTCTTTGCAAGCTCATATACATCTTTGGTTATAAAATCTACATCGAGCATATTGTTGAGAACAATATCCCTTCTCTCTTTACATGCCTCAGGATTCTCAATAGGATCATACCTTCCCGAAGGATTCTTCAGCATTCCTATGAGCATTGCACATTCATCCAGCGTAAGCTCTGTTGCAGATTTATCGAAAAATGTTTTAGCTGCGGCTTCAACTCCATATGCACCTCTGCCAAAATATACCTGGTTCATGTAAAGAAGCAGTATCTCCTCTTTTGTATAAGTCTTCTCTATCTGGACAGATGTTATAGCTTCTCTAAGCTTTCTTGTAAGTGATATTTTATTACCAATAGTATTCGGATACAGGTTTCTTGCCAGCTGCTGTGTAATAGTGCTTGCACCTTCCTTTACCGAAAAGCTCATCAGGTTCTTAACTGTTGCCTTAACTATTCTGTCGATATCCACACCCCAGTGCTTATAGAACTTCCTGTCTTCGGTAGCTATTAATGCATTAATAAGGTCTTTTGGAATGCCGTCTATAGAAACAATAGTTCTGTTCTGAATATAGAACTGGTCAATAAGCTCACCGTCTTCTGAGTATATTCTTGATGCAATATCTGTTTTGGGATTTTCCAGTGCAGAAAGAGATGGAAGGTCTTTAAATAAATAAGCCGCCCCTATACCAATAAATATAATAATTGCAACAGTAACAACCAATACAGCACGCCAGAAATATGATGATGACCTCTTTTTTTTCTTCATCATACTGCGTCTGTATTCCCTGTTATTAAAATACTTCTCTCTTTGTTCCGATGCGTCCTGCTTTTTTTTACTTTTCAGCATTAAGTTTTATTCCAATATTCCAGTTCAAAAGCGCCGTCCGAATATGTACCATAAGTATAGTTATTTATCCAATCGCCCAGGGTAATAAAATAGCCGCTGTGGTTATTTTCTTTCAACTCGATCTTTTGCGGCATATGATAGTGCCCCATGATTACAAAATCAAATCCTTCGCTTATCTTTTTTATGGCAAACTCTTTCATTCCGTCACTTGCACCGTATGGTTTATCAGTATGCTTTCTGGAGCTTCTTGAAGAACCCTGTGCAAGAGTAATACCTATATCCGGATGGATCAATGAATATAAGAACTGGTTAAATTTACTTCTTAAAATTTTTTTAATAATTTTATAGCCTGTATCACCTTTTGATAATCCGTCACCATGTGCTATAAAGAATTTCCTGTTATCAATCATCAATTCTACAGGGTCATAATGTATGGTCATACCCACATCATCCCTTAAATATGTATTCAGCCAGAAATCATGGTTACCCGATAAAAAATGAACCGGTATTCCGGATTCCACAATATTATTGATTGCAGACAGAAGGTTATAATAACCCTTTGGAACAACTTTCCTGTATTCTATCCAGCAGTCAAAAAGGTCACCAACAATGTAAATTTCCTTTGCATCCGGGGTAATAGTTTTAAGAAAATTTACTACATTTTTTTCTTTCGCTTTCTCTTCCGCCCTTGATTTCAGCCCAAGGTGAACATCCGAGAAAAAATAATATTTTTTTGCTTCCAATACCCCGTTAAGTAATCCTATTTTATATAAGTTAACTCTTTTTTATTTTAGAGCAAATACACTTTTTTAGTTAAAAGTCATAAGTTCTGCAATAACACATCTGCAATTCTTTTAGCAGCTTTTCCGTCCATCAAACGGGGAATCTTACCTTTTTTGTACGTGCCGGAATATATTTCTTTAACCTTCTTTAAAATAAAAGCAGTATTTAACCCGCACAATGTATTTGTACCTATAGAAATGGTTTCGGGACGCTCAAAGGAACTTCTTAATGTTAAACATGGTATACGCAGAAAAGTTGCCTCTTCCTGAACGCCGCCGGAATCTGTCATTACAAACTTTGCATTCGTCAAAAGCTTTATAAAATCCAGGTATGACACAGGCTCAGTCATCTTCAAATTGCTTATATTCTTAAAATCGTTCAACATTCCAAATGTATCCATCATCTTTAAAGTACGCGGATGTACAGGAAAAACTATTTTATCATTTCCGTTCTTTTTTATATATGATGATATGCGGTTAATAATAGATAATATCTTAGACAGGTTATCTTTTGTATCCACATTAACAGGGCGGTGAATTGTCATAAGGAAATAATTATCTTTTTCCACGCCAACCTGCTTCAATATCTTCGATTTCCCGAATTTATCCCTGTACATTACAAGAGAATCTATCATTACATCACCTGTTAAATATGTCCTGTTTTTATCAACACCTTCTATCCTGAGATTATCTACGCCTGCTTTTTCCGTAATAAAAAGATATTTTGAAATACTATCGGTAACAATCCTGTTTATCTCCTCAGGCATTGTTCTGTCAAAGCTCCTCAATCCAGCTTCCACATGAGCAACGGGGATAGTTTCAATATTATTATATATTATCTTAGAGCATACTACCGAACAGGCAAGGGTTGAATTAACATCACCAAAAACAATAACAATATCCGGCTTAACTTTCAGAACAACTTTTTCAAACTCTTCCATAATCCTGGCAGTCTGGTCAGCATGGCTTCCTGAGCCGATACCGAGATAAAAATCCGGTTTTGGCAGATGCAGGTCTTTAAAAAAAACCTTAGACAGCTTATAGTCATAGTGCTGCCCTGTATGCACAACCTTATGAATAACCTTATCTTTCCGGCTGTTCAATTCTAAAGCAATAGGCGCCAGCTTCATAAAATTCGGCCTGGCGCCTACTACAGATATAATTTTTATTTTATCCGGCAATGTTTTTATAATGAGGGCGAATAACCCAACAGTGTTATTTTGTCCCTGTTATTTCTTATTTTCTTTGTTGCATTCCTTGTATCAACTATCTTCTTGGAATATGATACTATCCATTCATAATCATATGAAGAATGGTCTGTTACTATTACTACTATATCGGATTCACGCAATAATTTTTCATCAAGCTGCTGGCATCTGAATATCTTATCCGGCAAACGTATATTTTTCATGTACGGGTCATGGAAATTAAGATTTTTAATTCCATCTTTGTGGAGCAATTCTATTAACTTTAATGCAGGTGAGTTTCTTGCATCATCAATATCTTTTTTAAATGTTGTTCCAAGAATTAAAACATTAGCTTCCTGAGCTCTTACCGGAAGCCCTGCAATTTCTTTAAAAATAAGGTCTCTTACATAAAACGGCATATCTTCATTAAGTTCAGCAGCAATTTCTATAAACTTTGTCTGAAAATCATACTGTTTTGCCAGCCAATCAAGGTAATACGGATCAATTTGAATACAATGCCCACCTATTCCCGGCCCCGGGTAAAACGGCATAAACCCGAACGGTTTTGTTGCTGCAGCTTCAACTACTTCCCATATATTAACATCTCTCATACGTTCACACAATCTTGCTATTTCATTTACCAGTGCAATATTTACACTTCTGAAAATATTTTCAAGAAGCTTTTCCATTTCTGCAACACGGGGTGAAGATACTGCGTGCACTTTTGGAGTAACTTCCTGTGATATCATTACTGCAAGCTCAGTGCATTTTTTTGTTACACCTCCAACAACTACTGGTGTATTAGCAGTATTGTAAGTTTTATTTCCCGGGTCAATTCTTTCGGGTGAGAATGCGAGGTAATAATCCTTTCCTGCTTTAAATCCTCTTCTTTCAAGCACCGGCTGGACATAATTTTCGGTTGTACCGGGAAAAGTCGTGCTCTTTAAAATTATGAGCTGGTTTCTTTTTAATTTTTTAGACAGCTCTTCGGCACAATTCATTATAAATGTTATATCGGGAGTTTTATTAACAGTAACGGGTGTCGGAACACAAATATATATCACATCCATTTCTCCAGCGTTGTCATATGTTGTTGATGCTGTAAACAGGTTATTGTTGATAGCATAAAGAAACTCTTTTGTAATAACATCTTTTATGTAGTTCTTCTTCTGCTGTATCATTTTAATCTTATTGACATCCGTATCGATTCCATATGTTTTATATCCTTTTCTGGCAAACTCGATGGCTAAGGGTAAACCAACATATCCAAGTCCGATTATACCTATCTTAGCTCTTTTGTTTTTAATTTTGTCTCTTAAAACTTCACTCATTTATAGTTCCTTGTTATTTAACAGTTATTTTGTATATATACTTTCCGCTTCATCTTTTCTTAACTTCCACCAGTATTCGTGTTCTGTGTACCAATTCACAGTTTCGGTAAATTGTTCAAATGCGTGGGTGTTTACTTTAAATCCAAGCTTTTGAAGCTTTGTTGTGTTCAGAGCATACCTGAAATCATGATTAGGACGCGGGTCGGGAATAAAGCTTATTCCCTTTTCAGGGTCAACATTCATTATTTTACAAATCCATTGTGCCGTTTGCCTGTTTGTAATTTCAGGGTCATGGTTTGCCGCTAAATTATAGGCATTCCCGTTCGCCCCGTTCAGCATTAAGAACTCAAGTGCCTCTGCAGTAATTGGAGCATACAGCCAGTCTCTTACCTGCAAACCCTCGCCCCATAAGGGAATCGGCTGAACAAGCAGCAAATTGGTTATCCATCTCGGTAATGCTTTTTCGGGATATTGCCACGGTCCGAAATTGTTCGTTGGGCGTACAACAATTACAGGGTATCCTTCTTTTCCAAAACCCATAGCTGTATCATCTGCCTGTGCCTTGGATTTCGAGTAAGCTGATGTTGCCTGGCTGTCACCGGGAAGCTTATCTTCTTCGGAAAAGCAGCCGTTATTTATTGAGCCGTATACTTCATCAGTGGATATGTGAATAAACTTTTTTACATTATTTTTGAAAGATTCTTCAAGCATAATAAGTGTGCCTTCAACATTCGTCCTGTAAAATAAATCCGGTCCGGTTTCACTTCTTGTATTATGGCTTTCGGCCGCCAGGTGGAAGACACAGTCGCAATTTTTCGAGGCAGCAGAAACCGCTTCCCTGCTGCAAATATCACCGATGATTAAATTTACTTTTCCGCTGAGCGGCTCAAGATTATCTTTGCCGCCTGCATAGGTAAGCTTATCGAGGACAGTTACATTATAACCTTTATTCACCAGGTAATACACCAGGTTAGTACCTATGAAACCCGCACCGCCCGTAACTAAAATGTTTTTCATTAAAATAATTAATCCCTGAAAAATAAACCGGCATTGATTCCTAAACTGATATTAAATCCATCGGCTTTTATACCCTTCGGAAAGTTTGGTACTTCAACATCATTATCAACTTTCCATGATCCGGAAGTTGAGAGCACATAACCTGCAGTAAGCCGGAAATAAATAAACTTTGCAGTTAACAATCCAATACCTGCCTGCGGTTGTGCCGAATAAAATCTAAGTCTGAAATTTCTTGTAATATTTTGCGAGCTTGAATTATTAGTATATTCGCCTAATATTCCCGGATAACTTCCGGCATTGCTGCCATTTTGGTAAAGGTCCAGGCTCAATTGGCCTGTTGTGAATGCAGAACCAATAGATATATCAAAATTACCAAATGCCAGAACGTATTCAACGCTCAGTCCGCCCATTCCCATTGAATAAGTTAAAGCTTTATTCAATGAATCATTAACCCGCAATTCTTTGTGCGTAGAAAACCCTACACCCATACCGCCGATACGGAGGAAATTTTTCTTTAACGGAAGGTCAATAAAGCCGCCGCCTCCAAGTGTAAAGAAGCCTTTATCGACAGTTGGGAAACCGCCTTTTTTCAATTCGGCATTAAGGTCATCAGTATTCTGTATAAACCAACCCGCAGTTGGTCCGCCTGATAAAGCAAGGTTCGGCAGCAACTGCGAAAAAACGTTGATTTTCATCAACAAAATCACAAAAATAATTACAATAATCCTTCGAATCATATTTTTAACCAAAATGCCGTTTTTTTGTGTATAGAAAAAGCAAAATTACAGATTTGAGAATTTAAAAACAATTAAGAAATTGTTACACCCTTTCTTATCCAATTGAGAGCTCAAAAATTTCAGATACACAATATAAAAGAAAGCAAAATTATAACTTTTTAGTAAAATTTTGATAGATAAGAAAAGCGAAGCAATCCCATTCTATTAAGCAGTATTTTGAATTTTAACAATATTACCTACCTTAATTTCAACATATGCTTTAAGGTTTATGTAATTTTATTGAAAAAATGTTTACGATTAATAAAAATAATTGAAATCTTTCTACTTCTATAATTATCTCTTATTTAAATTTTATCAACATTATATTTGTAACATGAGGAAAATAACACTTCAAGCGTTAAGAGACATTATATCGATAATAATTACCGAAGATATTGGAATCCACAGAACATCAAAAATGTTATTAAAGATAGATGATTATGGATTAGAAAATGGTGCTGATGTAATCGATGAAGAAATTGATGACTTTATAGCTGGTAATATATATTATGATTTAGATTTAAAAGAACAATTAATCGACCCAGGGCTGCTTGGGTTTGATTTTAGGAAAGTTAGAATTTCAGATAATTGGTTTAAAAAATTTAAAGATAATACAAAGAAATGGAGTATCAGTAAAGACTGGCTTAATGCTAATTTTCCTTGGATTGATTTAACTGAATCAAATATTCCTGATGTAAGTGAAACTTGGAAATTTGATAACGCCAAAAGTCCTCTTTGGCTTAAAAATACACCTTCCTATGTAACTTTAGCTATGAATATTCTAAAAAATGGAAAACTTCTTTGTGAAATGAATTGGAGAGATTTTGAAAAACTAATAGGTTATTTATTAGAAGAAGACGGTTGGAAAGTTGAAGTAACAAAACCATCTAAAGATGGGGGAATTGACGTAATTGCTTTTAAAACAGATAAAAATATTGGTAAAGTAAAATCTGTTTGGCAAGCTAAAAAATATAAACAAAATAATTTTGTTAGATTAAGTCATGTTAGAGAGCTGACTGCAATAAGAGATTATGAAAAAGCTAGCAAAGCAATGGTTGTTACGACAAGCAGATTGACAAAAGACGCAATTGAATGGGTAAAAAGAGATATTTATCGATTAGATTTTAAAGAACATATGCATCTTAAAAATTGGATTGAAAGTATAATAATGAAAAAATAAAGTATTAAATTATAGAACCAACTTCAAAAACAATATTCAAAAGTAATATTATCATATAAATATTAAACAAAAAAAATAGTAAATTTATTTTCGTATAATTTTATAACCTCAATTTCGGTTCAACAAACTTCATCCCGCACAACTTAAACACCGTTTCCTCATCAGGTGTTAAAATTACCGTTCCATCCGGTTTATGAAGATAGTTATTTTCAGAATACCCGCCGCGTGAAACCCTCTTCCATGCGGCAAGCATTTTTGTGGAAAACTGGGCTGAACCCGTTCTGACAAGAAACAGCAACCCCCAGTTATCCGGCTCACCGATAAACAAATCTATTTGCTTTCCCTCATATTTGAACTGAAGATATTTTTGTCCCCATTTGGTTGGCTTAAATTCTTTGTTTACTTTTAACAGGTGTGTACCAAGTGAATTGAACAATTTTTTCTTGTTATCTGTCAGAAGACAAATTTCAATATCCTTAACATTTTCTTTTTCACGCCTTACACTTCCGGCAATTTCAACCTTTGTGCATAAGGGTTTAAGAAAATCTATTAAGCGGTTTGCAGTATCTTTTGCTTCTGTTAATAACATAGTGCTTAAAAATAGAATACAGATTGTAAAGTTGAAAGGTTGAAATGTTGGGAGGTTGGAGGTTAGAGGTTAGCAGAAAGTAATTCTAACTTCTAACTTCTGCTTCTTAATCTGATAAATCTGATAAATCTGATGAATCTTATGAATCGGATGAATTACGATTCTTCGAAATATGCTATGCTTGAGCCAACCCATGTTTTATCTTTATTGTAATCCACTCCCATCATTTTTCCTTTGCTTAATCTTACGAGGTTGTTTATAAGCATCGGTTTATCATTCCAAACATAGAGCAGTCTCAATTCGGCTTTTGCGGGTATATCAGGAGTTTCTATTATATCTGCATACTGGATTTTTCGCTGCAATATATAACTGTCCTTATTTTCGATACCATCAAGGTCTTCTTTAGTAACATCATACTTAACACCAACACCTGCAAATGAGTAAAGCGGTTTCAAAACATAATTTTCAAGGTCTGACGGGTATTCTTTTAATTGACTGAGGAAATATGTTTCAGGAACATACCTGCTCTTTAATGCCGGCAGAGTATGTTTGCTAATTTTAAAGAACCAGTTGGGATGGGGCAGCCATTTTACATCAAGCTCATCCTGAAAGCTGAAATTATATTTTATATCATCTCTTTTTTGCAGCTCATCAAATATTACTCTATTATATATTCTTTCAATGCGTGTCTTCTTTCCTTCATTAATATAGTATAAACACTTATCTTCTTTAATTATATCGCTTATGCATACTGTTTTTATTCCAATCCATTTTTCAGTACAGGTAAAATCTATCTTTGTCTTTTGTTTCTCAGGTTCAATTTCAAGCAGTATTACATTCTCAGGATTTGAATTGCCGATTATCGTTTCTTTTAAAACTTCAAAATAAGAATCATGGTCCAACTCATTGAAAAAATTTGTAAATCCCGGAGGTATTTCGAAATGTTCCCTGAATTTTAAGTTTAACAATTCCTGGTAGCAGTAAAGAGATGGAAATCCCTGCAGTTCAATAAGCTGTGGTATAAATTTTCCGTCTTCGCCTTTGCAAATGGCAAAATCCAACGCAAGAAATGCCGGGTGAGCATCTTCACACGGCACTTCCATTCCCGGTGGAATTGCATTTGCTGATGTGATTTTAAATTCAGGAGACTGTAAATAATTCAGTACATCCTCAGAAGCTTTCATTAACTCAATTTTGAAATCATGCGGAAGGAATATGGGTGTTTCACCAATTCTGAACTCGATTTTATAATTTGCAGCAGTGTTTAATGACTCAACAAATGCTGAATATTTTTCTTCAGTAAATTGTGAATTATATTTTTTTCTTATTTCCTTTATCAATCTCTAAATTTTCAATTATTGTTTATTAGTAATTTTTTTTTGCAGTTATAAATGATAGCACCTGTACATTCAATATTGATTAAAACAAATCAAAGAAGCTGAAATAAAATCCATACATAGCATATTATCCAGCTTTCTTTGAAATAAAAAAACTAAATGAGAATAAACCGCTGTTCCGGATTTTTTATTTCCGGAGAAAAGCTGTTAAAAAATTTGCTTCAACAGAACTTTACTAATTACCTCTTTTGAAAGTCCAGACAGGTCCGGTTGTGCTCAATCCTCCATTATCTCTCGCTACTACCTTCCAATAGATAGTCATTTCGGGCGGCAGCAAACCTAAATCGAACGCTGTCTTGTTATAATTTGATACTTTTAAGGTACCCGGAGGATTGCTTGTTGATGCATATACATCAAACTTTACAGTGTCTCCGGCATCCGGATCTGTACAAGTCCATTGAAGTGTTACAAATGCGCCAACACCGGTAGAGCCATCAGCAGGAACAGGATTGCCCGGAGCATTAGGTTTATGATTTGTACCCTGATCTACGGTTATAGGTGTATCATTTGTCTGACAGCCAATAAATGCAATACATGTAAAAACTGCCATTAATAAAAGAGCATTTTTCAACATGAAAAGGATGTGATAAGTTGATGGAAAATAATTATTTACGCTGTAAATTAAATTAAAAATTTACCATTTTCCATCACTTTATCATTATCCATCCAGATATCTACATGCGGTGCAACACAATCAATATGTGTAGTAGATTTCCAATCAGCTCCTGTGTGCTCTGCATACGGATGACCAAATGCAAGGTGAACACCCGGCAGCTTTTCATCCTGCAGTATCTGTCCAATAACGTGTTCTAAAGCAATATTATTTCCAATTGCAAACTCACCTACACGGTTACTGTTCTCATCGGTCATTGTATAAGCAGTAAATTCTTTCACAAGCTCTTTATTTTTACTCTCCAGATGCTTGATACGTGAATCAACGATGTCAATAATTAAAGGAGTATCACGCAGGTCACCGTATTTCTGGCATAAATAATCACCGACAACTCCGTCAACAACAAACCTGCCGTTAACGGTTTTCGGAGATGTGAAAATTTCACCGCCGGGCAGGTTACCCCATTTATCGGGAGATATTAACCCGCTTGTTTTAAGCCATTTAAGCTCCGGTATAAATTCAGCCGTAATATCAGTTCCTGATTTAGATACAACACGGATGGTTTTAGCTTTTCTCGCTTTTTCTATTAAACGCTGTCCTAACTTATCAACTGCCAGGAAATCTGCTCTCATGCCTTCCATCATTATTTGGTTGCTGATATTCACCATATGAGCATGCCTTATTTTTTTAGCATTCACAACAGCAGTCATTTCAATTCTTATTTTCAATTCTCCTGTATGAGCAAGAGCACAGAAAATACTCACCTGTGATTTACTGAGGTCATTGAGAATTTCTTCGGGCATGCTTGTTAAAGGTCTTGGAGCAAAATCTTCCAGCACAAAGAAGCGGAATTCCGAACCAACTTTTTTCACTTCACTTAATAATGCAGCCGCTATGTCTATACAATTATTATCTGTTATAATAGTAATTCTTTCTTCCGGCTTTAAACGCAGGCATACATTTATCGCATTATAAGCACCTTCAATCAAATTTTTATCAAAATTTACACTAACAACAGCACTCATATTTACACTTCCTTACTAACATTTAATCCAACATGTGTTTCTTCAATAATATAATCCACAACTTTTTTCAAACCTTCTTCAGTACCATCCCATGCAGCTAATTGCCTGTCTGCACCTGTACCCATATCAAGTATTTTCAGTAAATAATTAACTTCGTTTCTGCTGTCAAGTTCATCAACAACATCATTAATAAATGCAAGAAGTTCCATTGCAAGTATTTTAAAATCAACTTCTTCTTCTTTGCCAAAATCAATTAATTTACCCTGTGTACCATATCTTGCAGCTCTCCATTTATTTTCATTTATCAGGGCTCTGCGGTAGAGCCTAAAACCAAGATTCTGCTTTATAAGTTTATACATTTTGTAAACAACTGCCTGCATAATTGCAGCCAGGCAAATTGTTTCATCAACACGCATAGGTATATCACAAATCCGGAATTCAAGCGTATCAAAATACGGGTGCAGGCGTATATCCCACCATATTTTTTTTGCATCATCAATGCAGTGTGTTTTAATAAGCAGGTTTACATATTTATCATATTCAGCGACACTGCCGTAATGATCGGGTATTCCGGTACGCGGAAACTTATCGAATACTTTCACCCTGTACGATTTATACCCGGTATTTCTTCCCAGCCAGAATGGTGAGTTTGTTGATAGTGCAAAAATGTGCGGGAGAAAATATCTCACGGCATTCATAATATGAATGCCGATTTCCCTGTTGTCAATTCCAACATGAACATGCAATCCGAAAATCAGATTTGCCCTGGCAGCTTCCTGCATTTCATCAACAATTTGCTTATAGCGGGGGTGATCGGTTATCTGCACATCGCTCCAGTGTGTAAACGGATGTGTACCGGCGGCGGCAATTCTATAGCCGTTCGAAATTGCCAGCTCACTTATCTTTGACCGCAGGTCAATCACTTCTTCCCGTGCTTCCTTTATATTCCGGCAAACATTAGTACCTACTTCAATAACCGACTGATGCATCTCCGGCTTTACCTGCTCTTTCAGATAAACTTTCCCCTTCTCAACAATTTGAGCCATATGTGATACAAGCTGTCTTGTTTCAGGGTCTACTATCTGAAACTCTTCTTCAATTCCTAAAGTAAACATAATTTTTTATGTCCTTATTTTTTTGATTTGGATTTCTCTGCTTTTTCTTTGACCTGTTTTTTTACAGGCTTAGATTTGGACTTTTTTTTTACCGATTTATCAAACATCCCGCTTTCGAGCTGCTTATTATTGGCAAATGCATAAACAAAATCACCCCATGTTAAATTATTCATCCCTTCATTATGGTCTTTGGCACGCCTGATTGCCATGTTAGCAACTGCTTCAACAACCCACTCGAAATTCGCTTCCCCAACTGAATTAACATCAGCATCGGGTGCAGGGTTGCAAAAATCTATTGCATATGGTATTCCGTCTCTTACGGCAAGCTCTACCGTATTGAAATCATATCCCAAAGCTTTGTTAAGACGCAGTACGCAATCAGTAAGCATGTTTAATTTTGATTCTTCTACAATTTGTCCGTTTCTTATATATCTTTCATGGAAAGGATTTCTGGGTTCATAAGGCATTATGAGAACATCCTGCCTGTCAACGCAATAACATCTGTAATATTCCTCAAAAATAATTTCTTCCTGAAGCATCATAACAAGCTGTCCTGTTTCATTGTAAGCTTTGAAAAATTCATCAGCATTATTGAGCTTGTAAACATTTTTCCATCCGCCTCCTGCGAACGGCTTGAAGTAAGCAGGGAAACCAACATATTGAAATATTGCTTCCCAATCCATAGGGAATTTCAGGTTCCTGAATGACAGCTCACTTGTATCTGCCGGATGCTGATTTGATGGCAGAAGAACTGTTTTGGGTACAGGCACTCCGATTTTAGTTGATAAAGCATTATTAAAAAATTTTTCGTCAGCACTCCACCAGAATGGATTGTTTATTACAGCAGTCCCGGATAATGCTGCATTTTTTAAATATGCACGGTAGAATGGAACATCCTGTGATATCCTGTCTATGATAACATCATATTGTGCCAGTTCACCCTGTACAACCTTGTCTATCAGAACAAAATCAGCAACAATATTATCGCCGGTTTGAACTGATTTTAAATTAATTCTATCTATTAATGCCTGGGGGAAAGTGTTTTCCTGTCCAAATAAAATTCCGATTCTTTTCATTGGTAATATTATTTCTCCTTTAATTATATTTTTTATATTTATTTATTTTATTTCAAAGATATGTTTCGTCACTACGTGACTGCACCGTTATATCATAATTCTTCCTAATATGTTTCGTCATTAACTGCCAAAGGCAGTCAGGCGTGACTAATTCCTTATGTCAATAATCTTTCTAACATAATTTCATCCCTTTGAGATTCACTCTATATCAATTCATATTACTCTTCTCAAATTTATCCTCAATTCCTCTTTCCCAAATTTCCATTTGGGAAAGTATTGAACTGCAATTAACGATTATTCTGTAATTCAAGACTCAAACTTTCCCAAATGGAAATTTGGGAAAGAGATGCTGATGTTCCAAACTCCCAGAACTCTCAGAACTCTCTGAACTCTCTGAACTCTCTGAACTCTCTGAACTCTCTGAACTCTCAGAACTCTCGGAACTCATTTCATTATTTCCACGTACTGCGGGAGCCACCTTCTCCACGAAGGCCAGTCATGCTCTTCACCTAGTCTGAAATCCATCCAGTGATTAATCCCTTTTTCATTCAGCACGTTTGACATTTCGAAATTTTCATCTTTGCACGCGTCAATTTCTCCTACTCCCAGTATAATTCCTATCTGCCTGATTTGGTTTAAAATATTTTCGTCATTCAAATTCCGGATATAGTCAGGCGGATTATTGAAGTAACAATTATCATCATAATATCCGTCAAGAAATTGTTTTATATTAAATGCACCGCTTAAGCTGAAAAGATAGCTTACAAGCTGCGGATACCTGAACGCAAGGTTCAAAGCATTATAGCCGCCAAAGCTGCATCCGGCAACGGCTACTTTATCGGAACCTGTTTGTTGTTTTGCTATGGGTATTATGTCATATATAACAAGGTTCTCATATCCGAGATGTGATTTCACCCTGTCGGCAGGATGAATGTTCTTATTGTACCAGCTTTGAGGATTAAAAGTATCCGGACAATAAACAGTTATCATTCCCGAATCAATATATTGAGCAACAGAATCTACAAGCTTAAAATCTTTGTTTTCGTAGTACCTGCCATGAGATGTTGGAAATAAAATGAGCGGATGACCGCCATGCCCAAATACAAGCATTTCGAAATCCATACTCAGGTACTTGGAGTACCATTTTATGTATTCTTCTTTCAAAATTAATTTTTCGTTAAAACTTTTATATAATAAACTTAATTGGTTACTTTATTATAAGATATGAAAACCACAAAAATACAAAATTATTTTGTTACATCATAGAATTTTTATAATTCTCCGTTTATAAAGTATGGAAAGTATTTAAAGGGGAAATAAGCCGCAAATGCTGCATGACTACGGTTAGATAAAAACTTCATTAAACTTATAAACTTACCTGTATTGTTATAAACCATTTAAAAAAATCCAGTATGATATAAATGAATAACCCAAAACAATTCAAAAAGGTTCTTAAATTCATAACAAATATGAATTTATAAAAAAGGATTTCCCGCCCGTTTTTTAGGATTTTAAAACATTTATTGTTATTTTAACAAACTTTTACCTAAATTTTTTAAAAAAATTTAAAAGAAAGAAATAATATGAAACAAATACTATTACCATTGTTACCAGTCATAATTTTCATTTTATTTTTTAATTCCTGCGGTGAAGATACTACTACACAACCTCCTGTTGACCCGGGAACAGGAAATGGTACAACCAAGAGTTTCACGACGACAGAAGAAGGTACTATTGATTTCGATAATTTTGAAGTAACAGTGAAAAAAGGAACCGTACCCCGGCTTCAAAATAATAATGTGGGTACAGTTGTTTTTTCAGTTAACACATCGCAGTCTATTCCTGCAGGATTACCGGCATTACCGTCAGGGTTCACGCAGGTAAGTAAGTTTATTACTGTGGGACCTGATGCGTTTACTTTTAATTCAACAGTAAGAATATCATTGCCCGCAGGTAATGAAGCATCTCCGGGTCCTTTACGTGTGCTGAGTTACTTCCCCGGGACAAACGACTGGCGTATTGTTTCTACTTCATGGGTTGATACAGCAAACAAACGTATTGCTGTTGATGTTTTAAAGCTTGGATATTTTGTTTTGACAAATTATTCCGGTGCTGATCACTCTTTGGTCCCCGATGGCGGCGTTCAATATTGCACTAATGATGGGTTGACTTTTATTATCCTTACAATAAAAAGTGCAAGTTTTGCTGATCCGGGAGTTTACAATCTATATCCGGACGGACTGGTTGGAAGAACGTTTGTTTCACCAAATATTCCGGGAATGGTATTTCCAAGTGATTACTGCAGAGGAATTTTACCTTTAGGCACATATGAGTTTTGGGTTTCTTCAAGAAACTTTGACTCTGAACAAATTTATACCTGGAGCATCCCCGCAGTAGTCACAATTTCTAATTCTCTAAACTGGCCTTTGGGATGGATATATTCCATAGCAGACGGATGGACCTTATTCTGTGCACCTACCGGCGGACAATGGGTATTAGGAAGACCTTCTACATGGCCGCCTCCAACAATTCCGTTTGGTTCGGGTACTTTCCAGGGTACATTAACATGGCATAATGAAGTTGGAAGCGAAACCGACCTTGACCTGCATTTATATGGGCCAAACAATATACATGTTTATTATGCAAGCAGGATAAGTGCGGACAGTTCTTTTTCACTTGATAGAGACTGGCAATCAACAGTAGGTGATGCAATTGAAAATATTTACAGCTTAAAATCTACACTGCCTGCCGGAGACTATATATTAAAAGCTGTTTTTTATTCAGGTTCATCTCCTAAAAATTATAATGCAAGAGTTATTTTGAATGGCGTTTCAAGTACTTATTCAGGTAGCTTATCGGCAGGAAATGAAGTTTCGATAAAGACGTTTAAGATACAGTGATATGAATTAAGAATTAAGAATAAAAAGTATGGAGTGTCCAGCTTAAGCGGGATTGATATCTTTAATTACACATTAATTACAAAGAAATGTTGTACTGCCGGTGTCACTCAAAAAATAGTGAAATGGTGAAATAGCGAAATAGTGAAATAGTGATTAACAAATGATTTCCGCACTGCCGGTACCTGCCCGTTGCAGTCGGGACTGTCTCCGGCAGCCGGATTAGCGGGACGTTACCGGCAAAAAATCAGAGTTGGGGTCAAAACAGTGCGGAGTTGGGGTCAAAACAGTGCGGAGTTGGGTTCAAGTTGGTATCAAGTTGGGTTATCGTTTTTGAAAAACAGGGGCTAACTCATTGCAGTATAAGCAGATAACGCCGTCAGAGATGTGAGATTTTCGATTTAAAATTTGCGATTTTGAGCCGGAATCACAACTTTTTCATCAAAATAAAACTTCACTATATCATTAACCATAATCGCTATGGGAAAAATTTGGCAGCAAATTCTTGTCGCTGTTGTTGAGGAGTTAAAGTGATACTTGAAGGTGTTTCCATGTCAATTTAACAATCATCCCCCTAGCCCCCTTCGAAAGGGGGAACTGCTCCCCTCTCCAAGCTGAGCTTGCGAAGTCCCGCTCTGCGTGGATGGAGAGGGGTTGGGGGTGAGGTTTTTTAGCAAAAAGCACTCTAAACACTCTATACACACTAAGTACTCTACACACTCTAATCTATTTTTAGATAAAACTTGACAATCACAAATATCGTATATACATTTGTATAGTGATAAATATTATCACTCAATACCGTTCTTTGATAATATCGAAATGAAATAAAGCTTGTCGTAATAATATCTGAAAGCACTGCTCACGAAATTAGTTAGATTTTGGAAGGATTAAAAAAATATGCATTGAAAAATGCACTAAAGAGTCGGGAGTTAAGGAGTCGGGTGTTAAAGAGCCGGAGGTGAAGAGCCGGAGTGAAGAATCGAAATATTTTTAATAATAAAAAAGGCATCCTTTTTCAAGAACGCCTTATTTAATTTAGCAGTAATCCGGCAATTGCCGGACACTCCATAAACTATTTCACTATTTGATAAGTATCATTTTCTTCACATCAACAAATCCATCTGCATTTATTCTGTAGAAGTATGTTCCGCTTGATAAATTGGAGCCGTCAAATCTTACTTCATAGCTTCCCGCATTCTGTTTTTCATTTACAAGCGTTTTAACTAATTTGCCTGAAATATCAAATACGGACATCACAACATAACTGTTCTTAGGTATCTCATACTTTATCTTTGATGTTGGATTGAATGGATTCGGGTAATTCTGATGTATCTTATAATCCTTCGGTAATTCAGTATTATGAACTACTCCGACTAAAGGATTTGGTACTAACGACCTTTCATATACTCCGTTACCGTGTGTCACTGCTCTTATATGCCTGTTCGGATAAACAATAACAAGGTCAAGCACTAAAGCATAAGGCATTCCGGTCATATAAGCATTCCAGCTTGTCCCATTATTTGTAGTAACATAAACACCCAGGTCGTTTCCGACATAAACATTCTGCGGGTACTGCGGATCAATCACGACGCTTTGATGCGGTACATCAGGCAGGCTGCCTGAAATATTTACCCATGTAGTACCGCCGTCTGATGTTCTGTAAACATGTCCTGTTCCGAATCCACCGAACACTACGTAAAGCTCTTTAGAATTGTTCGGATTTACATGCATATCAATCGGGTACCTGTTGGGAATCGGTCCGCTTATATTGGTAAATGTTGTACCTCCGTTAACAGTCTTATAAACTGCAGCATTTACAGAACTTGTCGGAACAGTTCCGCAGTAAAGCGTGTCAGTGCTTGTTGCAGAACAATCCATTGAAAGAACTTTAGTTCCGCCAAATGAACCGAATGGTCCCTGCCATGAGCCGCCGCCAACGGTTGATTTATAAATTGATGTTCCTCCGACATACATAATGCTCGGATTAGAACGGCACACAATATATGGTGCAGCAAAGCAATAATTATTTTCATTTCCTGAACCCGGAGGGGGAATTGAACTCCAGCTCAAGCCGCCATTGTAGGACCTGTAAATTGAGCCATAAGTATATTCAGTGTAGCAAATCTGTGAGTTTTGTGAATTCACGCCGCACCACATTCCATCACCCTGGAATGTTTTATACCATGCAACTGAGCCCTGGTAAAAAGTTGACCTGTTATCCTGCAAGCCGCCAATACAGTATATTGAATCCTGGAATGAGTTTGCAAATCCGCCGTAAAATTGTGTTGTAACATATCCGCCATTGCATGAATAATACACCGTACCGAAATCATTTGAGCGGTATAGTCCTCCGTCTGTAATGGAATAAAACTTATTCGGGTCTTTTGGATTGGATGCAAAATAATGCTGGTCAGCGTGTGAATAATTTGTTGCACCGCTTTCCGGCTGTCCCGGGGGTGTTGCTCCGGTATTCCATGCAGACCAGTTTGACATTAATGAAAATGATGAACCTCCGTTGGTTGTCCTGTAAACATCCAGGTTGCCCACCAAAACTGTATTTACATCATTACTCTTTATTAATATTGCATTGTTATACCATCCCTGGTTGGTCATAAAACTTGGATTATTATATCTCTGCACCCATGTATTTCCTGCATCTGATGTATAAAATAAACCGACATATGAGTTAGATGAATTGCTCGGGTCATTAGCTACACTGGCATAAATATAATTTGGATTTCCCTGGTACATGGCAAGAGTTGTTTTACCCGACCAGAATGTCGGCAAGCCGTGTGTTCCGTCAGATAGTTTTACCCATGCACCACCAGCATTGGTTGATTTATATATTCCCACATTTGCATTAGGAATATTATTACTAAGATTACCGACTGAAATAAACAGCATTGATGTATCTACCGGGTTAAGCTTCAGATCCATTACCATCTGGAAATTGTTTACCTGGGTCCATGAACCGCCCGCATTAATTGTTTTCCAAACACCTTCCGTAGTTGCGGCATACAGAGTGTTATGGTTCTTCGGGTTCATAACAACTGCCCATACGCCTCTCTGGTTCTGGTAAGACCAGTCAAGTGATTTAGTCCATGATGAACCTCCATTGGTAGTTTTTAAAATACCTATACCGTACATGCCCCTTGTTATACGGATATTCAAACCATTTGAAGAATACTGATAGCCGTAATTTTCACCTGTTCCGATGTACATTATATTAGTATTGGCTGAATCAATTACAATTGAGCTGACAGCATTGCTCGGGAAGCCGGTGTTTATTAATGTCCATGCATTAGCACCAAGCCCGCCTGTCGTAGATTTCCATAATCCCCCTGAAGCAGAACCCATAAATAATATTGATGTATCGATAGGATGAATTGCAAAGCTGATGCTTCTGCCTCCGATATTATTAGGACCAATTGAGCTCCATTGAGTCGGTGAATCACCAAGATCTATTTCATGAATATTTTTAGACTGTTCAAACCCTTTAAAAAATTTATCAGCGGGGATATCAATATCCGGGAAAGCACGAATCTGGCTAAAGAACTGCATAGATTCCATTGCTCCGGATGCTTTTTTAATTTTTTTGCCTTTATTTCCTCCGACAGTTGTATAGCTCGATTGGGTTAATAAATCTAACATGGCTACTACAACAAGAAAAACAGTAATAAATATAAATAAGAGGTTTATAGTTTTTTTCATGATAGAATAAGTATTTGGTGAGAATATAACCTATAATCTCAGAGAATAAAATGCAGAAATGTTATAAAATGTTTAAAAAGTTCAAGGAAATGTAATATATGCTGTTAATTTTGAGTTGTTTAAAAGAATTGTTATAAATAATCAACCCCGCATATTTAAAGCTCAATTTTAAATATGCGGGGATAACTTATAAATTTAATTTTAATATTTATATATTCACAATTACTTATTCTTCATTGCTTTTACTCCATCTCTTTTAGCACCAAATCCAGCCAGAATTTGGATAATTTTTCCGTTACGCTGTTATTCTTCAATCTTGAATTAAGGTTGTTGAAATCCACTGCATCCAGCATCTGGTCCTGGTTAAAGCATGAGAATACAAAATATTCTTCACCCGTCTGCGGATCAACATGCCTTTGCAAACACTGTGCACAGACTTCTTTCATCATGCATTGCATTGTTGAGTTAATGCTCCCTATTGCAGTATGCTTTGATTGAAGGAACGGGCTTAAAACCCCAAACCTTGCTTCTTTCACAGCATTCATCATCCTGTCGCTTCCAATTGCAATAATTCTATCAACCGATGTAAGGTCAAAAGCAGGTTTATCTCCGTTATGCTCAAGCTCACCTTTTGCATAAGCTGCAATAGCCTGTACTATATTTGCATTAACACTTCTATCCTGTTTTCTCCTAGGCTTTATCGGGTCACCGGAATCGTTCGACCAGACTACAATATCGGTAGCTTCTTCCACTTCGTCCTGTTTGAACAGGTCCCTGCTGTGGCGGTAACCTGCAAAGTATATTACTTTATTGCCGCTGTCTTTCATAGCTTTAGCAATAGAAAACAGAACGGCATTTCCGAGCCCGCCGCCTGCAAGCAGTACATTTTCTCCTTTAGGTATGTGTGTCGGTGTTCCAGTGGGTCCCATTAAAATAACACGTTGTCCTATTTTCAGATACCTGCATAATCTTGAACTTCCCCACATCTCAAGAATTATAAGACTAAGCAAACCTTTTTCCTTATCAACCCAAGCACCTGTTAATGCAAGCCCTTCCATCATTAAAACCGTATTTTCAATTCTCGTGCTGTCAACTTCATAATTTTGCAAACGGTAAAACTGCCCGGGCTGGAATTTCCTTGCTGCCAGCGGTGCTTTAACTACAACCTCTATTATAGTTGGTGTTAAAATATTTATTTCATGTACAACTGCGGTAAGCTCTTCATCAAGATATGATGCAAGTTTATTAAATTTGGAGTTAAGCTCCGGCTGCTCTTCTTTTACATCATCCTTAAACAACTTTACAATTTCTTTATAACCGTCACGCGCAGAAGCCATTGCCTTAACTACATTACCCGCATAGATTGGATGGTTATCACCATACACTGTAATAAATTTTCCGTCTTTATTGTATGATGTAAAGAATCCTGTCTCTCCTTTATTTGCTTCTATAAGGTTTGAGTTCTCATCAAGATTATATGTCCGGAAAAACTGGTTCCATTCATCGAGATTAAATGTACCAGGATGTTCGCGTTCATATATCACATTAGGTGAAGTACCTGCCGCTACAAGTACTGACCTTGCCGGAAGTGTTACTTGCTCATCAAGGTCTTTCCATTTACCTGATTCATTTTTTCCCTGCTTAACAAACACTACTTCTTTAATTGAACCGTATTGGTTTATCTTTGCTTCAATGGGATTTAATTTTTCCCAGTAAAATATTCCTTCTTCGAGTGATTTAATAACTTCCTCATGATTTAACCTGTAAGCAGGTGAGTCCTGCATAGCTTTTCTGTAAGCAATTGTAACACCGCCCCATTTTCTTACAAGCGGTACAAAGTTTGGTTCTTCTTTATTTTCTGCAGCACGCTTTCTCTCAGCTCTAATTTCTTTACCATGCTCAATAAATGTTTTGGCAATTTCAGTTTCTTCGGCATCAAGCATTTTCCAGAATTCCTCATCACCAAGCTCATTTTTAATGCTTTCATAGCGTTCAAGATATTTTTCAACCTGCACGGGATAATATGCAGCAGCTTCTGTAGCAGTATCAATTGCTGTTAATCCCCCGCCGATAACAACAGCAGGCAATAAAAGCTGAAGATTTGCTATCGATTCTTTTTTAGCCGCACCGGTAAGCTGTAATGCCATCAGGAAATCAGATGCCATTCTCATACCGCGGGAAAGGTTATTTGTCATTTTCACAATTGTAGGTTTTCCTGCTCCAGTGGCAATTGCTATGTGGTCAAAGCCCATATCCCATGCTTCATCTATTTCTATTGTGCCGCCAAACCTTATCCCGTCATAAGCCCTGAAGTGATTCCGTCTTGCTAAAGTAAGATATATTATCTTGAGAAAATTTTTATCCCATCTTACTGTAATTCCGTATTCCGATACACCGCCAAAACCAAGAAATATTCTTTCATCAAGCTCATCTCTTATATCACTCACATCTTTTACAGGTACGGGATGAAAATAATTCCCCTTTTCATCAATGTAGCCTGTAATATCCCTGTGAACTTTTTCTATCTTTAAGGCATCAACGCCAACAACACCAAAACCCTCATTCAATAAATGCTGTGCTAATGTATAACCCGCAGGTCCAAGCCCGACAACAAGTATGTTCTTCCCGTTATACGGCAGTTCATAAGGACGCTCAACTTTAACAGGATTCCATCTTGTGAGTAATGAAAAAATTTCAAAACCATACGGCAAGCTGAGAACATCCGTTAATACTTTAGTTTCTATTTGCGGAATATTCACCGGCTCCTGCTTTTGATATATACATCCTTTCATGCAATCATTGCAAATTCTATGACCTGTTCCCGGGCACATTGGGTTATCGATCATTACAACAGAAAGAGCAGCAAGCGACCTGCCCTCGTTTTTCAGGTAATGCATTTCTGATATCTTCTCATCCAGCGGACATCCATGAAGCTTTATACCAAGCGGGTTCTTTTTTATCGTACCGCCTTTTTCATGCAATCCTTTACTGCATGAATCCTTATCTCTTTCATGGCAGAATATACAATATTCAACTTCCCACATTACCTGCCGGTTATTATATCTTCTGTCGGTCTGCTCAAAGCCGTCTCTTTTTCTGAGTGAATCCTCTTTGCCATATATCCTTTCCGGAATATTGCTGTCCCGCTCTTTGTTATGAACAAGGTCGAAATATTCCATATCAACCGGCATCTTGTATAAAACCCATTCATGTATCCTCTTTCTTTCTTCCGTATCGTAATATCTTTTATATGACCATGATTCAAGCAATTCAATAATTCTTTTCAGCAATTCATAATTAATATGGTCTTCATTAAAGGAAGATTGATAATCATAACCAAGCTTTTTAAAAAATGCCTTACTGTCATGATAACTTGAAAGAACGTTTTTGTAATGATGAACAATAGTTTTAGATTTTTCCGGTATTTGATAATCGGTTTTAACTGCTTCCAGAGCTGTCTTATATTCCTTCTCTAATTCCAGGATTGTATTTAACATACTTGCTGTAGCCCGCTCTTCATCTGTTTGCCACTCTAGCTCAGGAAACAGCTTTATTTTAATTATCTTAACCGTTTCATCCAACTCTTTAAAGCTCACATCAAGCATATCAAGCTTTTTTGCATTCTTAAATACCCTGCGTTGGATAAAATCTTTTCTTGCGGCAGTAATAATCCTGCCCGGCTCAACACTTGCTCTCAGATTTTCGATCTCGCTTTGTATGCCGAATAATTCACCGAGGAAGTTTTCCAAATGCCTTGCTGAATCAATTATAATTTTAGAGGTCTCCACCGGTGTGAAACCCGTTCCTTTAGCATTCCTGTATATAGAAAATTTTTCATATAAAGAAGGATTCTCATTTTGAAAATATTTATTAAATAATTCTGCAAGCTCCTTAAGCTTTGGCTGGGAGAATAGGTCATGAAAGTTAAACCCAAAACCAAGCTTCGGATTGCTGCCTGCTTCTATAATACTGTTTCCCTCTTTTTTCATCATTATATTATGCTTTCTTTTCTGCTAATTTTCTGAGGTATTCCCATGAATAGATTCCTGTATCGTGCCTGTCACGCCAGAAGAGTTTAATTGCATAGGTACCAACGGGTTCTGCCCTGTCTAACATATAACCTAAATTACTGATTTTCTGTTTCTGAGGCACATATTTATGCAGTAATACTTCCTCACCTTTACATGAAGCACACGGGCAATTATCCCTTAATTCCTGTAATGTTATATCTTTTTCAAATCCATCATCAAATTTCAGATGGATGGATTGTTCATCTTCATTTCGTTTAAATTGAATTAACTGCATGTAAAGTTTATAAGGTTTATAAAGTTTTTAAGGTTTATAAAGTACGAATAAGAATATTATATAATAAAAGTAAATAAAAAAGAGTAAAAAATTGTAATTATTGGTTAAAGTTTGTGTTAGATAAACCGTGCCCAAAAACGCTGACGGTGTAAAATGAGGTAGTATTGAAAACAGATTAGACGAGACGATAATCTAAATTTGAAAATATAATTCTAAATTTAACCTATTTTTTCAGGGTAATAATCTATATCATCATAATATTTGCTTTGCTCTAAGAATTCTTCTATGGCAAGCTCATTTTTAAATTTCTCAAGTGCTTCATCACTTATTTCGTCATTATCATCATCATAATCCAAATCAAGATCTACCGGAGGTCTCTTTTCCGGTCTTTCGGTAATGACAACAGGCCTTACAAATTTATTAATATCTGTCCATTCCTTATGTTCGAGCACCAACTGGAAAAATTTAATTCTTTTAGCAGGGTCATAAAATCCTTTTTTCTGAAGCAGGAAATTATTAATCATATTATCAAGTTGGTAGTTTATCCGCTTCACATCAGGACTTGCCAAACCATTTTTAATTAATACCGGACAATACAAAGCGAACCCGTCATCATCCAGATAAAATTCTTCATCAGGTATAATTTTTGATGCATCAACCATAAACTTAATTACATTATGAGCATCAAACTCATTCCCGCCTGCAAGTGTACATCCGAAAAGTATGGTTTCCTTTTCGTCCTGTTCAATCTGGTCAACCGTTACGCCATTAATACTGAAGCTAAATTCGTCATCATCATCATCATCATTTTCATCACGGTATTTATTACGCTCAAACATAGCTTCAAGGTCTTCAGCAAACTGGTCGTCATCAAAATCATTATCGTATGTCTCGGGAATATCGTATTTATACATGGAGGGAAACCATGCACTTATGCACTCCCATTTAAATTCCTTACGGTATTTTTTTGAAAGTTCATGAAGGGCAACTTTTTGTTCCTGAGTAAGAATTACACTATCATCAAGACCGTAAAATAATGACCGTCCCATGTGAAAAATTGTTAATTTATAAAACTAATAGCATGCAAATTATCATTGTATGAAAAATATCAATCTATTGTGAGTGAAACAATCCCATTGAAAAAACCTAATTACGTCAGATTTCTTCCGGAAATGTGTATATATCTTCGTAATACTTCATTTGTTCAAGCCGTTCATCCAGCAGCAAATCAAGAGCCGCAGCGCCAAGGTCTTCAACGTTTTCTTCAGTTATATTTATTGTATCGGTTTTTTTCTTTTTCTTTATTTCTTCTGTAACTTTTAAAGGGCGGACAAACCTGTATATATCAGTCCACTCCCACTCTTTAATAAGTTTCCTGTAAAATATTTCCCTGTTAGTTGTATCCCATAATCCGCCTTCACGTATACTATGGTTTTTCTTCATATAGTCAATAGAACGCCTGATTGATTCCACATCGGGTTTAGCAAGCCCGTTCTTAACAAGTAACGGACAGTATAATGCATCTGCATCATCTATAAAATAAAAGGTTTCATCCGGCAGGATTTTTGAAGCATCTACTACAAATTTTATTACGTTGTGAGCATTAATTTCATTTCCATAAACCTTTGTAAATCCGTAAAGTTTATCTTCATCATCCCAATCAACATCACTTTTCCGGATAACTTTGATGTCAAAATCACCGGTTTCATCAAGCTCATCTTCTATTCGCTCAACAAGATGATCTAAATTTTCATCTTCCTCCTTATCATCTTTTTTCTTATCATTTTCAACTACATCAAATTTGTATAAAGGCGGAAACCAAACCGTTTCCCATTCCCATTCATATTCTTTTTGATATTTCTGTGAGAGTTCATGCAGAGCATCTTTTTGCTCTTCAGATAAATAAATTTTTTCCCTAATACCATAATGCAGTGTTCGTCCCATGGTATAAATTGTTTAGTTATTTAAATTCCGATATTTGTCAGAGCAAGGTTTAAATTATTACAAGAGCAGCTTATAAAGATAACGATAATATAATAGTTAAATAGCACTTATATCAACATCACATCTAAAATCTCGCATCATTTTTCATTCTTCATCTTCATTTTTCATTGCAGTTACTTGCTCATTTCCAGCATTTTTTGTATTGGCTTTAAAGCTCTTAATCGTATTTCCTCATCAAGTATTATTTCCGGTTTCTGGTCTCTCATGCAAAGGTATAGTTTCTCCATTGTATTAAGCTTCATGTATGGACATTGGTTGCAGGCACAATTTTCTTCAGGTGGTGCCGGTATAAACTTCTTCTCCGGGCATTTTTTCTGCATCTGGTAAATGATACCTTCTTCCGTTGCTACGATAAATTCATTTGCCGGGTTTTCTTCGATGAACTTAAGCAAGGCACTTGTAGAGCCGATGAAGTCAGCCCTGTTCAATAATGTTTCTTCACATTCCGGGTGAGCAATAAGCAACGCTTCGGGATACTCAAGCTTGAGCTGTATTATTTTTTTATCACTGAATGTTTCATGCACAATACAGCTTCCTTCCCATAAAACCATGTCACGCCCGGTTTTCTTAATTATATACTTGCCAAGGTTCCTATCGGGTGCAAATATTATTTTCTGTTCAGGCGGCAGTTGTTCAACAATCTTCACTGCATTTGATGAAGTACATATTATATCACTCAATGCTTTCACATTAGCTGAGCAATTGATATAACTGATAACAATATGGTCAGGGTGCAGGTCGATGAATTTCTTAAATAAAGGTGCGGGGCATCCTTCAGCCAGTGAGCATCCTGCATTCAAATCAGGAAGCAAAACTTTCTTCGTTGGATTCAATATCTTTGCAGTCTCTGCCATGAAATGCACACCGGCAAACACAATTACATCAGCATCAGTTGCAGCAGCTTTTTTGGATAATTCGAGTGAATCACCTATGAAATCTGCAAGGTCCTGTATCTCCGATTCCTGGTAATAATGAGCAAGTATAACTGCATTAAGCTTTTTCTTTAATGCAAGTATTTCTTCCTCAAGATTGAGATTTAATATAATTTCAGTTTCAGTAACAGTATCCATTTAAAATGATTTTATAAATTGTTTAGAAATACTTGAATATCTATCTTTGCATGTTTCAGTATATGAGCAAGTGTAGATCTTTTAACAGGTTTATGAGCCGGTACAGTAACCTTCAAAGTTTCATTTGCAATTCGTTTTTGCAACCTTATATGGCTGTCTCTTTGCCTTACTACAATCCAGCTATCTCGTTGTAAAGCATTTACAATTTTATAATATGGCAATGAAAGTATCTTGGTCACAATCTTAATTCTTTTGTTTTGACCCCATCTTTTAGAATTAGTTCATCTTCAACAGGTTCTAAGTATAATTCAATTGCTTCTTTAATATTATCAATTGCTTCTTTTTCTGTTTCACCTTCACTTATACAACCCGGAAGTGAGGGTACATAAATAGTGTAACCACCTTCATCACTTGGCTCAAGTACGATTTTAATTTTCATTTTGCAATTTAGTTAATACTTCGTTAATGAATTATCTATTTTTTCAGCCCAGGCGTTTATTCCGCCAATGAGATTTTTTACATTTTTAAACCCCTGCTTATCAGTTAAAAACTCCGTTGCGTAATAGCTCCTGTTCCCGGTTCTGCAATATACAATAATCTCATCATCTTTATTTAACTCGTCGATCCGGTAAGGTAACTGTTTCATCGGAATTAATACACCCCCTATAGTTGAAATATGAGTTTCGTATGGTTCACGGACATCCACCAATATGAACTTCTCGTTGTTTTCAATTTTCTTTTTCAGTTCTTCAACCGTTATTTCTTTCTTATTTTCACTCATATTACTTAAAACATTACCATTTGTTCCGCATAACATATCATAATCAGACAAAGTAGTTAATTGTTTACTGCACGAAGGACAGTTTTTATCTTTATGTATCTTTAATTCCCTGAAGGATGTTGTAAGCCCCTCGAATAACAACAATCTTCCCGATAATGTTTTGCCGGCACCCAAAATAATTTTAATAATTTCGTTTGCCTGTAGAGTGCCAATGATACCGGGCAGTACTCCAATTACTCCTCCTTCTTCACATGAAGGTATTTCACCCGGAGCAGGCGGCTCGGGATATACACATCTGTAACAAGGGCCATTATTATAATTGAACAACGATACCTGTCCGTTAAACCTTAAAATACTTGCATAAACATTCGGCTTGTTAAGAATTAAACATGCATCATTAACCAGATATCTTGTTGAGAAGTTATCAGTGCCATCTGCTATTATATCATAATCTCTTAATATCTCAACTGCATTTTCTGAAGTTAATTTCGTATTATATATTTTTACTTTAATACCGGGATTAATAGCCAGAATCTTTTTCCCTGCCAATTCAGCCTTCGGCTTTCCTAAGTCAGCGGTATCGTAAATTACCTGTCTTTGGAGGTTAGTCAAACTGACTGTATCAAAATCAACAATGCCGATATTCCCGATACCTGCAGCAGCCAGGTACAGCGACAAAGGAGAGCCAAGTCCCCCCGCACCGATTATCAGGACACTTGCCGATTTAAGCTTTTGCTGACCTACTTCACCGACTTCCGGGATTACAAGATGCCTGCTGTAACGTTCAAATTCACTCTCTGTTAACAATATTTCTATAAATGATTGATGATTAAAGCTATAAACATAGCAAAAATGTAAATCTTATAAAATGCTCTTTAATATATAGAACAACAGCGGATTAGTTGATGTTTCTTTGAAATATAACGATAAATAAATAACAATTATTTTTTTCAAAACTCAACTGTTCTAATATATTCTTCGAACAATTCAATTTTTTTAATATCATTCCCATTGATAAGAAAAGGTCTTAAATCGTTTGCAAGAGTTTTGAAGTTAATTTTACTGCATTCATCCATTAACCGCTGTTTTAATTCAAATGGATTATCAATATCTAACTTAAATTTTAAATAATCATAGTTTGGTTTTGTTAAAGATTTTAGAAACACAATATCAAAAAAGTCTCTTCCTTTATGAGTTTTCCTGTTTAAAGCTGAATAAATTTTTTGAGATAATAAAATGTCTAATGGAGTTACAAAGATTTCAGTAAAGATATCGAACTTATTAATAATTTTTCTTTCTGGCTTATAATCAAATCCCAGCATATCGGTATCTAATTGAATTAAAATTTTTTCTGATATGTAACCGGAAAGTCCTTCGTTAAAAAGTAATTTAGGAAACTTAATATTACAGCGAAAAGCTTTTTTATATACAATATTGATTTCTACTGAATATCCTTCAGCCTCCAATCCATTTTTAACAACTTCCGAAAGTTTTGCAAACTGGGACTCTGTTAGCTGGAAGTTATCAAAATCCAGGTCTTCGGAGAACCTATTGTTGCCATATAAAATCTTTAACGCAGAACCACCGATAAATGAAAGCTTAGATGCATTTTTTGAATCAAACAAAAAAAAGAGAATCTTATACTGAAGAAATTCTCTTAAAAGATTTCTTTTAAATGGCTTCTGATTTTCCGGGTAATATTTTTCAATTTCACTTATACTAAGCATTTTGAATATATTTTAGAAATTTTTTTATTCTAATATCCAGTTTTTTATTCTTTATAATTGATAAGTAATTGTATACTTTTTCAAATTCTATAATATTACAGAATTCATCTTTATTGATTCTTAGTTCTATGAAATGATTAATATTATCTATGTGAGAATTCAAATACATATAGTCTATTACTGCTTTTTCAGGTTCTGCAATTTTGAAAGAATAATTATTGAAACTTATATTTATATAGCCAAAGAATAAATTCTTTTTTATTTGACGGTAACTAAAAGAACCAAGCGTAGTATCAAAGTTGTAAGTTCTTCTTGTACAAACAGATGTAAGCAGGTAAACAGCTTCAGGAATTAAATTGTAATATGATAAAGCAGATTCCAATGAAATGTATGATGGTCCATAAATTTTATTGGCAATATAAAATAAAGTGTAATCATTTACAGGTACATCTGAGAAAATATATTTGCCTTTAACAATTTTCTTTATGTAATTTTTTTCCTGCCACTCAGATAAACGCTGTTTATGAAATGATGGCTCGACTTTTTCTATATCGTTAATAGAAAAAACGAGAAAGTTCTTCAGTGAGTTATTAAGTTCAATATAGTTCATTATATTTCGTATTATTCCTAATAATAGGAATAATACGAAATATAATACATTAATTTCGAAAACTCAAGATGGTTTGTTTATTTCAATTTTGAGTTACATTATCTGTATTCCCTCTTCAATCGTGGGATATTTCAATTTTTCCAACAGCTCTTCCTTCATCCTTTTCGTGTCACCTGTGTAAGATACCATTCCAATTCTAATAAAGTCTTTTGTAATGGGTGATTTTGTCTTAAACAATTTAGCATACCATTCAACTAATTGAGCGGCGGTAAAGATAAGTCCTTCTGGCATTCTCCACGGTTTGTGATAGCTAAGATGTATTGCCATTTTATCCAGGAACTCCTGCAGGTATAAAGGTTTCTCATCACCAATATTATAAATACCGTGAATATTATTTTTTATAATTGCCTGCTTAGTAGCTTCAAGAAAATCATCCAGCGATATCAAGTGAATCCATGTTGGTTTCTTCCAGACACCCAGTAACCGCTTTCTCATTAAATATCTTCCGGCATCAAGCATCAGTATATCCTTGCCATAAACCATACCCACTCTTAATGATACCGGCGTTGTTGATATATCATTGCAAGCTTTGAATAAATACTGTTCTTCCTGAAGTCGCGTTTGTGCATGAACGGAAATTGGTTTTCCATCTAATCTTTCAGTTGAAGGATGCTCAGGACTTGTATTTCCTTCAACATGAGGAAAGCTTATAAGTATTATCTTTTTTACGTTTGATTCAATTGCAGCATTTACAAGATTCCTGAAATAAGTAACGTTTGTTGTTGGAAGAAATGATTCGGGATTTGGTTCAAATAGAATTCCGGCAAAATGAACAATACAGTCAATATCTTTACATACATCCGGTAACGTTTCCGGTTTTGAAAGGTCTGTTTTTACAATCTCTGTTTTGCTTTTATCGGGAATATTATAAGGTATCAGTGTATTATGAATCATCAATCTTAGCTCTAATCCATCACTGCCATTCATTAAATATTTCGCAAGATGACTCCCCAAATTTCCTGCCGCTCCGGTAATTAATACTTTCAATGTAATATTAGTTTATTTTTCTTAATTTAAATTGATTTATAGATTATTGCAATATTGAATTAGAACACAGAGTTTCTTTTTACAGATTTTATAACCACGGGTTTTAACCCGTGGAATATAGAACCGGTTCAAATAGACTTTAGTCCAAAATCTTATATCTTTGTTTCTTTAAAATAAAACCTTTTTTTGTTATTATTGATAGTAAATCTTTAAAATATGCTAACACAAGAAGAAATATTAGATTTTCTTAAAAAAAAC
Source organism: Ignavibacteriota bacterium (assembly GCA_003820375.1). Lineage (GTDB taxonomy): Bacteria > Bacteroidota > Ignavibacteria > Tepidaquicellales > OLB5 > RPQH01. The sequence continues at coordinate 80,262 of RPQH01000003.1, forward strand.
AATGAAACATTAAAAGAAAAGTTTTCAGTTGTCAGAATTGGTTTAGTTGGTTCTTACGCTATAGGCAAACAATCTGAATCAAGTGACATTGATTTCCTCGTTGAATTCAAGGAACCATCTTTTGATGATTTAGCTGGATTATATATCTTTCTGGAAGATAATTTTGATAAAAAAATAGATATTATTAGAATGAGAAAATACCTTAAAAAGAATTTTTTGCAAAGACTAGAAAAGACCGTGATTTATGGATGATGAATTAGTTAAGGATTATTTAGAAAACATTTCCGACTCAATTGAAATTATTGAAGAAAGATTTAAAGAAATAAAGTCTGTAGATGATTTTGTAAATAGACCTTATGGTATAACTTTATTAGATTCTATTTCTATGCGTCTTCAAGTTATAGGTGAGTCGGTCATAAACATTAATAAAAATGATAAGAATTATTTATATAATTATGGAGAAATTGTATAGCGAAAAATTTAAAGATTCAGGAATTTAATATCTCATCATTATGAAATAGTGGATCATGAAGTTGTTTATTTTATTTGCAAAAATAATATACCCCATTTAAAATCAGTAATTACAAAAATGATTAATGAACTTCATAAATAATTATATCCATCATGTTTTTTGCTATTCCTGATTAATAACTAGAAATAACTTTCAATTCCTCAATCCTACTTTTGAACATTTTACATTTTTTTTCGTTATACTAGATAAAGTCAAAATCAGAGTAAAAAATCATATTAGCACACAAAACTCTTATTTTTATTTCATTTATCTTAGAAATTTCTTATTTTTAAAGCTAAATCAAAAAAACTAACTAAAATGCAAGGTAACGGAACAAAATCAAACGGGCAGAACAAGAAAAGCCCCCTGGAGAATAAAAGCAAAAACAAGCAGGAATGGCTTGAAACTGCAGAAAAAATGAAAACAAACGGGATGAAATTTACTTCTCTCAGCGGTGAGGAAGTTAAGCTTCTTTATACTTCCGATGATACAAAGAATATCGATTTTGAAAATGAAATAGGTTATCCCGGGGAATATCCTTATACAAGAGGAATCCATCATAACCTGTACAGAGGCAGGTTGTGGACTATGCGGCAGTTTGCCGGTTTTGGCTCACCCGAAGATACTAACCAGAGGTTTAAATACTTACTTCAGCATGGACAGACGGGGCTATCTACCGCATTTGACCTGCCGACACTCATGGGCTGGGATTCAGATGCTCCATCCTCAGAAGGTGAAGTTGGTATCTGCGGTGTTGCAATTTCTTCTATTGAAGACATGAAAATTCTGTTTGATGGAATTCCGTTAGACAAAGTTTCAACTTCAATGACTATTAATTCATCCGCTGCTATGGCGTTTGCATTTTATCTTGCCGTTGCCGAATTGCAGGGCGTTCCTTTCAATAAATTAAGAGGAACTATGCAGAATGATATATTAAAAGAATATATTGCACAGAAGGAATATATCTATCCTCCTGAACCCTCGATGAGAATTATCGTTGATATGATAGAATTCTGCAAAGATAATGTTCCGCAGTTCAATCCTGTTTCTGTCAGCGGATATCACATAAGAGAAGCGGGTTCAACTGCTGCACAGGAACTTGCATTCACGTTAGCCGATGGTTTTGCTTACATCGAAGCATGTATTGCACGAGGTATGAATGTTGATGAATTTGCACCAAGAATTTCTTTCTTCTTTAATGCACATCTTGATTTCTTCGAAGAGATTGCAAAGTACAGGGCTGCAAGGAAGATATATGCCAAGAGAATGAAAAATAAATACGGTGCAAAAGACCCCAAATCGTGGATACTAAGATTCCATTCACAGACTGCAGGATGTTCGTTAACAGCACAGCAGCCGGAAAATAACATTGTCAGAACGGCAATTGAAGCACTTGCCGCAGTACTTGGCGGAACACAAAGTCTGCACACAAACTCAATGGATGAGACTCTTGCACTTCCATCCGATAAAGCAGTAAAGATTGCATTAAGAACTCAGCAAATCATTGCACATGAGCATGGTGTAATAAATACTGTTGACCCACTGGGAGGAAGTTACTATGTGGAATCATTAACCCAAAAGATGGAAGAAGATGCAGAAAAATATTTTGAAAAGATAGAAGCGTTTGGCGGTGTAATACCTGCAATTGAAGCAGGATTTTTCCAGAAGGAAATAGCCGATGCCGCCTACAGGTACCAGAGAGAACTTGATAAAAAGGAAAAAATAATAGTCGGTGTAAATGATTTTATAGAAGAAGATGAAGAGATAGATATTCCTATTTTAACTATTTCAAAAGAAGTGGAAGAAAATCAGATAAGAAGATTGAAAGAACTAAAAGCTTCACGTAATAATGAAAAAGTTAAGGAATGCCTTAATAACTTATTGCAATCTGCTAAGGATGGAACCAACATGATGCCCAGAATACTTGACTGTGCACGCAACAATGTAACACTTGGCGAAATGTGCGGTGAGTTAAAAGAAGTATTTGGTATTTATGAAGAAACAACTGTGTTTTAACAATTGAAAATATAAAGTAATTTCAAAACAGGTTGATAACAGAATATGTTATCAACCTTTTTTTTTGCTTCTCCTGTTTTATTGCGACTTTTAGCGTTATACCATTCAATAAAAACCTGCCAGGTGATTACAAAATATATTTAAGAGATACGGCACTTCCTTTTTTTAAACCTTTAATTTCCGTAAGTTTAAGTGAAACATTAAGGGATTTTAAAAGCTTTTTTCAACCCAATGCTTAAAAGAAATTATTTTTATATATTTCTTGCTTATGTTGTTCTGACCTTTGCTTACCTATCATCTGAATATATAATTACAGACCATCAATTTGGAGTACCTCTTGATGATTCATATATACATTACCGCTTTGCAGAAAATTTATCTCATGGGTATTTTTTTCATTATAACATTGGCGAACCGACACCGGGTACTACATCTCCTTTATGGGTCGTTATTCTCACCGTGCCTTTTTTATTTAGTAAAAGTGCAATATTAATTTACTCAATAGCAGTAAGCTCAATTTTTTTCTTATTAACTTGTTTCCAGGTTTACAAATTATCTAAAAGGATTGGATTTAACGAAAACTATGCAATGCTCGCTGTATTTCTTACCCTCATAAGCGGTAGATTGTTATGGGCTTCACTTTCGGGTATGGAAGTAACTTTATTTTCTTTTATCACTTTGGTTATTGTAAATTCATTCATTGGTGAGCTTGAGAAAAAGAAAATTAGTTACTCTACAGGTATCCTTCTTGGTATATCAGCATTAGTAAGACCTGAAGCTTACCTGTTTGCATTAATTTATTTCATAACTGTGATTATTCTTTTCAAGAATGACCTGAGAACAAATTACAGGAATATTTTATTCTCTTTTGTATTCTTTATTTTAATTATTTCTCCTTATCCCATATTTTGTTATATAAATACAGGTGGATTACTGCCAAATACATTCCAGGGACAAAAGGGCGGATTAAGATATATTCCGGATATTATATTTTTAAGAGAAGCCGGAAAAATATTTTTTAAGGATAATGTATTTATACTGCTGTTAATGTTCACTTCAATTGGTTATTTTTTATTCACACTCGTAAAATCAAGACCTGAAAAAAAACTCTTGCTTTTAAATCTTTGGATCGTTCTGCTTCCTGCCTGTTTAACATTCTTATTGCCAAAAAACAACCATCACGGAAGATATTTAATACCTTTGCTTCCGTTTATAAATATTTTGTCCGTTTATATACTGGTAAAAGGAATAGAATTTTGTAAAAAAAGAAAGCCCGGTATTCTTGCTTGCAGAAATGCATTTGTAATAGCTTTATTTCTTCTTTCTTTTGCAGGTGTTGTTCATTATGGATATTATATAGCTATGAACGTTGATAATATAAACGATCAGCATTTGAATGTTGCAAGGTGGGTTGAAAAAAATTTACCGGAAGAAAAGATTATTGCATTAAACGATATAGGGGCTATTTCATATATTACAGATAAAAGAATAATTGACATGGAAGGGCTTGTTACTCCCGATATATTGAAAATCAGAAAAACTGAACCGGCGAACCAATCAAAGAATTTTATTAAATATTTAAAAGATAATGATGTTAATTATTTGATTATTTACCCTTCATGGTATAAAAGCTTAATGCAGGATTATTCCTATGCTTTTGATACTGTTTATTCAGCCCGGGTTGAAAACGGCACAATTCTTGGTGATATTGAGATGTTTGTTTTCAAAATAAATTGGGAAAAGATAAATTTGCAAAAAACTCGTTTTTAACCCATTTAGTTAGTTTTTCTTCCTTTTTATTCCTTAAATTTTCATTATTTTAATAAATATTAATTTGATTAACGCCATATAAAAACAATATCTTGATTAGGATTTACCCCACTAATGTTTAAAACCACTGACAGGAATTACTTATATATTTTTGCTGTGTTTTTTGCAGTAACTATAATTTACCTTTTGACTGAATATATTATAACCGGTTATCAATTCGGCATGCCGCTGGATGATTCATGGATACATTTCCGCTTTGCAGAGAATTTTGCTCTGGGCCACTTCTACGAATTTAATATTGGTGACCCAACCCCCGGCACAACTTCACCGCTGTGGGTGGTTATATTATCTGTTCCTTTTTTAATATCAAGAAGCTTAATTCTTCCTTATGCATGTGCTGTAACATTATTATTCTTTTTCCTAACGTGTATAGAAGTTTACCGTTTAGCGTTGAAACTCGGTTTTAACAAAAACTATGCGCTGCTTGCCGGCTTGCTCACTGTTCTTAATGGCAGGCTCATATGGTCATCTCTATCCGGAATGGAAATTACACTTTTCTGCTGGCTTATACTGGTTGTTCTGCGTATTCATCTCGATGAAATTGACAGAAAGAAGATTAGAGTTATTACGGGAATATTACTTGGTATAGCCGCTCTTGTAAGACCTGAAACTTATTTGTTTGGTTTGCTTTATTATTTTTCCACTTTAATTATATTACGAAAAAACCTTAAGGAAAATGTTTTCTCTATAGTTTTTTCATTTATATTGTTCATTATAATATTATCACCTTATCCTGTCTTTTCGTATTTGTTAACAGGGAAACCCTTACCCAACACATTCCAGGGACAACAGGGAGCTCTGAGATTTCTGCCCGATATAAATTTTATGAATGCTACATGGAGATTATTTGTCAAGGATAATTTTATTGTTTTTATATTATGGCTTTTAGGTTCATACCTGTTTATTAAGTCCGTTTTCAAAAAGCAAATTGCAAGCAACTGGCTGTTAATCTATTTATGGATAATATTATTACCCGTTATATCAGCATTTTTAACTCCCAATTGGCGGCACCATGGCAGGTATCTTATTCCGGTTATTCCATTTATTAATTTAGCGGCAATCAGTATATTGCAAAAGCTATTATCACATTCTGAACACAGCCGGTTAACATTTTTCAAATATAAGAAAGCAATTATTTCGTTTATCATTTTCTTTTCCTTTATTGGTATGGGTTTGTACGGATATTTGCTTGGTATGAATGTAGATAATATTAATGACCAGCAGGTGAATATCGCTAACTGGATAAACCGGAACCTGCCGGAGGAAAAGATTATTGCATTAAATGACATCGGGGCAATAACTTTTTTAACCGGTAAAAAGATAATTGATATGGAGGGTCTTGTCACTCCTGAGATGCTGAAGTTCAGAAGGTTACGGCTTGAAGACCAGGACCCCAATGTTATGCGTTTCCTGCAGAAAAATAATGTAAACTATTTAATTATTTACCCCGAGTGGTACAGTTACCTCATGATGTATTATTCACCGGCATTAGAGAAAATATATTCAGCAAAGCTTGATAATAATACAATTTGCGGAGGTGATGAAATGTTTATTTTTAAAATTAACTGGAATAAAGTTACTTTTAATTAAATCATAATTTCCTTATTGGTGATTTCCTGTCCATACACTTTTTTTTCAATGTTAATTTTTTATATTATGTACTTTATATTATCAGTAATAAACGTACGTTCCAATTCCTGATTATGGATTGTCATAATGTTTAATAATACAAACAGGAATTACATTTATATAGCCATTGCATTCTTAATTGGAACGGTTTATTATCTGCTGTCAATTTATTACATTACAAATCACCAATTCGGCATGCCGCTGGATGATGCGTGGATACATTTCCGCTTTGCAGAGAACTTTGCTCATGGTCACTTCTTTGAATATAATATTGGTGCACCGACCCCAGGCACAACTTCACCGCTGTGGGTGGTTATTCTTGCTGTTCCTTTTTTAATATCAAGAAGCCTGATCCTTCCTTATGCCTTAGCTGTAACATTATTGTTCTTTTTCCTAACGTGTATAGAAGTTTACCGCCTGGGTTTATATTTAAAGATTGGTAAAGAGTATGCTCTGCTTGCAGCTATATTAACAGCTTTTAACAGAAGACTTATATGGTCATCTTTATCGGGAATGGAAATTACACTTTTCTGCTGGTTAACATTAATTATAGTCTTTATACATTTAAGAGAGATTGACCAAAAAAAATTGAAAGCTGCAACAGGATTGCTGCTTGGTGTTGCAGTGCTTGTAAGACCTGAAGCATACTTATTGGGTATATTATATTATTTATCCTCATTTATACTGCTTCGTAAAGAATTAAAAGAAAATTTAAAACCATTAATCTTATCAGCAATTTTATTCTTGGCAGCTATATCTCCTTATCCAATTTTTTCGGAATTTTTTACCGGGAGATTGCTCCCAAATACTTTCAGGGGACAATTGAGTGATTGGAATTTTTTATCCGGTTTTGATTATATATATACGACATTCACGTATTTTGAAAAAGATAATCCTTTTATTTTTTTACTGCTGTTATTTTCTGTATTTTATTTTTCCTATACCTATATAAAACGTAAAGCAGATAACAGATGGCTGTTTATATTCTTATGGGTGATTTTTTTACCCTTAGCATCTATATTTATTACACATAATTCCCGTCATTACGGCAGATATTTAATGCCGATTATTCCATTTATTAATTTAACAGCAATATATATATTGACAAAGGTATTTGGTTATATTCGTAAAAACAAGCCTCGCCTGTTAAAATATACATCAGCCCTTGCAGTTGTATTAGTACTTGTATCTATTGGTAAAGCAGGTACTTTTGGATATTTAGCGGGAAAGAATGTGGATTGTATAAATAACCAGCAGGTGAACATTGCTAACTGGATAAACCGGAACCTGCCGGAGGAAAAGATTATTGCATTAAATGATATCGGGGCAATAACTTTTTTAACCGGTAAAAAGATAATTGATATGGAGGGTCTTGTTACTCCTGAGATGCTGAAGTTCAGAAGGTTAAAGCTTGAAGACCAGGACCCCAATGTTATGCGTTTCCTGAAGAGTAATAATGTGAATTATTTGATAATTTACCCCGAATGGTACAGTTACCTGATGAAATATTACTCTCACGGATTAGAAAAAGTATATTCAGCAAAACTAATTGAAAGAACTATTTGCGGTGGCAATGAAATGTTCGTTTTTAAAATTAACTGGGACAAGATAAATCTAACTGAAAATTAAAAGGTAAAGAATAATTATAATTAATGATATTAGACCTAATTAAGCTGGCACGCCCTAAACAGTGGGTAAAGAACTTCTTCGTTTTTGCACCGCTGCTTTTTTCCAAACATGTTTTTGATGCTAATTATGCTATTGCATCGCTTTCTGCATTTGTTGTATTCTGCTTATCATCAAGTACGGTTTATATAATAAATGATATTATGGATGTGGAATCGGACCGCTCCCATCCTAAAAAGAAATTCCGTCCAATTGCTTCGGGAGAAATAAGCATAAAACAGGCATTAATTTTTCTTACTGTACTCATCGGGATAATCATTCTGATGTTCTTTTTTCAGAAACCTATTTTCGTGTTTGTTATTATCCTGTATTTCCTCTCAAACTATATTTATTCGGTAAAAATAAAATCAATTGTACTGCTTGATGTATTTTTTATCTCATTTGGATTTATGCTGAGAGTACTTGGGGGAGCTGCCGCAATCAGTGTTGCAGTATCAAGCTGGATGATACTTACTACAATTTTTATATCATTGTTCCTGGCAATATCCAAACGCAGGGGTGAGCTTTCACAGGTTGTTAATCATGAAAATATTGAAAAACAAAGGAAGGTTCTAAGAGAATATTCGGTTGAATTTGCAGACCAGCTGAACACAATTGCTGCCGCAGGTACAATTATTTCATATGCATTATATACCGTTTCCGAAAGAACAGTTACAACTTTTGGTACCGATAAATTGATTTATACCACCCCGTTTGTTATTTACGGAATATTCAGGTATATGTACCTGATGCATAAAAAAAATCTTGGAGAATCGCCCACAACAATTGTGACTAAGGATATCCCGATAATGATTAATGTGATTATATATTTTGTTGCATGCATTCTTATAATATATAAACCGGTAATTCCTGTAATTTCAAACCTTGCAAAACTTATATTTACCGAGTTTTAATTGAGAAAGCTAAAAGCTGAACTCATACTGGTATTTGTGGCTTTAATCTGGGCAGGTACATTCGTTGTCATCAAAGTAACGCTCACAGAACTGCCTCCATTTTTCTTTCTTGCTATAAGGTTTTTTATTGCTGCCGCTATATTTTATATTATCTTTTATAAAAGGATAAGCTTTGAAAACAAAGATGCTGTAAAAGCGGGTATCTTTTTAGGTTTTTTACTTTTCCTCGGCTTTGCTTCTCAAACTTCCGGTATGGTATATACAACTGCCTCAAACTCAGCATTGATAACTGGCGTGAATTTATTAATAATCCCTTTTGCCCAGCATTTTATTATCAGGAAAAAAGTCGGGATTGAAAACTGGATTGGAATCATTGTTGTTATGTTTGGGCTTATTTTACTGACAAGGCCAATGGAAGCAGGATTAAATCCCGGCGATATGATAACTCTTATCTGTGCGTTCGCCTGGGCTTTCTATATTGTTTATCTTGATGTCTATACAAAAAAATATGATTTATATACTCTTGTAATAATCCAGTTCATTGTAGTCAGCGGCTTCTCTCTTATACTTGCGTTAATGTTTGAAGATATAAAAAATGTGAATATAAACACAATATCACTGCTGGGTTTATTTTATACTGCAATACCTGCTACACTTATAGCAACATTCCTTGGAAATAAATATCAGAAGGAGACAACTCCAATCAGGGCAGGATTGTTATTTACATTTGAACAGCCGGCAGCGGTTGTATTGGCTGTAATATTTCTTCATGATTATTTTAATTCAATGCAGATGATTGGCGGTATTCTGATGATTTGCGGGATAGTATTTTCAGAAAGCTATGAATATATTAGAGGAGGATTAAGTAAAAAATAAAGGGCTCCGGAGAGCCCCATTAAGATTTTTCTGTTTTTACTTCACCAGTACCATCTTTTTACTTTGCACAAATTTATCAGCTTCAATTCTATAAAAATATACTCCCGATGCTAGATTGCTCACCCCCTGTGTCATTCCAGCATGCTTTTATACACACCTGTCATTCCAGCGAAGGCTGGAATCCAATGAGCATGTTAAATAAATGCGATTAATCAATAACGTATAGAAATAATTACATAAAACTAATAACTCTTCTCTGCAATTTTCACACGTTGATTGGATTCCCGCTAGAAGCATGCGGGAATGACATAGGGGGGTGAAAGCAATTTTTTCTACCTTAAAAGATTATCCGTATCATCTACAGTGGATTCCAGCATGCGGGAATGACAATGGGAAGAGTACTAAAGAAATAAAAGGTTACACTGATTGTACAGAACTGGTTATATATAAATTTTATTTTACTAAAATCATTTTCTTAGTAATTTTTATATTATTATTAATAAAAAGAGTGTAGAAATATATTCCCGAAGCTAAGCTATTTGCTAAGAACTCTGATTTATAAATACCTGCAGGTTGTTCACAATCAACTAGAGCAGATACTTGTTTGCCGTTTATATCGAATATCTTTAACTGAACATTGGTCATGGACTTCAGTTCATAAATTATTATTGTCTTTGGATTAAAAGGATTTGGGTAGTTTTGATGAAGTATATTATTATTAGGTACAGATACATGTACTTGTTTTACATCTGTATACCAAATAGTTTCACCTCCTGTAGTTGTATGAATACCTGATAAATAACCATAAGCCCATCCAATTCTATTATTAATAAATTTACCAAAAGGGTATCTGTTTATATGAATTGCAGTATCGGGTAATTGAAACAGCCAATTGAAACCTGAATTAGTCGTTCTAAATAAAATTCCTCTAGTAGGAGGTGTACCTCCAATAATAATAGTTTCGCCCAATGCCCAAATTGTATCATTATCTTTGTTCATAAATCCGGTTACTCCTTGTCCTAAAATATTACCACCTGAGGGAACAACCTGGCTTACCCAGTTTAAACCTCCGTCAGTAGTTTTCTTCATATCTAAATTGCATTTCCAGCCCTTTAAGCTGTCAATGAAGAACATATCCAAGAAATTACCTGCTCCAATTATAGGCGTCCATGTTGTACCTCCATCAGTAGTCTTCCTCAAGCTTCCGGCATCAATAAATCCTATTCTTTGATTATACATGTAAATATGTGCTGGGTTATACGTACCTAAACTTAATTGATGAATCCAGTTTGTTCCCCCATTGTTGGTGCGGAATACACCACCTGAAGAACTTTCGGGATCTACATACCAGATTGTATCGCTGTTTAATACATACATATTCTCCA